>NZ_SDLS01000039.1:0-86512 GCF_004522315.1 Amycolatopsis sp. CFH S0740 | reverse complement strand
CGTCGCCTCCGGCAACGGCAAAGGCCAGATCTTCGTCAAGGGCGAAGTCATCAAGACCGTCCCCGAGCACGCGATCGTGGAAACCCTCATCGAAGAAGCCATGCGCATCGCCGAGGAATCCGGCGAGTCGATCGGCGAGGGCGCTCCGAGCGTCACCGTCGGCTGAGTTTTCCCTGCGAAAGGGCTCCCCGGCTTCGGTCGGGGAGCCCTTTCTTTTTCAGCAGCGTTCCAGCAGGACGACCGGAACCTGCCTCCCGGAAGAGGCCTCGAACTCGGCGAATTTCGGGACCTGCGCGATCTGCTCGGCCCAGATCTTGGCGCGTTCCTCCCCGGCGGTCAGCCGTGCTTCGACCGGGATTTCCTCCGCGCCCGCCTCGATGACCGTCCGCGGGTTCGCCATGAGATTGCGGTACCACGCGGGGTCGCGCGGACTGCCGCCGTGCGTGCCGAAGACCGCCCAGCTGTCGCCGACCGGCTGGTAGAACAGCGGGCTGATCCGCGCTTTCCCGGTTTTCGCCCCGACGTGGTGCACGAGGATCAAGGGCATCCCCTTTTCCGGAAACCCCGGCATATGCGGCGGAACTGGTCGGCCCGCGGCGAATTCCTCCGGACTGCTCCAGGCGACGTGTCCGGCGTTCTCCCGGAATTCGGCGAGAATCCGGACATTCCAGTCGTCGAGGGTGGGCACGGCATCTCCTTCACTAGGCGGAGCACTTGCTCCGCAAAGTAGCAGACTAGACGGAGCACATGCTCCGGGTAAGCGAGTATGCTCGGCACATGGCCGTGGCTGACCCGCAGACCCCCACCCGCCGTCGCGCCCTCCGTGCGGACGCGATCCGCAACCGGGAGGCGATCGTCGAAGCCGCGGCCGAGGTGATGGCCGAGCAGGGAGCCGCCGTCGACGTCCGCGAGATCGCCCGGCGCAGCGGGGTCGGCATGGGCACGCTGTACCGGCATTTCCCGAAGAAGGAAGACCTCGTCCGGACGGTCCTGGACCAGGACTTCTCCCGGTGGGCCGAGTCCGCGCGCCAGGCAGCCATCGAGGCGGAAGACCCGTGGGCGGCACTGACCGACTTCTATCGACAGGCGTTGTCCGGCTGCGCGCGGCACCGGGCGATCATGGAGAGCTTCGCGCTGACGTGGACCGACCCAGATCCGACGGGGATCCCGCAACTCCGTGCGGTTCTGGAGGAGCTACGGGCGCGCGCGGAGGAGTTGTTGCGGCCCGGGGTGACTACGGATGATCTGGTGCTGCTGCTGATCTCGCTGGGGTACGCGGCGCAGTTCACGGACGCTTGCCGGCCGCACATGTGGAACCGGCTGCTGCGGGTTTCCCTGGACGGATTGCGGGCGGAGCATCGGGAGCCGTTGCCGGAAAGCTAGCCGCCACGGGTGATCGTGAGCCCGTGGCGCGGATCCGGCACGGCGTCGAGCGCTGTCCTGACTGACGGCTGGGCGCAGAATTCGTCGCGGATCGCGTCGGTTCTGAAGGCGATCTCGAAGACGACGCCGCGTTCGTGCGTCCGCCAGGACCATCGCACGGCGCGGTCGACGATCGCGGCTTCGAGCAACGCGTCGGAGTAGGTGCGCCGCCAATCGCTCGCCGAGGATTCTCCGTCGAGCACTTCGATGGATAACCATGGATCCGACACTGCTTCAGGCCCTCTCCGCTTCGGCGTCGCTCAACAGAAGCAACGCGTAGTAAGCCAAGAAATGCTCCACCGCGTACGGCCCCTCCGTAACCTGCGGCAGCCCGGCCTCCGCATGCTCGCGCGAAGCCGCCTCAATCACCGCGATTCGGCCGTCTCCCTCCGGCAATGCCGCCGCGATCCGTCGCCAGCACCACGCGCGGTGGAGGTTGAGCCCGTGCAGATGGGCGATCAACCCGTCGGAAGCGTCGGTCACCACCGCGGGAGTGAAGAGCGCCGCCGGGTTCCGCTCGCCGATCCCCGGCAGGAAACCCTCCAGCCAGGCACCGAAATCGGGTACCAGCTGGCTCATCAGCTCGGCTTCGGGGCGGGGCTGAGGAAATCAGCACCGGACGGTTCCCAAGCCCCGGGGTAGTCGCGGTCCTTCCCGAACCAGCGCCACGCCGTTTCGGTGAGGACCTGCAGCAACTGCGGCTCGCCCCGGGAGGCCAGGTGCCGAGCGTAGGGAAGCGCACGAGAGAGTCCGAAAGCGCCGTTCTCGTGCAGCCCGTACCGAATCGGGTACGTGACTTTCGGCAGCCAGTCGAGGAAGCGGGTCACGAAAAGCCTGCTCAACGGTTGCAGCGCCGCGGTCCAGCGCGCGGCGTCCGGGTCGTCCCAGGTGGCGGTCTCGAACGTCAGCGCCAGCAGGATCGACCAGCCATACGGACGCTGGGTCGTACGGTGCTGCTCCGGCGCGAAGTAAGCGGCTTCGGCAGCCAACGCGGGCTCAGTCAGGTGCGCGTTCAGCACCGCACGGATCTCGTCGGCCGGGACGAGCGTCGGGTATCGGCGCAGCAGATGCACCAGCATCCAGAACATTTCCACGCACGAATGCCAGTCGAAGCTGCCGTAGAAGCACGGGTGCAGCTCGCGGATCGCCGGGACGGGAGTGTCGTCGAGGCGCCAGTGGCTCTCGTAATGCGGATACTCGCGTACGACATTGGCCAGCGCGACTTCCGCCAACTCGCCGGCGTGCGCGACCATGTCAGCCGCGCAGGTGATGTTGGGCGGCTTCGCGGATCTGGATCCGGACGTTCTCCAGCGAGGCCGCGACCTCGTCGATCTGCCGGATCGCGATCTGCACCGACCCCTGGATGGCGGTCGCGGAGCCGGTTTCGCCGAGCAGGCCGAGCACCTGGGCCTGCAGGTCTTCCAGTTCGCCCTTGGTGGCGAGGGCGATTCCGGTCGGCACCTGGTCGGCGAGCAGTTCGAGCTGCTGCGCCTGTTCCTGGATCGTCATCGGGCTTCTCCTCATCGTGGGGACCGCTCTCCCGTGGTAGCAGAATTCGCCCGGATCGGGGCTAGCCTGGTCGCGTGAGTCACAGCTGGGCCGCCCGTCCGCCGCATCCGGTGCTGCGGGGCCTGGTCACGCGCTACGTCGGGTACGCGCAGGAGAACGTCACCCTCGAGGTGCACCGCGGGCTGCCGTCGCGGCACATCACGCTCGTGATCAGCCTCGAAGACCCGATCCGGTACGCCGGGCTGGCCGGGGCGGGAGCGCTGCAGAGCGTGGTCGGCGGCCTGCACACCGAACCCGCGCTGATCACGCAGGACCGGGTGCAGCGCGGGGTGCAGCTGGAGCTGGATCCACTGGGGGCGCGGACGCTGCTCGGCGTCACCGCCGCGGAGCTGACCGGCCAGGTAACCGACCTCGCAGACTTCGGCGGCGACCTCGCCCGTTTGCCGGACCGGCTGGCCGCGGCGGACGATTGGCGCACCCGGTTCGCGATCCTCGACGAGGTGCTGGCCGCGCGGGCGGTCGAGCGCGCCGAACAGCCGCCGGAGCTGGACCGCGCGTGGCACGAGCTGCGCCGCAGCGGCGGGCTGTTGCGGGTCGGCGAGCTGGCGAACGAGGTCGGCTGGAGCCGTCGTCATCTGGGTGAGCGGTTCCGCGCCGAGCTGGGATTGGCCCCGAAACAGGCGGCCCGCGTACTGCGATTCGAGCGGGCGGTGCGGTTGCTGCGTACCGGACATCGCGATTTGGCTGGGATCGCTTATGCCGCAGGGTATTACGACCAGGCACACTTCTCGAACGAGTGGCGCGCGCTGGCGGGATGTTCGCCGCGGACTTGGATGGCTGAGGAGCTCCCGTTTCTCCAAGACGAGTCGAAGACCGCCGCCGCAGAATCGGTGGCATGACTCCGCAACCGACAGTCTGGCCCGCTTTCCGTTACAACGACGCCCGCGGCGCGATCCGTTTCCTCACCGACGTTCTCGGCTTCGAAGAAACCCTCGTGGTGCCCGGAGAAAACGGCGTCGCGCACGCCGAGCTCCGCTGGCCCGAAGGCGGTGCCGTGATGCTCGGCAGCTGCGGCGGCCCAGCCGACGGCGTGCACGACGAGATGAAACCCGGTGCCAGCGCGGTGTACGTGGTCTCGGACCGGGTCGACGAGATCTACGCCCGCGTGCGCGAAGCCGGTGCCGAAATCAGCCTGGAGCTGCACGACACCGACTACGGCTCGCACACGTTCACCGTCCGCGACCCCGAGGGGAACGCTTGGACGATCGGGAGTTACCGCGGCGCTTAGCCCTCGGGGTAGAAGACGAACAGCGTGCAGCCGGTCGCCGAAGCCGGGACGTGCCACGAACCCGCCGGGGCGTGGATGAACGTGCCGGCCGGGTAGTCGCGGGCGCCGTCGTTGAAGGTGCCGGACACGACGAAGACCTCTTCGGGACCGGGCTCGTGCACGTCGCGTTCGGGCCACGTGCTGCCGGGATCGAACTCGACCACGTTGGCGTGCGCGCCGTTTTCGCCCTTCCACAGCGGGCGGAGGCGGATGCCGGGGAAAAGGTCCTTCACCGGGGCTTCGCCGACCGGGACCGAGGTGTAGCCCGGCTGGGCAAGGATTTCGGAGTGCATGACACCCAGGTTGGCTTCCCGTGCCCGCGCGGGACAGTGTCAGGAAAGACGTCATCGGGTACTTTCTTGCCATGCATCGCGTGGTCGCACTCGTCCGGCCGGTGCAGTCGACGTTCGAACTCGGCTGCGGCGCCGAAGTGTTCGGCACGCCGAGAGACGGCGTGCCGCAGTACTACGAATTCGAGGTGTGCACCGAGAATCCCGGCCAGGTACCGACGTCGGCCGGGTATGCGATGCACGTGTCCAACGGGCTCTCCAAGCTCGCCACGGCCGACACGGTGCTGATCCCCGGCTGGCTCCCGGTCGAGACGCCGCTTTCCCCGAAGGTGCGCCGGGCGCTGCTGAACGCGCACGAACGAGGCGCGCGGCTGGTCACGATCTGCTCAGGCGTCTTCGCGCTCGCGCAGACCGGGCTGCTGGACGGAAGAACGGCGACAACGCACTGGGCGCGCGCCGAACAGCTGCGTCGGGATTTCCCGGCGGTGCACGTGGAACCGGACGTGCTGTACGTGGACCACGGGGACGTCG
This sequence comes from Amycolatopsis sp. CFH S0740, assembly GCF_004522315.1. Lineage (NCBI taxonomy): Bacteria > Bacillati > Actinomycetota > Actinomycetes > Pseudonocardiales > Pseudonocardiaceae > Amycolatopsis > Amycolatopsis sp. CFH S0740. The sequence goes on along the minus strand of NZ_SDLS01000039.1, from coordinate 81,433 downwards.
CGACGAGCGCGGGTGCGGGAGCGGGCATCGACCTGTGCCTGCACCTGGTCCGCCAGGATCACGGAGCGGCGCACGCGGCGCTCGTCTCGCGGCACATGGTGATGCCGACGCATCGCGAGGGCGGGCAAGTGCAGTACGCGCCGCCGCAAGCGTCCGCGAACACGTTGGACGGGCTGCTCGACTGGGCGGGGGAGCGGTTGGGCACGCCGCTGTCGGTGGAGGATTTGGCTGCCCGCTTGCGGATTTCCCCGCGGACGCTGGCTCGCCGGTTCGCTGATCAGCTCGGGACGAGCCCGGGTGCGTGGCTGTTGTCGCGGCGAGTGGCCGAGGCGCGGCGGCTGCTGGAGGAGACGGACCTGCCAGTGGACGCGATCGCGGTGCGGGTCGGCCTGGCGTCGGCGGTGAACTTGCGGCGCCGGTTCCGGGCGCAGGTGGGGACGACTCCGGGGGCCTATCGAAGGGCTTTCCGGATAGGGTGATCGGCGCGCACCGGCAGGGAGGTCCGGTACGCGCCGATCACCGGTTACGCGGTGGTGGCTTGCACCGTCACCGCGGGGCCGACGCCGTTTCCGGTCACGGCGGCGATGGTGAACGTGTACGCGGTGCCGGGCTTCAGCCCGTCCACGACGCGGGTCAGGCCCTTCTGGGTGGGCTGGCTGACGATCGTGTCGCGTCCGGTGACCTCGATGGTGCGGCCGTCGGACACGGTGATCCGGTAGCCGATCACCGGGGTCGACCCGGTTTCCGCCGGCGGCGTCCAGTGGATGCTCGCCGCGTCGGTGCTCGGCAGCGCCTTCGCCTTCGTCGGGACAGCAGCGAGCTGGGTGCCCGGCTGCGCGACGGTGACCGGCGCCGAAGGCAGCGACGGCAGGCCAACCCCGTACCGGTTGCGCGCCGCCACCGTGACCGTGTACGTCTGGCCGTCAGTCAGCTTCGGGATCACCGTGTACCCGGTGCGCGCGAAGTCCTTGGCAGACACCGAACTCGTGACACTGTGCTTGCCGTCCGACGCGGTCAGCAGGTAGTCCTGCACCGGCGCACCGTTTTCCGCGACAGTCGGGTTCCAGGTCGCGTACAGCTGGCCGGACACCGAGAAGGTGCCTATCCGCGTCGGGGCCTGCGGAGCGGACACGCCGTCGATCCGGCGGTTCAGCACCGAGCGGTGGCCCGGTTCGATCCCCGCGTTGTCCACAATGGACTTAGGTGCGGCGGCCGGGTTGTTCAGCAGGTGGTTGCCCGAGGTGATGACGCCCTTCTTGTCGCCGTCCGGATCGCCCTGCTCCCAGTAGTTTCCGGAGATGACGGTCGGGTCGTTGTTGCCGAGCGAGTCGCGGTAGTCGACGTGTGTGGAGGCCACGTTGGCGTACGCCGCGTGGTAAAGCACGTTGCCGGAAACGGTTTCGTAGGTGCAGCCGTTGTCGGTGTAGACCGACTTGCCGAGGCCCCACTGGTCGTAGATGACGTTCCCGGTCACCTTCTCGCCTTCGGCCTGCGACGGGCCGGTAATGCCCTGGGTGTAGATGCCGCCGCCGTCGTCGAGGGAAAGCATGTAGTCGTGGATCAGGTTGTCCGACACCACGTTGTTGCGCGAGACGTTCGGCGTCGCGGCCTGCTTGATCTTGTCCGGCCAGCCGCCCCAGCCCATCGAGACGCCGGAGTACGCGACGTGGTCGATCTGGTTGTGCGACACGACATTGTCCTGCGAGTACCCGTTGACGATCGGCACCCCGCCGGTGAATTCGCGCGGCATGCCGTACAGGTGGTTGTTGGTCACCTTGACCCGCGCCGTCAGGTCCGCGCCGGCCGCGGTGGGCTTGCTGACGCCGCCGATTTCGACGCCGTTGCCGGAGATGTCGGTGAACACGCTGTCGGAGACGCTGCTGTCCTGCGCGCCCTCGCCGAGGTCGAGCCCGGCCGCGCCGAGATGCGCGAACACGGTGTCTCGGAACTCGATCCGGTGCCCGTGCGACATCGAGACATTGCCGGGTTCCTTCGTCCAGTCCGCGTACGGGCAGGTGCCGCCGGGCGTGAACTGGCAGAGACCTTGCGTGGCCCAGCCGCGCTCGCCGGTGATCCGGTATCCGGCCTGGATTTCGGAGAAGCCTTCCGGCGACGACGGTTCGAGCCAGGTCGCGTAGGAGAACTGGATGCCGCGGAACGAGATGTCGTGGATCGGCGCCTCGGCGGTGCCGCGACCGTCCACGAGCTTCTCCAGCGCGGGCATCTCGACGTCGGCCCAGTGCAGGTTCTCGCCCTTGCGCGGCAGGTAGTACACGGTGTGCGCGGAGCGGTCGAGGTACCACTCGCCGGGAGTGTCCAGCAGCTCGAACGCATTCTCCACATAGGACGGTTGCCGTCCGTTGGTGAGATCGCCGGGGCCGACCATGTTGACCGAACGGCCGGGGATGTCGGCGAACATCACGCGCCGGGTCGAGTTGTCCCAGCACGGCTGCGCCATGGTGATCGTCGTGCCCTGCGCCGACGCGACCGGGCAGCGCGGCTCGGTCCACTGGCCGAGGCCGTTGCGCTCGACGTTCCACAGCTCCTCGCCGCTGGTGTACACCAGTTCGAGGTCGCTCGGGTTCCGCCAGTGCGCCATGGTGTCCGCGGACGCGGTGTACCCGGTGTCAGTCGCCTTCACCGTGACCGGAAGCCGCCCGGACGCTCGCTGCGCGCGGACGCCGTCGACGTACAGCTGGCGAGTGTTGTCCAGTCCGGCGGGCGCGGGCGCGGAGTAGAGACCGGGACGTCCGGCGACCGGATGCCAGCCGGTGACCTGCTTGCCGCCGCTGACCACGGTGCCCGGCGAGCCCTGCCAGACGACCCGATGGCCGTTCGTGCCGGAATCGGAGGCGTCGAGTTCGAGCGGTTTGTCGAGCCGGTAGGTGCCGGAGGCGACATGCACGGTCAGGTCGGAGTTCAGGTGCGCGGCGCGTTGCCGGACGAGCTGCTGGGCGCGGGGGAGCGTGCGCACCGGCGACCAGACGGCCCCGGAGCCGGAATCGGTGCCCCACGGCGAGACGTACACGTCCTGGCTGCCCGGCCACGCGGCCGCCGCACCGGCGGGCAGCAGCGCGGTCGCGGTCAGCGCCGCGACCGCGAGCCCGAGGGTGCGCGCTGGTCTGAACTTCATCCGGGACCTCCGTGTTCGCCAGTGAACGACGCTGGGGCGCGCCGCAAGAAAGATAGGATCTATTCGCGATCGTGTCGAGAGGTCTCCTGTGGATATTCCCAGCATTCACGGTGGTGAACAGGGTTGATCCGGTCGGCGGGTTCCGTCCCGGCTAGCGGTCAGTGATCCGATGAATCATTGCTGCGGCCGCCGCGCCGCTTGTACAACGAAGCGATCCCCGGGAGAGGTGGTCGCGATGAAGCGAAGTCGGATCGGTGTGCTGGCCGCGGCGGTGGCGGTGCTGGCCGGAGCGCTGGCGGGAACAGCCGCCGCGGACAGCCAGTCGATCGAATCCTGGACGCCGGTGGCGAGAACGCCGCCGATGGGCTGGAGCAGCTGGAGCGCGCTGCGCCGGAAGTTCACCGAGGAAACGATCAAGGCGCAGGCCGACGTCATGCACGACCGGCTCGCCGCGTACGGCTATCGCTACATCAACATCGACGCGGGCTGGAACGACCACGTCGACGAGTTCGGCCGCGTCGCGCCGGACCCGAAGAAGTTCCCGAACGGCATCGCTTCGCTGGCCCGGTACCTGCACCAGCGCGGCCTGAAATTCGGCATCTACCTGGTGCCGGGCGTCCCGGCGCAAGCGGTCGCGGCCGATTCGCCGATCGAGGGCACGCCGTACCGGGTGCACGACATCGTCATGGCGGGCGCGGGCAACACCGCGGACGACAAATCCGCGAAACTCGACTTCAGCAAGCCCGGCGCGGCCGCGTACGTCCGCTCGCAGGCGCGGCAGTTGGCGTCGTGGGGCGTCGACTACATCAAGATGGACTTCGTCGGACCCGGCGGGGGCAAGATCCCGGCGGACAACCGCGAGGACATCCGGCAGTGGCACGCGGCGATCCAGGCCACCGGCCGTCCGATCCACTTGGAACTGTCGAACTCGCTCAGCATCGCCGAGGCCGCGACCTGGCAGCGCTACAGCAACGGGTGGCGGATCGAGGGCGACATCGAGTGCTACTCGCACTGCGTCGGCCTCACGAACTGGGACGTGCGGGTCAAGCTGCGCTTCGCCGACGCTCCCAAGTGGACTGGCTTCGCGGGCCCTGGTCACTGGAACGACCTGGACTCCATCGAGGTCGGCAACGGCGACGCGAACGGCATCACCCCGGACGAACGGCAGAGCGTCATGACGCTGTGGGCGATCGAAGCCTCGCCGCTGCTGCTCGGCACCGACCTGACCAAACTCGACCCGGACGACCTGAAGCTGCTCACCAACCGCGAGGTCCTGGCCGTCGACCAGGCGGGACGGGCAGCGCGTCCGGTTTCGCAGGCGACCCAGCAGCAGGTGTGGTTCAGCCCCGACGGCCGCGGCGGGGTGACGGTCGCGCTGTTCAACCTGGGCTCGACGGAGGCCCCGGTGACCGCGTCCTGGCCGGACCTGGGTCTGCGCGGCCCGGCGGCGGTGCGGGATCTGTGGACGCACCGAAACCTGGGCGTGAGCCGGGACAGCTTCACCGCGACGCTCGCGCCGCACGCTTCGCGGCTGCTGCACCTGGTCCCGCGGCACCACTGAGCCCCCGCACGCGGCGGCTGCCGTCCGTGAAGGGCTCCTTCACGACCGGTTGCGGGTCGTGAGGGGAACCCTGCGGGAATCTGCGTCCGTGAGGGTGGCCCTCACGGACCTTGCCGTGCCCGGGTGTCCGTGAAGGGCCCCTTCACGGACGCTGATTCCCTCGGGGAGCCCTTCACGGATCCCCGGGGAAGCTCCGGGGGCACCCGGGCGGGGTGCCTCCGGAGCCCTCTTTCGCGGATTCGGGCACGGTCGGTGGCGGAGCCCGCCGGGGCGCCGCCGTTCGGGTGCGAGGGCCGTTCATCTCAGCGTGTCGGCCGGCTCGCGTTCCGTTCACCCGGTTCATCTGGCACTCTGGACCCCGTGTTGCGGCTTGCAGGTGCACGGCTGCTCGATGATCGGGACTATCCGGCGGTGCGCGCTGCACTCGCCGCCGACCCGGTGGGCAGCTGCATGGTCAGCGCCCGGGTCGAGGCGGCCGGTCTCGACCCGTGGCGTCTTGGTGGCGAGCTGTGGGCGGCCGACGCCCGTCCGGTGCGCGCCGGACGGCTCACCGGGCTGTGCTTCGCCGGGCCCAACCTGATCCCGTTGCGCGGCAACGCTTCGGCGCTGCGGTCCTTCGCCGACCGGGCGCTGCGCCGCCAGCGCACCTGTTCCTCGCTCGTCGGGCCCGCGCCGCAGGTGCTCGGGCTGTGGGACGAGCTGTCCTCGGAATGGGGCCCGGCCCGCGAGGTGCGCGGCGACCAGCCGCTGATGGCCCTCGAAGGCGACCCGCTGGTGCCCGCCGACCCGCAGGTCCGCACCGTCCGGCCGCACGAACTCGACCGCTACCTCCCCGCAGCCGTCGCGATGTTCATCGAGGAGGTCGGCGTCGACCCGCGCGCGGGCGACGGCGGGGCCAGCTACCGCGCCCGGGTCAGCGAGCTGATCTCCACCGGCCGCGCGTTCGCCCGGTTCGAGGACGGCGAGGTCGTGTTCAAGGCCGAGATCGGCGCGATGTCCGCGCGGGTCGGCCAGATCCAGGGCGTGTGGGTGCACCCGGACCGGCGCGGCGGCGGGCTCGGCACCGCGGGCACCGCGGCGGTGGTGAACCGCCTGGTCCACGGCCTCGGCCGGACCGCGAGCCTGTACGTGAACGGGTTCAACGCGCCCGCTCTCGCGGCATACCGGCGGATCGGGTTCCAGCAGGTCGGCCAGTACGCGACGGTGCTGTTCTGAGCTGGCTGCGCCGCGGCCGGGCGAGGTCGTAGGCTGGGGGACATGTCCGTTCGCGCCCCGTTGAAGCCCGGCGTCCAGACGCCGCGCCGTGCCGTCCCCGCCGACATCGCCCGTCCCGAGTACGTGGACCGGCCGGCGCCGAAACGGGACACCGGCAACGGAGTGCGCACGCCCGAGGTCATCGAGGCGATGCGGGTCGCGTCGAAGATCGCCGCGCAGGCGCTCGAGGAGGGCGGCAAGGCGGTCAAGCCGGGTGCGACCACCGACGACATCGACAAGGTCGTGCACGAGTTCCTGCTCGACCACCGCGCGTACCCGTCCACGCTCGGCTACCGCGGCTACCCGAAGTCGTGCTGCACCTCGCTGAACGAGGTGATCTGCCACGGCATCCCGGACTCGACCGTGATCGAGGACGGCGACATCTGCAACATCGACGTGACGGCCTTCATCGGCGGCGTGCACGGCGACACCAACGCGACGTTCCTCGCCGGCGACGTCTCCGAGGAGGTGCGGCTCCTGGTCGAGCGCACCCGAGAGGCGACCGCACGCGCGATCAAGGCGGTCCGCCCGGGCCGGCAGCTCAACGTGATCGGCCGCGTGATCGAGGCGTACGCGAAGCGCTTCGGCTACGGCGTGGTCCGCGACTTCACCGGCCACGGCGTCGGCCCGGCGTTCCACACCGCTCCGACGGTGCTGCACTACGAGGAGCCCTCGGTGCAGACGCTGATCGAAGAGGGCATGACTTTCACGATCGAGCCGATGATCACGCTCGGCACCATCGACTACGACCTGTGGGCCGACGACTGGACGGTCACCACGAAGGACAAGAAGTGGACGGCGCAGTTCGAGCACACCCTCGTGGTGACTGCTGACGGCGCGGAGATCCTGACGCTTCCGTGAGAATGCCGTCGTGAACAACGACGCGAGACGCGCCGCGGCGGCGGCCCTGATTCGGCTGTCGGAAAGCCCCGGCTATCTCGACCGAGCGGACGCCGGTCGCGCCCTTGCCAGCTTCGCTGAGATGCCGGAGGCGAAGGGGCCGCTGCTGGGACTCGTGCTCGACGCGGACAACACGTTTGTCACTCGCGAGACGGCGGAGGCTTTGCTCCGCCGTCACGACTCGGCCGGGCTTGCCGTGGTTGCCGCCGCTCTTGCCGACGCCGACCAGAACCAGAGCGACTGGATTCAAACCGCGGTGGACGATGTGTTCACGGTGTACGACACCGAACGGGACGCAGCGCTGCGGGAGTGCCAGGCGCTGGAAGAGGACGCGGACGAACGGACGCGCTGCGGCGCGAAGCGCTTGATCAGAGCGCTCTCCACCATCCTCGGCCCAGCGCGGAACGACTGATCACAAACCCTCGGCCCGCGCGATCAGTTCGTCCAGGAACCCAGCCGCCTCCTCGGCAGCCCGCCCGGCGTCGCGCGCCTCGATCGCGTCCACCAGTTCCCGGTGCCGGATCATCTCCGCGTGTTCCGGGTTGTCCGAAGTGGACGCCACGCTCGCGGTGATCGCCTCCATCAGGCCGCGGTAGAGCTCCAGCAGCAGCCCGTTGTGCCCGCACCGGACCACGACCTGGTGGAATTCCGCGTCGCTGCGGGCGAAATCGTCGAGGCGGCCCTCGTCCCAGTCGGTGTCGCGCCGGTTGAGCAGGACGCGCAGCTCAGCCAGGTCTTCCTCGGTGCGCGCGGTCGCGGCCAGCCGGGCGCCCTCGACCTCCAGCAGCCGCCGGACGTGCAGCACCTCGCGCAGTTCCGTTCCGCACAGGCGGCGGATCGCGCCGGACACCTCGCTCGTCGCGCGCACGTACGTGCCGTCACCCTGGCGGACTTCCAGGATCCCGGTGTGCGCCAGCGCGCGCACGGCCTCGCGGACCGTGTTGCGCCCGACGCCCAGCTGCGCGGACAGCTCCGGCTCGGTCGGGATCCGGTGCCCGATCGGCCATTCGCCCGCGGTGACCGCCTCGCGCAGCTGATCGATGACCTGGTCGACGAGTCCGGCGCGGCGGGTGGTGGCCAACGGCACAGCCTGATCCCTTCATCCAATCATCCTACGTATGGAATAGTAGCGCACATGCCCGCCGACTCCCGAGACGCTGCAGCCGTGTCCACCGCCACCTATTCCGACCGGCTCGAGCTCGAGCTGGAAGGCAGCCTCGAGGAGGAGGTGCCGGCCGGTCGCCGTCCGGGCGTGGTGGCGGGTGGCGTGCTGCTGGCGGTCGCGGTGGTGCTGACGGCGATGAACCTGCGGCCGGCGATCACGAGCGTCGGCCCGCTGCTCGCCGAAATGCGCGGCAGCCTCGGCGCGTCCGCGGTGTGGGCGAGCATCCTCACGACCCTGCCCGGGCTGTGCTTCGCCGGTGCCGGATTGGCCGCGCCCCTGTTGTCGCGCCGCTTCGGCATCGGCCCGGCGATCGGCTTGGCGCTGGCGGTGCTGACCGCGGGCCTCGCGGTGCGGGTGCTCGACGGACGGTACGTCGTGCTCGGCGGCACGCTCGTCGCGACCGCGGGAATCGCGCTGGTCAACGTGCTGATCCCGGTGGTCATCAAGGATTCGTTCCCGGCTCGCGTCGGGCTCATGACCGGCGTCTACACCGCGGCGCTGCAGGGCGGCGGCGCGGCGGGTTCCGCGCTGAGCCCGCCGCTGGAATCGGCCCTCGGCGGCTGGCGCGCCGCCCTCGGCAGCTGGGGTGTTCTCTCGGCGATCGCGTTGGTGGCATGGCTGATCGCTTCGCGCGGCACCGGCCGTCCGCCGCGTCCGGCTGCGGGCTCCGCTCCCGCCCGGTCGCTGATGCGCAGCCCGCTCGCGTGGATCGTCACGATCTTCTTCGGCCTGCAGTCGTTCATCGCCTACGTCGTGATGGGCTGGCTGCCGCAGGTCTTCATCGACTCGGGCGTCAGCAAGGCCGACGCCGGGTTGCTGCTCGGCCTGATCTCGGTGATCGCGGTGCCGATCAGCCTGGTGATCCCGCCGATCGCCGCGCGGCAGAAAAGTCAGAGCCCGTGGATCGTCGGCATGGGCGTCTTCGGCGCGGCCGGCATGCTGGGCCTCGTCATCGCGCCCGGGTTCTCGCCGCTGCTGTGGAGCATCCTGCTCGGCATCGGGATGAGCGTCTTCTCGCTGGCCCTGACGGTGATCGCGCTGCGAGCCCGGACCGGCGCCGAGACGGCGAGGCTGTCGGGAATGGCGCAGGGCTTCGGCTACCTGCTGGCCGCGGTGGGGCCGTTCGTGTTCGGCCTGCTGCACGACGCGACGGGCAGCTGGACGGTGTCGCTGATCGTGCTGCTCGTGGTGATGGTGACGCAGATGATCTTCGGTGCGTTGTCCGGGCGGCGCCGTTTCGTGTGAGGCTGGCGTGACTGTGTCACGCTGAGGCCATGACGGCGCGGCCACGACGGAGCGGCACGGTGAGCCGAGCGGTCTTCTTGTGCCTGATGGCCGTCGCCGGGGTCGCACTGATGTGGTTCACCATCGACGTCTTTTTCGTGAGCTGGAAGCCGAAGTGCCAGCCCTCGCCGAAGGTGCGCTGCCAATGGGTGGACAGCGGGAAGACCGCGACCGTCGCCGACCAGTGGGATCAGAACGCCTTCATCGTGGCCGTCATGTTCGGTCTCAGCGTGTTTCTCATTGTCGCGCCGGTCTTTCTGGCGATCCGCGACGTCCTGCGCCGCCGGGACGAAAGCTTCGAGGCTCAGCTGCGCGGGTCGGATCCGCCGCGCAGCTGAACCTCTGTCAGCTCGCCAGCGCCGCCTCGGGCAGCTGGCCAGTGTGGCGGACGTCGTCCAGCGCGGCCACCGCGACCGCGAGGCATTCCGCGGCCCGTTCGGACGGCATCGCCCGAAGCTCCTCCAGCAACGCGAGCGTCGCGGCTGTCGTCCCGAGCTTGGCCCGCCGCACGGCGAACACCAGCTCGAGATCCGTCACGTCGGTCCAGCGAGCGGCCAGATTCTCCGCGGCCGCAACGATTTCCCCGGCGATCATGTCGGTCATGTCAGTCCCCGCACCTCCGCGGAGAACAGTAACAATGCGACATCCTTGTTACCCGATTCGGGAATCCCCGCCCCGGGTGATCAACTCTGGGTATCCCCGGAGTCAGTCCAGCGGCAGATTCAGCAGCGCGTTCTCCACCAGTTCCGGCATCGCCGGGTGGATCCAGTACTGCCCGCGCGCCATCGACCGCGCGTCGAGGCCGAAGCTCATCGCCTGGATCAGCGGCTGGATCACCGTCGACGCCTGCGGGCCGATGATGTGCGCGCCCAGCAGCTGCCCGGTCGCCGGATCGGCCAGCAGCTTCGCGAAACCGGAGGTGTCCTCCATCGCCCAGCCGTAGGCGATGCCCGCGTAGTCCTGCTTCGAGACCACAAAGGACAGTCCGCGCTCGGTCGCCTGCGCCTCGGTCAGCCCGACCGACGCCACCTGCGGCGAGGTGAACACCGCGTGCGGCACGAACCGGTGGTCGGCCTTGATGCGGTCGTCCGGGTGCGCCAGATTGTGCTGCACCACGCGGGCTTCGTGGTTCGCGACGTGCTTCAGCTCCAGCGGCGACGAGATGTCCCCGAGCGCGTAGATGCCTTCGACGGACGTCTGCTGGTAGTCGTCCACCACGACGTGCCCGCGTTCGGTGGTGGCGACGCCGGTGGCGGCCACGTCGAGCAGATCCGAGTTCGGCTTGCGGCCGGTGGCGACCAGGATCAGGTCGGCCTCGACGGTCTCCGCCCCTTGCGGGCCCTCAAGATCCAGCGCGACCCCGTTGTCCGTGCTGCGCGCGCGAACCGTCTTGCGGTCCAGCCGGACGTCGAACCGCTGCGAAGCCAGTTCGGTGAACCGGGCGCTGACGTCCGCGTCCTCCTGCCGCAGCAGCGCGCCGGAACGGTTCACCATCGTGACCGCGACGCCGAACGACGCGAAGACGTGCGCGAACTCCGCCGCGATGTACCCGCCGCCGAGAATGACGATCCGCTCCGGCAGCGTGTCGAGCCGCATGACCGTGTCGGAGGTGTAGTAGCCGGTTTCGGCCAGCCCCGGCACGTCCGGGATCACCGGCCGCCCGCCCGCGGCGAGCACGAACCGGTCCGCGGTGACGACCTCGTCCGGACGGCCGTCGGCGAAGCTGACCCGCAGCTCCTTCATGCCGGTGAACCGGCCTTCGCCGCGGTAGACGTCGACGTTGCGGTTGTCCTCGTGGTTCTCGCGGTACTCCGCGCCGCCCTCGGCGATCGGGTCGATCCGGCCGAAGATCCGGTCGCGGATGTCCGGCCAGCGCACCGCGGTGAGCTCCTCGTCCACGCCGAAGCGCGAGCTGTGCTCGGGCGTCGCGGCGACGTCGGCGGCGTAGACGAACATCTTCGTCGGGATGCAGCCGACGTTCAGGCAGGTCCCGCCGAACACGCCTTTCTCGACGATGGCCGTCCGGAGGTCGGCGAACTCCGGCCCGAGGATCGAGTTTCCCGATCCGGTCCCGATGATCACCAGGTCGTAGTGCGGCACGGCGGTCCTTCCCGAAAGCGGTCTGCTGCCAGCCTAGTCAACCCCGGATGCCCGCCCCGGTGTTCCCGGCTCACTCGCCGTTGGCTGTGAAATGCATCCGGTCGACCGGCGACTTCCACGCCCCGCCCCACTGCCAGCCCGCCGCGGCGAAGGCGCGCACGACCGGGCCGCCCGCGGTGACCATTCCCGGCCGCACGTTCGCGCGGTCGACGTAGGCGGACGCCAGTTCGGGGAGGACGAGGTCGTCCTTGGTGTAGGGGTTGCAGAACGGATTGACGTCCACCGCGAGCCCGTACGCGTGGGCGGACCAGTTCTTCTGCCCGCGCACCGGGCGGCAGACGAACGCGCTGGTGTCGTTGCCGTCGCCGGTCGGCGGGGCGTCGAGTTCGGCGGGGGAGGTGATGCGCATTTCCTCGATGGGGAACTGCTGCGCGTACAGCTCGCCGAACGCCTTGACCACCCCTGGAGCCGCGTCCTTGTTCACCAGGAGCTCGCCGGTGTGCGTGCGATGGTCGAAGCCCCAGAAGGAAAGCGTGACGTACCGGAGGTCGGCCGACGACACCGGACAGGCGGCTTGCCAGGTGCTGCGCTTGAGCACGGCGTCGGGGACGTCGGCGATCTTCGAGGTGTACGTCGTGCCGGACGGCGGCGGGAGGAAGTCCTGGGTCGGCAGCGAACGGTTCACCAGTTCGGGTGGAGTCGGCCGGATCTCGCCGAAGCCGTCCGGGCGGCGCGGCAGCGGATGAGCACCCACCTGCCAGGTGACGGCGGGCGCGTTCGTCGCTGTCCGAGTTGCCGGAAGTGTCGGACTGGGCGGTGTCGACGGCGCGCTCAACGGGCTGGGCGGGGGAGCCGCGGGGGTGCTGGTGGCACATCCGGCCAGCAGAAAGAGCGTCAGCGCGCCGGCCGTCGCGGCTGTTTTCCGTCGCATGCCCCCAGCTAAGCGAATGCGCTCGGTGTATAGAGACTCCACCCGTTCCAGTGACACCGTTTTGGGCTTGGCCCGTTTAGGGTAATCGCGGCCGTGTGTGCACGCGCCGGAGTCGGTTGATTCCCGTGCGCGTCCAGGCTGTGCCGTCGTAGTGCCGATGAAGGGAAAGCCCATGCCCGCGAAGTTCCGTCGTCCGGTCCTGCTCGCGGCGGGCTCGCTGCTCGCCGCCGCGATCGCGGTCCCGGTCGGCTCGGCCTGGGCGGCGACGCCGTCCGACCCGGGTTCGCACGCGCAGCCCCGGATCGTCGGCGGCAGCGAGGCTTCGCTGGCCGACCACCCGTACGCGGTCTACCTCACCGACCAGAGCGGTTCGCAGTTCTGCGGCGCGGTGATCGTGAGCCCGTCCGCGGTGGCGACCGCCGCGCACTGCGCGAAAGCCCTGCCGAAGTCGTCGGTCCACGTGGTCGCGGGCCGCCAGGACAAGCGGAGCAACGACGGCGTGGAACTCGGCGTCTCGCGGGTCTGGGTGAACCCGGACTACAGCGACCCGACGAGGGGCGACGACATCGCGGTCCTCACCGTGCGCGGACGGCTGCCCTACCGCGCGGCGAAGATCGCGGACAAGAGCGACCAGTCGCTGTACGCGGAAGGCACGCAGGCGACCGTGCTCGGCTGGGGACGGCTTTCCGAAGGCGGGGAGCGGTCGGACGTGCTGCGCAGCGCCCAGGTGCCGCTGGTCAGCGACTCCACGTGCAAGACGGCCTACGACACCTACGACCCGTCGAGCATGGTGTGCGCCGGCTACCCGCAGGGCGGCCAGGACGCCTGCCAGGGAGACTCCGGCGGCCCGCTCGTCGAGGGCGACACCCTGATCGGCATCGTGTCCTTCGGCGACGGCTGCGGAAAACCGGGCAAGCCCGGGGTGTACACGCGGGTTTCGCAGTTCTCCGACGACATCGCGGCCCAGTCCCAGGCGCGGCTGTTCGGCTGAGCTGTGTTAAGCAAGGCGGCGTGACGACTCTGCACCGCGCCGCCGGGCCCGACCTCTCCGCGGCCGACCTTTACGCGATTCTCCGGCTGCGGTCGGACGTGTTCGTGGTGGAACAAGACTGCGTGTACGCCGACATCGACGGGCTCGATCTGCTTCCGGAGACGGAGCATTTCTGGGTGGCCTCCGATACCGAGGTTCTCGCGTGCCTGCGCGTCCTGGCCGAGCCGAGCGGCGGACGGCGCATCGGCCGGGTAGTGACGGCGAAGTCAGCCCGCGGCCAGGGTTTGGCGGCGCAACTGATGGCGGCTGCGCTGGACGGTGCGACCGGCGCGTTCGTACTGGACGCGCAGACCTATGCGCAGCAGCTTTACGCGCGGTTCGGTTTCGTGGCTGAGGGCGAGGAATTCCTCGAGGACGGGATCCCGCACATCACCATGCGCCGCCCGGCTTAACCGCGGGGCGCGGTCGCGGCGATCACCTTCACCGCGCGGTCGATGTCCGCCTCAGACAGATCCGCGCGGGCGGTAAGCCGCAGCCGGGAAACGCCGTCCGGCACCGCGGGCGGGCGGAAGCAGCCGACCTGAATCCCTTGCTCCGCACAGGCTTCCGCCCACGCGGTCGCTGCTTGCGGCGACGGCGTCCGCACCGCGACCACGGCAGCCTCCGGAAGATCGACCGGCAGACCGGCGTGCTTCAGACTCATCGCGAGGTTCCCGGCGTTCTCGATGACCTTCGCCGGCAGGTCCGGTTCGGACTTGAGCACCTGCAACGCCGTCAGCGCGGCAGCGGCACTGGCCGGCGCGAGAGCGGTGTCGAAGATGAAGCTGCGCGCCGTGTCGACGAGATGCCGGATCACGCGGCGCGGACCGACCACTGCGCCGCCTTGCGCGCCCAAGGCGTTGGAAAGCGTGAGCGTGGTGACGACGTCCGGCGCAGATGACAACCCCGCAGCGCTCACCGCGCCCCGGCCGCCTTCGCCGAGGACACCGAACCCGTGCGCGTCGTTGACGACCAGCGCAGCACTGTGCGCACGACAGATCTCGGCGAGTTCGCCCAGCGGCGCGACCTCACCGTCGGCGGAAAACACCGAGTCAGTAACCACAATCGCCCGCGGTTTGCGTCGGGTGGCCAGCGCGTGCTTGATCGCCGACGGAGTCGAGTGCTCGACAGCCGCGATGTCCGCGCGGGACAGCCGACAGCCTTCGACCAGCGACGTGTGGACGTATTTGTCGGTGACAATCGCCGATTCGGCCCCGGACAGGGCGGTCACCGCGCCGAGGTTGGCAGTGAATCCGGAGGAGAAGACGAGCGCCGCCTGGGCCCCGCAGAAGCGGGCAAGCTCGTGTTCGAGCTCGACGTGCAGCTCGGTGGACCCGGTGAGAAGACGCGATCCAGTCGCCCCGGCCCCCCACCGCAACGCAGCCGCGGCAGCCGCCCCGGCGACGCGCTTGTCGCGGGCGAGGCCGAGGCAGTCGTTGCCAGCGAGGTCGAGCACGGAATGCTGCGCGGGCCGAGGATTCATCCGCCGCGAGAGACCGGCTTCCGCCCGCCGCTGGCCTTCGGCTTCAATCCAGTCGAAGACGTTCTCAGGCGGCAGCGGCGGAGTGTCAGTCACTGAGGCAGTGTCGCATCCGGCCGGGCGCCGCGTTTCCCACCCCCGCCCGGGGACGGACGGGAAGCGGGGCAGGGCAACGGAAACAGACTGGTGCGACGGGGTTGGGCGGGGTGGACGCGGGCTCTGGTCGGCGCGGCTGGCAGGGTGCGGGCTAGCTGGTGGCGAGGGCCCTGCTCGGCGATGGCCCCTTTGTCGGGTGCGGACTGGCTGAGTGTCGAGACTCGTGGTCGGCGGCTGCGGTGGTGGGGCTTTCGGGGGCCGTCTGGCGTGCGCGCCTGTTCACCGGAGCGCGACTGTCGGGATGAGGGCTGGCGGTGTGTGGTGCGGTAGGCGAGCCCCTGCTCAGCGACGGCCGCCGTATCGGGTCGTGACTCTCGGAGCGCAGGCTGCAGTGGGTGGTTTGGCCTGCGACCCCCGCTCAGCGACGGTGGCTGCGTCGGGGTGCGGGCAGATCGGGCGTGGTTCGGCGGGCAAGCCCGCTCCTTGGTGGCTATCGCTGTGTTGGGGCGTGGGCAGGGTCCGTGCCCGGCGGCGATCGCTGAGTCGAGGCGCGACTGCCGGAATGCGGCTACTGCCGGAGTGCGGCGACCGCTGCGGGGTGCCGGTGTGCCCGGAGCTGGCCATGGCTCGGTGACGATCGCTGAGGCGCGGTGTGGAACTGGCTGCCGCGCGTGGCCCCTCCTCGGCGACGGCCGCCGTGTCCAGGTTGCGGTTTTCGGGGGCGCGGGCTGGTTGGCGGGCGGGATTCCGTCCTCGGCGACGGCCGCCGTGCCGGGGTGCGGTTCCGGGCGGTCAGGTCGGCGTACGAGACCTTGCTCGGTCACGGTCGCTGGCCGGGGTGCGACTCGCGGGACGCGGCTGGCGGAGCGTGGTTCGGCGGGCGAGATCCGCCCTCAGCGACGGCCGCCGTGTCGGGGTTCGGGCGCGGGCTGGCTGGCGCGCGAAACCCTGCTCGGCGATGACTGCTGCGTCGAAGCGCGACTGTCGCGGTGCGATGGCGTCGCGGCCTGACGCCGAGCCCAGGCCCGGCCGCGGCATGCGACCTGGCTCAGCAGGCGGACTCTGCCCGGAAACGAAGAACGGCCCCGCCGAAGCGGGGCCGTTCTCCATGGATCAATCAGGCGTCGTGGCCGCGGCGAGGGCCACGGCTCGGGCGGCCGAAGCCGCCGCCGGAGCGGGACTGCTGACGGCTGCGGCTGTAGCCGCCACCGCCGCGGTTCTCGCGGGAGCCGTAGCCACCTTCGCGGGCGTAGCCGCCTTCGCGACCACCTTCGCGCGAGTAGCCGCCCTCGCGGGCGTAACCGCCTTCGCGGGAGCCCCGGCCTTCGTTCGAGCCGCGGTTGTAGCCGCCTTCGCGGGGACCGCGGTCCTCGCGCGAGCCGTAACCGCCGCGGTCTTCGCGAGAGCCGCGGTAGCCGCCGCCTTCGCGTCCGCCGCGGTAGCCGCCGCCCTCACGCGGGCCTCGGAAGCCGCCGCGGTCGCCGCCGAAGCCACGGCCGCCGGAGCGGCGCGGGGACTCCCGGCGACGCTCCACGACCGGCTCGCCGCTCGGCTCGCGGGCGCCGGTGATGCGGGACAGGTCGTCGTCGTGGGTGCGGATCATCGTGGTCTCGGCGCGCACGCCGGCCCGGTCGGTCATCCGGCGGACGGTGCGCCGCTGGTCGTGCGTCACCAGGGTGACGACGATGCCGGACGCGCCCGCCCGGGCCGTGCGGCCGGCGCGGTGCAGGTAGTCCTTGTGGTCCGCGGCCGGGTCGACGTGCAGCACCAGCGAGATGTCGTCGACGTGGATGCCGCGCGCGGCGACGTCGGTGGCCACCAGGACCGCCGCGTGGCCTTCCTTGAAGTCGGACAGGACGCGGTTGCGCTGGCCCTGGGTCTTGCCGCCGTGCAGGGCCACCGCGTGCACGCCGCTTTCGCGCAGCCGCTCGGTGAGCCGGTCCACGTGGTGCTTGGTGCGCACGAACATGATCGTGCGGCCCTCACGGGCGCCGATCCGGGTGATGATGTCCTGCTTGTCGGAGTGCGACACCTGGAACAGGTGGTGGTCCATCGTGGTGACGCTCGCGGTCGACGGCGCGACCGAGTGCGTGACCGGGTCGGCCAGGTACTGCCGGACCAGCTTGTCGACGTCGCCGTCGAGCGTCGCGGAGAACAGCAGCCGCTGCCCGCCCGGAGGGGTGAGGTCCATGATCTCGCGGACCTGAGGCATGAAGCCCATGTCGGCCATCTGGTCGGCCTCGTCGAGCGCGATGAAGTTGCAGTCGCCGAGCGAGGCGGTGCCCTGGCGGACGTGGTCCGACAGCCGGCCCGGGGTGGCGATCAGCAGGTCGACGCCGCGGG
Organism: Amycolatopsis sp. CFH S0740; assembly: GCF_004522315.1. Taxonomy (NCBI): domain Bacteria; kingdom Bacillati; phylum Actinomycetota; class Actinomycetes; order Pseudonocardiales; family Pseudonocardiaceae; genus Amycolatopsis; species Amycolatopsis sp. CFH S0740. The sequence goes on along the minus strand of NZ_SDLS01000039.1, from coordinate 64,156 downwards.
CGAGCGACTCCGCCTGGCGGCCGAAGGACATGCCGCCGACCGCGGTGCGGCACCACAGGCCGAGGGACTTGGCGAGCGGGGTCAGCGAGTCGGCCACCTGCATGGCCAGTTCGCGGGTCGGCACCAGCACGAGCGCGCGGGGGCGCTTCGGGCGGGCCTTGCCGCCGTCGAGCCGGGCCAGGATGGCCAGTCCGAAGGCCAGCGTCTTGCCGGAGCCGGTCTGGGCGCGGCCCAGCACGTCGCGGCCGGCCAGCGCGTCCGGGATGGTCGCGGACTGGATCGGGAACGGCGCGTCGATGCCCGCCTCGGAAAGCGCCCGCAGCAGCGGCTCGGGCAGGCCCAGCTGGGCGAAGGTCTTCACGGCGGGGGTTTCCACCGTGTCGTCGTGGAGAACGTCTCCACCGGCCGGCCGGTGCCGCGGCTTGCGCTCGGGGCGGCCCGCGCGGGAGCGGGCGGACTGGCCGGAGTCGTACGTGATCGTCACAAATGCCTCTCGGACGTGGCACGTCGCAAGGAGGCCCGGGCTGCCCGCGCGCAGGCAGGGCAAGATGGTGTGGCGATGGGCGTTCACAGGGACGGACCCGGTGTGCCGAGCCATGGCATGGCACACCGACGGAAATTGCTTCGGATGGCCGCGAGTCCTTCTGCGGACTGTGGAGGCGACGGACACCAACTCATCCACGCCGCCGTTGCGGTCTTGACACACTCTACCTGAGAGAGAGCGGTTGCCCCGCACCCAGGTGCACGGTTGTGGGCGGGGTCGCAGGTGTGGCCTGTCGCACAACCAGCGGCCCCGCCCGGGGCCTCAGCCGAGACCGGCCGCGTTTTCCAGTTCCCGCACCAGGTCATCGGTGCCGGTGACCTGTTCGGACAGTCCGCGGCTGTGGAACCAGCCGGCGAGATTCGCGACGTCGCGGGCGAGGAATTCCCGGCCGCGCGGGTTCGCGATCACGTCGACCGCCTGGGGCAGGTCGATCACCATCAGGTGGCCTTCGTGCACCAGGAGGTTGTACGCGGACAGGTCGCCGTGCGCGAGTCCTTGCCCCGCCAGGAGTTCCAGCGCCGACACGGCCTGCTCCCACAGGTCGGCCAGCTCGTCCGGCCCGGGCCGCAGCTGAGCCAGCCGCGGCGCGGCGGTGCCGTCGGACTCGCCGAGGAACTCCAGCAGGATCTCGGTGCCGTGCCGCTGCACCGGATACGGCACCGGCGCGCCGATCGTCCACAAGCGACTGAGGACGGCGAACTCCGCCACCGCCCACTGTTCGGCGATCAGGTTGCGGCCGAACGAGGTGCGCCCGGCCATCGCCCGCATCTCGCGGGACCGGCGCATCCGCCTGCCCTCGAGATAACCCGCGTCGCGGTGGAACAGCTTGTGCTCGTCCGAGCGGTATCGCTTGGCTGCCAGCAGAACTCCGTCTTCTCCGGGAAGGTTGCGGCGCAGCAGATGCACGTCGGCTTCCTTGCCGGTCTTCAGCACGCCGAGGTCGGTGTCGACCGCGGCGAGTTCGGTGACCACCCAATCGGGCCGCGGATGCGGACCCTGGTCGGCGTCGTCCCAGTTGGTCCATCGGTCGGCGCCGTCGGGCAGTGCGGTTTCGGTGTAGGCGTCTTCGCGAAGCTGGGCGAGACGGACTCGCTCGGCTTCGGTGAGCCGTCCCCGGCGAGCGGGGGCGGGCCCGTCGTCAAAGCGGGGACGACGGCGCATCCGGCGGTCGGTGTAGTCGGAGGCGTCGGAAAATTCGTCGAAATCGTGCTCGCGCACTGGTGGGTTCTCCTAGATGAGGGTGCCCACCGGGCGAGCGCGTGCTCTAGCCGAGGCGGGCGGGCGGAAGAGGGCAGGACAGCGCCCGGACAAACTCCACGACGCACCTCCTTTGCTTCCGGCAGCCGACGGCAACCCGCCGGACGCCGACTACCTTGCCGACCGTCTCGAACTCGCGCAACTGATTTATTTTTCGTGCCCGCTCGGCGCGCGAGTGCGGCGTTGGCGGCTTCTGGTTGTTGTTTCCGGGACTGGTCTAGGGGATCACTCCGTTTGGGTGGGGTGGCTCGTTGGTTGGGCCGCGTGACTGGACTGGTTCGCGCCCGTCTGCCGTGCGGGTGCGGGTCGGGGAGCTTCTGATCGTCGGCCCCGGGACTCGGCTGGGCGACCCGGGCGGGCGAGGGGCTTGGTTTATCGGCTGGACTTCGTGGCTGATCGTTTCGTGCCTACCTAGCGGGTGAGTGCGGTGGCGCGGGGCTTCTGGGTGTCGTTAACTGGCCCGCGCGGTTAGTCCGTCTCGGTGGTGAGGCGGTTCGGTTCGTCGGCAGGACCGGGTGACCTGTTTCGTTCACGGCTGGCCGGGGTGTGAGTGCGGTGTCGGCGAGCGTTTGGCGCACGCGGTCACTCCGTCACGGTGGCGACGCGGCTCGGTTCGTCGGCGGGACCGCGCCACCGGTTCTTTCGCTCCTGTCCGGCGTGTGAGCGCGGTGCCGGGAAGTTTCCGGGACCGGCCTACGGGATCACTCCGTCCTGCGCGGGCGAGGGGCTTGGTCTGTCGGCTGGCCCGCGCCGCTGGTCATTTCGTGCCAGCCTCCGTCAGAGTGCGGAGTCAAGCAGGTGTCGGTACTGGGCCTGGCGTATGGCTCGGGGCTCGGCTTGTCGGTTGGACAGCGTGGCTGGTCATTTCGCGCCTGCCCATCGTGCGAGAGCGGCGTCGAGGAGCTTCTGGTCGTCGCTTCCGGAACTGGCCCACACGATCACGCCGTCCGGGCGGACGAGGAGGCTCGGTTCGTCGGCTGGGTCGGCTACGCGGGTGAGCCGGTCGGCCAAGCCGGTGACTGCGAAGCGGCCGTCGGGGGAGCGGTCGACGAGGACGAAGCTGCCGTCGTGGGCGTGGTCGGCGAGGCGGGAGCCGGAGGTCAGGTCGACGTCTCCGGCGATCGACCCGACTGGGGCGGGGGCGTCGTCGGCGACGTCGTAGTGCTGCAGGATTCCGGACGACAGCGCGACGATGCGGTTCATCGCGGCGGGTACTCGGAGCAGTTCGCCGCCGACGATGGTGCGGAGTTGTTCGGTGCGTTCGTCGCCGCGGAGGAGCGCGACTTGGGCGCGGGTCCAGTCGAGCACTGCTGCGCCGATGGGGTGGCGTTCGGTTTCGTAGGTGTCGAGCAATGCCGCCGGTGCCCAGCCTTGGACGGTCGCGGCGAGTTTCCAGCCGAGGTTTGCCGCGTCGCCCAGGCCGAGGTTCAGGCCTTGTCCGCCGAGCGGCGAGTGGACGTGTGCCGCGTCGCCGGCCAGGAATACGCGGCCTTGGCGGTAGTGCCGGGCCTGGCGCGCGTTGTCGGTGAAGCGCGTTGCCCGGCCCTGGATTCCCGTGATGGTGACCGGGACACCGGTGACGTCGCGGACGGCTTCCTGCAGCTCTTCGACCGACACCGGGGCGTCGCGGTCTTCCGGCGGCTGCCGGAAGCGGCTGAGGAAGATGCGGCCGGGGACCGGGCCGTACGCGTAGACGCCGCGGGGCGTCCAGGTCCAGCCTGGGCGCAGGCCGGTCGCGTCTTCGAAGTCGGCGATGGCCTGGTAGCCGGTCATTTCCGGATCCGTGCCGTCGAACTCGATCCCGAGCTGCTTGCGGATGACGCTCCGCCCGCCGTCGGCTGCGACGAGCCAGCTCGCGGCGAGCTCGCCCGCGCTCGTTTCGACTGTCACGGACTCGTCGGCGGAGCGCACGCCGTGCACTTCGACGCCGCGCCGGAGGTCGACGCCCAGCGTTGCGCAGTGTTCGCCGAGCATCTGCTCGACTTCCTGCTGCGGGACTCCGAGGCCGTTCGACACCGCCCGGTGCGCGGCGAGCACGGGATCGCTCTGGTCGATCAGGTCGTTGTCGAACAGGAAACCGGCGAAGTGCCCTGCGGCCAGGAACCGGCGGCCGCCTCGTTTGGCCGCCTCGACCGTCGGGCCGAATGTGCCGACCGACGCGAGGAACCGCCGCTGCGCCGCCTCCGCCGCGGGCAGCAGGCCGCGCCGGTCGAGCAGTTCGGCGCTCGCGACGTTGACCGACCCGGCCTTGATGGTCGGATCGGGCTCCGGCAGCCGGTCGAGCACCGTCACCGCCACCCCGCGCAGCGCCAGTTCCCCGGCGAGGAACAGCCCGGTGGGCCCGGCCCCCGCGACGATCACCTCAGTCCGCTCCATGTCGTTCTCCCCTCTACCCTTGCCTGACGGCTTAACCAAGTGTGCTTACTGGGTAAGCTTACCAGGTAAAGGAAACACGGAAGGGTGGACTCATGCCCAATCGCGGCGATCGGGGCGGGGCCAAGACGCGGGCGCGGATCGCCGAGGTCGCGACCGGGCTGTTCCTGGAGCGCGGGTTCGACGCGGTCACGATCGCCGAGGTCGCCGCCGCGGCCGGGGTGTCCAAGGTGACGGTGTTTTCGCACTTCGAGCGCAAGGAAGACCTGCTCCTGGACCGCCTGCCGGAGGCGATCGGCCTGGTGCGGTCGGCGGTTCGCGAACGGACTGGCGGCGTGGTGGACGCGCTCCGGAAGCTCGCGCTGACGCTGCAAGAAGAGGGGCACGTGCTGTCCGGCGTTGGCGGCGGCATCGAGCCGCTGATGCGGACGGTCGCGGAGTCGCCCGCACTGATCGCGCGGCTGCGGGCGTTCGGGTACGAGATGGAAGCCGAACTGGCCGCGGAACTCGCCGCGGACGCGCGGTTCTCCGGGGACTCGACGCTGCTCGCGGCGTTGGTGGTGGCGGCTTACCGGACCGTGGCGGTGGAGACGATCCGGCGGCGGCTGGAGGGGGAGGATCTGGCTGAGCTGACGGCGTCGCACCGGGAGCGGTTGACGCGGGCGTTCGACATGGTCGATCGCCTGGTCAGCGGCTGAGGCACGCCGCTGCGTCCAGGTCTCGCCTCGGTCAGGGGGCGGCTGAGGCGGCGCTGGAACGGAGGATCCAACGCCGCCTCCGGCAAGTCAGCCGTTGACGAACGCGAGGTGCGCGGCGTCGTAGCGCTCGCCCGCGAAGTTCTCCGGCGCGGCGACCGCCTCGATCGCGGCGAGATCGTCGGTGGTGAGGTCTACCGTCAGCGCCGCGAGGTTTTCCTCCAGGTACTGCTTCCGCCGCGTGCCCGGGATCGGCACCACGTCCTCGCCGCGCGCCTGCACCCACGCGAGCGCCAGCTGCCCGGTCGTGACCTCCTTCGCGGCGGCCAGCTCCTCCAGTTTCGCCACGATCGCGAGGTTGCGGTCGAGGTTGCCGTCGGCGAAACGGGGCTGGTAGCGGCGCACGTCGTTGTCCGCCATCGTTTCGGTGGAGCGGTAGCGGCCGGTCAGGAAACCGCGGCCGAGCGGCGAGAACGGGACGATGCCGATGCCCAGTTCGCGGCAGGCCGGTGCGATGTCCGCTTCCAGGCCGCGGGTCCACAGCGACCATTCGCTCTGCAGCGCCGCGATCGGGTGCACCGCGTGAGCGCGCCGGACGGTCTGCGCGCTCGCCTCGGAAAGCCCCAGGTGGCGGACTTTCCCGGCTTCAACCAGCTCCGCCATCGCTCCGACGGTTTCCTCGATCGGCACGTCCGGATCGACTCGGTGCAGGTAGTACAGGTCGATGTGGTCGATGCCGAGGCGTCGCAGCGAGGCGTCGCAGGCCTGGTGCACGTAGGCGGCGTCGCCGCGGACCTTGGTCGGTTCGCCGAGGCGGTTCGCGATGCCGAATTTCGTGGCCAGCACGACCTCGTCGCGGCGGTCAGCGATCGCGCGGCCGATCAGTTCCTCGTTGTGTCCGGAGCCGTAAAAGTCAGAGGTGTCAAGGAAGTTCACCCCGAGGTCGACGGCGTAGCGCAGCGTCTCGATCGACTGCGCGTCGTCGGTCGCGCCGTAGCCGTGGCTCATTCCCATGCAGCCCAAGCCCTGTGCGGAAACCGTCAGGCCGCCGAGGTTCCGGGTCGGGACTTCGGTCATGGTCGCTCCTTCTGCGCTGGATCCTGTCCCCGGCGACGCTAAATCCTGGAGCGCGCTCCGGGTCAAGCATTAGGCTCGCGGCGGTGGACTACGACGCGGTGATCGTCGGCGGCGGGCACAACGGGCTCGTCGCCGCTGGCTTTCTGGCCCGGGCCGGACAGTCGGTGCTGGTGCTCGAACGGCGTGCGGAGATCGGCGGCGCGGCGGTGTCGTTTCGCGCTTTCCCTGGCGTGGACGTCCGGCTCTCGCGCTATTCGTACCTGGTCAGCCTGCTGCCCCGGCGGATCGCGGCCGAGCTGGGCTTGGATGTCCAGCTGCGGAGGCGGCGGATGTCGTCCTATACCCCGGTTGCCGACACGGGTCTCCTTGTCGACACGGGCGACGACGAGCGGACCGGCGCGTCGTTCCGTGCGGTCACTGGGTCCACAAAGGACTATGCGGCCTGGCAACGGTTCTACGCCTCGGCCGCACGGGTGGCGGAGGCGACTTTCGATTCGCTGACCGAGCCGTTGCCGACGCGTGCTGAGCTGCGTCGACGGATTGGCGACGACGAGGCGTGGACGACGTTTTTCGAGCGTCCGGCAGGGGAAACGCTGCGCGAGCTGTTCGAGGACGACGTCGTGCGCGGCGTCGTGCTCACGGACGCGCTGATCGGTACTTTCGCCGCCGCGGACGACGAGCAGCTTCGGCAGAACCGTTGCCTGCTCTATCACCTCATCGGCAACGGGACTGGCGACTGGGACGTCCCGGTCGGCGGAATGGGCGCGGTCACCGATGCGCTCGCCGACGCCGCCCGCCGCGCCGGCGCGACGCTGGTCACCGGCGCGGAGGTGCTGTCTGTGACGCCGGACGGAGAAGTTCGTTACCGCTCAGGCGATGCGGAACGCGTGGTGGTCGGCGGCCATGTGCTGGCGAATGTAGCGCCGCGCACGCTCGCCCGGTTGCTCGGCGAGGAGCCCGCGGAGTCGCCGGAGGGTGCGCAGTTGAAGGTGAACATGGTGCTGCGCCGGCTGCCGCGGTTGCGGGACGCGGCGGTTGATCCGCGCGACGCGTTCGGCGGGACTTTCCACGTCAACGAATCGTTTGCCCAGCTCGAAACTGCTTACCGGGAAGCTGCGGCGGGCCGGATCCCGACGGTGCCGCCGTGCGAGATCTACTGCCATTCGCTGACTGATCCGTCGATTCTCGGCCCGGCTGAGGGGGCGGCGGGCGTGCAGACACTGACGTTGTTCGGCCTGCACATGCCTGCTCGGCTGTTCGAGGCGGACAACGGCAGGGCGCGGGCGGAGGCGTTGCGGGCCACGATGGCGTCGCTGGACAGCGTGCTCGCGGAGCCGATCGAGGACTGTCTCCTGCTGGACGGCGACGGAAAACCGTGTATTGAAGCCAAAACGCCGCTGGATGTGGAGGCGGAGCTGGGGTTGCCGCGCGGGCACATCTTCCATCGCGACCTGTCGTGGCCGTACGGGGATGACGAGACGGCGGGGACCTGGGGCGTCGAGACCGGGCACGAGCGGGTGTTGCTGTGCGGGGCCGGCGCGGTCCGTGGCGGCGGGGTCAGCGGGATTCCCGGGCACAACGCGGCGATGGCGGTGCTCGGTCGACGTTTCGGCGGCGGACAGGCAGGGTGAAGACATGCGCGTGATCGTGATCGGCAGCGGAATCGGCGGGGCTTCGACGGCTTACCACCTGGCGCTGCGTGGAGCGGACGTCGTCGTGGTGGACGCGGACCGGGCCGGGGTGGCGACCGATGCCGGCGCCGGGATCGTCAGCCCTTGGACGTCTTCTTGGGACGAAGCGGTTTATCCGCTCGCGGCTGCCGCTGGGCGGTATTACCCGGCTTTGGCGGCCGAATTGAGCGAGGCTGGGCACGAATCGTCGTACGAAGTGGTCGGCGGGATGGTCGTGTCGGCTTCTGAAGGGGAGCTGACCGAGGCTTACGACCGGCTTGCCGGGCGGGCGGCGGATGCGCCGGAGGCTGGGGTTGTCGAGCGGCTTGACGCCGAGCAGGCGCGGGAGCTTTTTCCACCGCTGGCACCGGAACTGGCTGCGGTGCATTTGTCGGGCGCCGGGCGGGTGGACGGGCAGGTGCTGCGGCGTGCGCTGATCTCCGCGGCGATTGACCGGGGCGTCGAGTTCGTGACCGCTGAGGCTGCGTTGGAGCCTGGGCTGCGGGTGCGGGCTGGGGCGGAGGAGCTCTCGGGCGACGCGGTGGTGCTTGCGGCCGGGGCTTGGTCCGGGGAGGTGGCTGAGGCGCTGGGGGTGCCGGTGCCGGTTGTGCCGCAGCGGGGGCAGATCAGTCACTTTGATCTGCCTGGGGTGGAGACTGCCGGGTGGCCGGTGGTGTTGCCTCGGAGCAGCCATTATTTGCTGGCGTTTCCCGGTGGTCGGGTGGTGGCTGGGGCTACTCGGGAGAGCGGGGCCGGGTTTGACCATCGGGTGACCGCGGCTGGGCAGCGGGAAGTGCTGGAGCAGGCGTTGGCTGTTGCGCCTGGGCTGGGGAGTGCGGGGTTGGTGGAGACTCGGGTGGGGTTTCGGCCGGTTTCGCCCGACGGGTTGCCGTTGCTGGGGCAGGTGGCGCCTGGGTTGTATCTGGCTACCGGGTTTGGGCCGGCTGGGCTTACGTTGGGGCCGTTTGCCGGGAAGTTGGTGGCGGAGTTGGTTTTGGGGGCGGATGTTCCTGGGGAGTTGCTGGCTGGGTTCGGGGTGGGGAGGTTTTCTTGAGTCGCTTTCGGCCCGTCGCCTGGCGGCGACATCGCGCCCTGGCGTGCGTGGGGCACCCCGAAGCTTGATTGTGCACATGAGCTTCGTATCGGGGTGCGGGGGAGGTCTGGGTGCCTCGCTCGTTGGGTGCGTCGGTGCGGGTGGCTAGTCGGTCAGCAGTTCCAGGGCGTGGTCGCCGGTGCGTTCTACTGTCAGGCCTGCTTTGGTGATTACGCGTACTAGCTGGTCCACAGTGGACGGTTCGGTGCGGGAGGTGGCTAGTACTGCTGCCAGCTTTCCCTTGTAGGCCTTGTTGAAGTGGCTCACTGTGGTGCGGTTGCCGTCGGCGTCTTCGGTTACTACGCGGACGGTTACTGCGTCCGAGGGCAGCTTTGCGAAGGCTGCGTACGTGCCCGAGCGGAGGTCTACCAGCAGGCCTTCTACGTTGTGGAGCACTGGTTCCAGGACTGGCTTCCACAGGCCTCGTACGGTTCCTAGTGCGGGGACCGTGTTGCCGCCGGAGAGGCGGTAGGCGGGGATGGGGTCGGTTGCCGCTACGACGCCGAACAGGGACGACGTGACGGCCAGGCGTTGTTGTGCTTTCGCCAGTCCGGCGCGGGTGAAGCTTTTGACGTCTAGTGCGTCGTAAAGGACGCCGGTGTAGCGGCGCAGGGCGGGCATCGTCGGGGAGGTCCAGAGCTGGGCGTTGCGGGTGACCTCGTCCGCTTGGCGCGCCGAGATGCCCAGTGCGGCGAGGCTCGCGGGGACGTCCGCCGCGAGTTCTACCAGGGCGTCGGCCAGTTTGGCGCGCACTGGGTTCAGCTCTGGGAACGACAATGCGTCCAGGTCCAGCGGCGCGCCTTTGCCGCCGTCGGCTTTGGTTTCTGAAGGGGGGAGGAGCACCAGCACCCCCGGAGCGTAACCGCCCGGTAATCCAGGTGCGGCGGCCGTGTGCCGCTCCTTACCCTGGCCGCATGGAACTCACCTGGCGCCCGCTCGCGCTCGCCGACGTCGAGGCCGTCACCCGGCTCTGCACGGTCGCGGAGGAAACCGACCGGACCGGTGAGCATTGGGACGAGGGCGACGTGCGCCAGGAAATGTCGGGCCCGTCGGTCGACCTGCCCGGCGCGAGCATCGGAGCGTGGGACGGTTCGCGTCTCGTGAGCTACGCCCTGGTCATCCCGCGCGACGCCGCTGACCCGGTGCACCAGCCGCGCGTGGCGTCGCTGACCGACCCGGAGTACCGGACGGACGAGGTCGCTTCAGTGCTGACGGAGTGGCTCGTGCGCACGGCCCGGAGCGTCCACGCGCAGCACTTCCCGGACGCGAAGCTCGAACTCCACGCTGGCGCGCACGAGAACGAGCGTTGGTATCTCTCGCTCCTCGAACGCGGCGGGTTCAAGCAGGAACGCACCTTCGTGGAGATGCGTGCGGACCTCACCTCGCTGCCCGCCGCACCGCCGCTCCCGGACGACCTTCCGCTGGTCGCCTGCGAAGAGCGCTACGACGCCTTGGTTCTCGACGCGCGCAACGCCGCGTTCGCCGGTCACTGGGGCAGCACGTGGCTTTCGGCCGACGAGTGGAAGCACCGGTTCCGCGACAGCAAGGACTTCCAGCCGGACTTGTCGTTCCTCCTCCTTTCCCCGGAGCGTGACCGGGTGGTGGCGTTCGTGATGTCGTCGTTCTTCGAGGCGGACGCACAGGCGACCGGCATACGGGAGCTGCACGTCAACTACGTCGGGACCCTGGCGGAGGCCCGCGGGCGAGGACTGGCGTCGGCCCTGCTGGCCCACACCCTCGAAGCCGGTCGCGCGGCCGGTTTCGAGAGGTCGTCGCTGTCGGTGGACGTGGACAACACCCATCGCGCGCTCGCGGTGTACGAGCGGTGCGGGTACCGGACGGACGCGCGCGTTTACGGGTACGTTTTGCCGCTCGACTGACCGCTGGTGCGGGGCTGCGGCTGGGGCGGCGAGCGGGGAGCTGCCCGACGGCAGTTGCCCGCTGACTGAGCGGACCGGCGGCCGCCCAGGACCAGACGTGCTCGCGCGGACCCGCTGGCCCGGACGTGCCCGCCCGGACGTGCTCGCCTAGCCGCGCGCTGCTGGGCGTTCCGTCGCCCGCGCCTGGCCCAGCCGGGTGTGACGTGGGTTCAGCCGCGTTCGGTGCCGGTCGCAGTTCGCCGCCGGTCGCGTTCGGTCCAGCTGGGCCGTCGCCGTTCGCGTCCAGTGCGACCCCTCACCACATCCTCAGTGCGCCCCCTTCGCCGACACGCAGAACACGTTCCCCTCCGGATCCTCCAGCACCGTCCACTCCAGCCCGGGCACCGAATGCCCTCCCCGCTCCACCGCGCCCAGCCCCACCAGCCGCCGGACCTCGGCTTCCCGGTCGTCCGCGCCGAAGTCCACGTGGACGCGGTTCTTCCCGGCCCGCGGCTCCGGCACCCGCTGGAACCCCAGCCGAGGGCCGCCCGACGCCGGGTCCTCCAGCATCACGAACTCGCCGTAGTCCGCGGCCACCGAAACGCCCAGCGCCGCCGTCCAGAACTCCGCCAGGCGCTGCGGCTCGGCGCAGTCGACGGTGATCATGCCCATTTCCAAACCCATGCCCGCACGCTAACCGCGACCACCGACAAAAACGGCGTCCGCCGATAACCCGCATGCGTCGCGGCCAGGGGGTTGACTACTCTGTGCGAAACGTCTAAGGCCCGCTCAGCGCAGGGAGTTCCCAGTGATCACCAGGATGTCGTCGTTGTTCCTCCGCACGCTGCGCGAGGATCCGGCGGACGCCGAGGTACCCAGCCACCGGCTGCTGGTACGCGCCGGCTACGTCCGCCGGGTCGCCCCGGGTGGTTACTCGTGGCTGCCGCTCGGGCTGCGCGTGCTGCGGCGCGTCGAGGAGACCGTGCGCCAGGAGATGAACGCGATCGGCGCGCAGGAGATCCAGTTCCCCGCGCTGCTGCCCCGCGAACCCTACGAGGCCACCAACCGCTGGACCGAGTACGGCGACAACCTCTTCCGCCTCAAGGACCGCAAGGGAGCCGACTACCTCCTCGGCCCGACGCACGAGGAGTTGTTCGCGCTCACCGTGAAGGGCGAGTACAGCTCCTACAAGGACTTCCCGGTCACGCTGTACCAAATCCAGACCAAGTACCGCGACGAGGCGCGTCCCCGCGCGGGCATCCTGCGCGGCCGCGAGTTCGTCATGAAGGACTCCTACTCCTTCGACCTCGACGACGAGGGTCTCGCCAGCTCGTACCAGAAGCACCGGGACGCCTACATCAAGCTGTTCGACCGTCTCGGCCTCGAGTACGTCATCGTGGCCGCCACGTCCGGCGCGATGGGCGGTTCGGCGTCCGAGGAATTCCTGGCCGTCGCCGAGAACGGCGAGGACACCTTCGTCCGCAGCACCGAGTCGGGCTACGCGGCGAACGTCGAAGCGGTCGTCACGCCCGTGCCGCCCGCCCGTTCGCTTGAGGGGCTGCCCGAGGCGCAGGTCCACCACACGCCGAACACCCCGACCATCGAGACCCTCGTCGCGTTCTTCAACGCCGCGGGGCTCGGCCGCGAGTTCACCGCGGCGGACACGCTGAAGAACGTCCTGGTCAAGACGCGCCAGCCGGGCGCGAAGGAGTGGGAGCTGCTCGGCATCGGCGTCCCGGGCGACCGCGAGGTGGACTTCAAGCGCCTCGAAGCCGCGCTCGAACCGGCCGAGGTGGAGCTGCTCGAAGAAGCCGACTTCGCGAAGAACCCGTTCCTCGTCAAGGGCTACATCGGCCCGAAGGCGTTGCAGGAGAACGGGGTCCGCTACCTCGTCGACCCGCGCGTGGTCGAGGGCACCGCCTGGCTGACCGGCGCCGACCAGCGCGACCACCACGTGCTCGACCTGGTCGTCGGCCGCGACTTCACCCCGGACGGCACCATCGAGGCCGCCGAGGTGCGCGAGGGCGACGCGTCTCCGGACGGGCACGGCACGCTCGTCGCCGCGCGCGGCATCGAGATCGGGCACATCTTCCAGCTCGGCCGCAAGTACACCGACGCCTTCGAGGTCGACGCGCTCGGCCCGGACTCCAAGCCGGTCCGCATCACCATGGGCTCCTACGGCGTCGGCGTCTCCCGCCTGGTCGCCGTGCTCGCCGAGCAGAACCACGACGAGCAGGGTCTCGTGTGGCCGCGCGAGGTGTCGCCGTTCGACGTGCACGTGGTCATCGCGGGCAAGGACGAGACGGTGCGCGAGGGCGCGGAGAAGATCGCCGCCGAACTCGACGCCGCCGGTCTCGAAATCATCCTCGACGACCGCAAGGCCACCCCGGGCGTGAAGTTCGCCGACGCGGAGCTGGTCGGCGTCCCGACGATCCTCGTCGTCGGCCGCGGCCTCGCGAACGGGCTGGTCGAGGTCAAGGACCGGCGCACCGGCGAACGCGAGGAAATCGCCGTCGACTCGGTCGTCGACCACCTCGCGAAGCTCGTCCGCGGCTGAAGCCGGTGGGCTGGTTCGGGCGCAAACGCCGCGACGACGGCGGGTACCGGGACAACGCCGCGCTGAGCGGCTTCGGCGGGTACGAGCCGTCCGACGCGCCGAAGTTCCCGAGCGCCGGGTACGGGAAACCGGACCCGGCGCCGTCCGAACCAGCCCCGCAGCCGCGGGCCGACCCGATGCGGCAGTCCCTCACCCCGGCACAGCTCAGGCGAGGGACGCCCCGCAAGACCAATCTCCGCCTGGTCAAGGCGGTCCCGATCGTCATCCTGATCGGGGTGTTCGGCTACAACGTCTTCTCCGCCAACAGCCGCCATTCCGCCAGCACGGACGACACTCCGCGCGCCCCGTACACGTACCAGCCGGACCCCCGGGTCGTCGTGCCGCCGGTGGTCGCGGGTTGGCAGTCAGTGGCGGGCAAGGACGGCAGTTACGCGTACGACGTGCCGCCGTCCTGGGAACCGGCTCCGACCACGCTGCACGGCTGGGACCCGGTCGCCGGATCGCCCGGCATCAACCTGTCCACCAGCGCGTTCCTCGGCAAGCGCAGCTGCAAGGACGATCCGGTCGGCCAGATCGGCGGCTCGGGTTTCACTACCGAGAAGACCAGTGACGCCGCTGAAGCCGCCCGTAAGGCCGTCACCGATCTGGGCGTCAGCGCGTACACCGGCGAAGGCGCTCCGGCCGCGAAGGTGACGCCTGGTGCGCCGGAGAAAACCGAAGTCAAGATCGAGAACGAAAGCCGCGAGGGCACGCTCGTGGTTGCCGAGGTCGCTCCGAGCAACGCGCCGTGCCAGCCAAGGAGCGCGCTGGTCGGGGCGCTCGCGCTCACCGCCGGCGAAAAGTCGGCCGTGCTGGTCGCGTATTCCGAACAAGGCCCCCCGGGCTCCGCGTCCCGGGACGACCTCGTCCGGATTCTGCACAGTTACCGCGGCGTCCCGGCCGCGGACCGGTCCACGACCACGCCGCCGCCGACCACGCGCTGACGGCGCAGCGCCAGCTTCGCGAAGTCCATCAGCCCGGCGTTCGGCAGATACGCGCGGCCGAGCGCGATCCCGATCCGCGGCAGATCCGCTTCGTCGCGGTAAGCGAGGTACAGCGGCTCGTGCCGCGGCTGGAACTTCGCCTTGAACGCGTGCAGGGAACGGAATCCGTAGTACGGCTCCATCATCGAGCCCAGCGCGTCCAGCATCCGGTCGACCATCTGCCGCGGCGTGCTGTCGTTGCTGCGGACCAGCGGCGCGCCCGAGAGCGACACGAACTGCGCGCCCTCCTCGCGGAACGCCAGGCAGGCCGAGGCGATCAGGAACTCCATCACCGGCCGGAACCCGCCCGTGCGGCGGCGCATCACGTCGAGCGTCCAGCCGCCGACCTCGCCGTCGCCGGTGTGCACCGGCAGCCACGACGTCACGCCGTGCACCGTGCCGTCGGCGTCGACCGCGAGACCGACCCGGGTCGCCGGGTCCATCGCCTGGTCCACGCCGCCGAGCGTGAAGCCCATTTCCGGCAGGCCCTTGTCGCAGATCCACTCCTCGGACAGCGCGCGCACCTGGTCGCGGATCGACCACGGCTGCTCGGCCAGCCGCACCAGCCGGAACTCGATCCCGTCCTTCTTCGCGCGGTTCAGCGCGGTCCGCACGTCCTGCCAGGCCTTGCCGCGGAATTCGAGGTTTTCCAAGTCCACCAACGTGTCCTCGGCGACCTGCACGTGCTGCCAGCCCAGTTTCGCGGTCTGCGCGGCGGTTCCCGCGGTCGCCGAGAACACGCACGGCACGAGCCCGGTGTTCTCGCACATCGCGGCGAATTCCCGCAGCGTGCGGTCGCTCGTCCCGTCCGGCGCGACCGGGTCGCCGAGCGCCACCGCGACGCCGGCGTGCCGCTGGTAGGCCAGGTACGAAGCACCGTCGGAGGCGACGAAGTAGGTGTTCTGCGGCCACGTCGTCATCCACGAGATGGTGCTGCCGCCGTTGCGGCCCAGCAGAAGCCGGGCGAAGGCCGGGTCCGGACCGCCGCGGAACAGCTTGCGCCGCCTGCGCCGCGAGGGCACGCGGAACGCGCGCCGCGCGGAGATCAGCAGCACCAGTTCCACGCCCCACAAGAGATTGTCCACAATGAACAGCGGCGGGTTGCTGAGTTCGGCTTCCTGTCGGACGACCTGCGTGATCGCGACGACCCCGGCCAGCACCGCCATCTGCGACGCGGCGAGCACGCACAGCGTGATCGCGCACCGCCAGGCGAACCGCGAACCCCGGCGCAGCCCGTTGAGGATCGGCACCGCGATGAGGCACAGCGGGATGAGTTCGTTGCCGGACATCGAGATCGAGTCGGACGAGCCGAACGGTCCGTCGCCGGGCACCAGCCACATCACCACTTCGGCGACGACCAGCAGCACCAGCCCGGCCGACGCGAGCAGCCGCCATTCGCGCAGCGACGGCTTGTTGGCGTTGCGCGCGGCGGGTCCGGCGAGGCGTCGGCCCAGCGGCAGCGCGAGAACGAGTGCGAAGAAATGCACGAGATCGGCGAGCGTGCCGACATAGACGATCGCCACCCCGGCGTACACGCACAGCCCGGCTCGCAGGCGCAGCCGCCACGGCGTCCGCAGGGTCGCGCTGGTGATGGCGATCGCGGCGAGCGCACCGCCGGAGAAGCCGACGTCGAGCGTGCCGGCGATCCGGTCGGCCCAGGCCCAGCCGGAATTGCGGGAAAGCTCGAGGAACTGCACCGCCACGACCGTCGACACCAATTGCCCGCCGATGGTCACCGCCATCGCGCGCCGGGTGCCGAGGTGCCATTCGGCGAATCCGGCCATCAGCGCGAAACTGCCCGCCATCGGCAGGTAGAACCACGGGCGCAGGGCGTAGAACGGGCCGGTGAACAGCGTCCACCAGCGTCCGTGTTCGAGCGAGGGAAGGCCGTAGGCGTAATAGTGGAAAGCGTGCTGGTGCTCGGCGGCGTGCCAGAGCGAACCGGTCGCGACGCCGGTGATCAAGATGGCGAGCACCACGGTCGTCGTGAACGGAATCCGGTGCCACAGCACTGCTAGCCGCCCGCGTGCCTCTCCGGCCGTGAGGCCGGTTCCCCCCTGTGCGATCGTCATGGGGAAAGTTTGGCGCGGCGATCTTAAGCGGTCATCGGCCGTCGGACCTACTTCTCCCCCTAAGGGACTGCTACCCCAGGGGGACCCGACCCTGGTCCCAAGACTGACCCGCGGTGTGCGGCAACGCTCTCACCAGCGGAAAGGGGCTGGCGTTCGGCTAGTAAGCGGCGCCTCCGACCCGGAGTAGGGGTTGACGCCGAAAGCCGCCCGAACGAGTGATTCCGGTCGCTTGCCTCACGGCGTTCCGAGCACTGCCGCGCGGACGGCGGAAAGGTCGGCGAGATTCGGCAAAACCGCGTGCGCACCGGCTCCGGTCAGTTGTTCGGCGGAAAACCGGCCAGTAGCAACGCCGATCGCCACCGCGCCGTAATCGAGCGCGGCCTCGATGTCGTGCGGTGTGTCCCCGAGAATCACTACGGATTCGGCAGGAAATTCCGTGCCATGCTTCGTTTCCGCCGCTTTGACGGCGTGCGGGACGAGATCTGCGCGGCGGGCCGAAAGCGAACCGTAGCCGCCGATCTCCAGATCGAGATGTTCGTCGAGACCGAGCGCGGCGAGTTTGTGCAGCGAGATCTCCGGCAGGTTCCCGGTGATGAGGCTCTGCACGACGCCTTCGCGGCCGGCGAAGTCGGCGAGCACGGCCGCCGCGCCGTCGAGCGCCCGGCCTTCCTCGGGCAGCGTTTCCCTGGCGCGTTCGACGGCCGCGATCAGCTCCCGCCACATCCGCTGGATGGTTTCCTCGTCCGGCTCGATCCCGTGCATCGCCAACACGTCGGCGGTGATCGCGCGTTCGGTCCGGCCGCCGAAGTCCGGGGGCGTGCGGAACTCCGCGCCGGTCGCGGCGGCGAGCGCGGTGCCGTACCAGCCGATGCCCAGCCCGGTGTAGTCGACGAGCGTGTGGTCGATGTCCCAGAGCACCAGCCGGTGCGTGCGAATGGCTGTCACGTCCGCGATGCTACGGCGGGCTCAGCCGGTGAGGTAGCTGAAGCGGACCCGGCGGACGGGGTTGTCGACGTTCGTGTCCACCAGGCACACCGACTGCCAGGTCCCGAGCAGCAGCACGCCGCCGAGCACCGGCACGGTCGCGTACGGCGGGAGGAACGCCGGGAGCACGTGGTCGCGGCCGTGTCCGCCGGTGCCGTGCTGGTGGCGCCAGCGGTTGTCGCGGGGGAGCAGGTCGTCGAGCGCGGCGAGGAGGTCGTCGTCGCTGCCCGCGCCGGTTTCCAGCACCGCGAGCCCGGCCGTCGCGTGCGGCACCCACACGTGCAGCAGGCCGTCGGTGGCGTCGGCGTCGCGCAGGAACTTCTCCGCTTCCCGGGTCAGGTTGTGCACGACCGCGGCGTTGCCGGTGTGCACCTCGATCTCGGTGGAGTACATCCCGTCAGCGTAGGCGTCAGGAATCGAGATAGCGGAGCACGGCGAGGACGCGCCGGTTGTGCCCGTCCGACGGCGGCAGGCCCAGCTTGCCGAAGATGCTCGTCACGTACTTTTCGACCGAGCCCGCGGACAGGAACGCCTCCGCCGCGATCGCCGAGTTCGACCGGCCCTGCGCCATCAAGCCGAGGATCTCGCGTTCGCGCGGCGTCAGCTCGGCGAGCGGACCGGCCTGGCCGGTGGTCGCGAACAGCTGGCGGACGACTTCCGGATCGAGCACCGTCTCGCCGGCGGCGACGCGTTCCAGCGCGGTGAGGAAGTCCGACACCTCGGCGACGCGGTCCTTCAGCAGATAACCGACCGCACCCGCTTCCCCGGCGAGGAGTTGCTTGGCGTAGTTGGTTTCGACGTACTGCGAGAACACCAGAATCGCGCAGCCAGGCCGTTCGGCGCGCAGATCGATCGCCGCGCGCAAGCCTTCGTCGGTGTGGGTCGGCGGCATTCGGATGTCCACAATGGACACATCGGGACGATGCTCGCGGAC
The DNA here is from genome assembly GCF_004522315.1 of Amycolatopsis sp. CFH S0740. Lineage (NCBI taxonomy): Bacteria > Bacillati > Actinomycetota > Actinomycetes > Pseudonocardiales > Pseudonocardiaceae > Amycolatopsis > Amycolatopsis sp. CFH S0740. The sequence continues at coordinate 46,019 of NZ_SDLS01000039.1, read as the reverse complement.
GGCGGTGCGGAGGTCGTCGGCGTTCTTCACCGCCGCTGCTACCTCGTGGCCGCGCAGGCCCAGTAATTCGACGAGACCCTGGCGCAGGATGGCCGAGTCCTCCGCGATCACGATCCGCACGGTTTCCCCCTCATTTCACCGAGTTTAGCGGGGCAGCGGGAGCGTGGCGGTGACGACGGTCGGGCCGCCGGGCGGGCTCGACACGGTCAGTTCTCCGTCGGCGGGCCGGAGGCGTTCGGCGATGCCGGACAGTCCGCCGCCGGGGATGATCGCGGCGCCGCCGGAGCCGTGGTCGATTACGGTCAGGCGCAAGACGTCTTCGCGGTCTTCGACCAGGACGGTGCAGCGTCCGGCACCGTGTTTGGACGCGTTGGTCATGAGTTCGGCGGCGGCGAAGTAGACGATCGTTTCCAGCGACGGTGGCGGACGGCGGCTCAGTTCTACGGTGACTTTCGCGGAGAAATCGGCGGAACTGGCCAATGTGGACAGTGCGAGGCTCAGGCCTTTGTCCAGTGCCGCGGGGTGGATGCCGCGGGCCAGGTCGCGCAGTTCGGTGAGGGCTTGTTTGGCGTTGCTGTGCGCGGCGTCGACCAGGGTGCGGATCTGGTCGAGGTTGACCTGGTCGGTGGCCAGTTCTTCCTTTGCCAGGCCCAGTTTCATGGCCATGGCGACCAGTTGGGCTTGGGCGCCGTCGTGGAGGTCGCGTTCGATGCGGCGGAGCTGTTCCGCTGCTTCGTCCAGCGCGGTGGCGCGGGTTTCTTCGAGGAAACGGACGCGTTCGCGCAGGCCTGGGTCGGCTACCAGCAGGCGGAGGAGGAGGCGGTCCACTCCGGCGACGAGGTGCACCACGGCGGGCCAGACGGCCAGGATCAGGATGCCGGAGACGCACCAGACCAGGGAGCCGATCCAGTTGTCGCTCTGGATGTTGAAGACCGGGAGGCCGTGGCCGGGTCTGGTCTCGAGGAGCCAGGTGAAGGGGTAGGTGAACGAGGCCAGGCCGTAGAAGCCGAGGGTGCCGGTGCCCAGGAGGGCCAGGAGGGCGGTGGGGAGGCGGACCAGGAGGTAGGCGACGGAGCGCCAGGCTGTTCGGTCGGAGAGGCGGGCGGTTAGCCAGTTCCAGAGGCCTGGTTTGAGGGTGGTTCTTGGTGGGGGTGGGAGGGGGAGGTTCAGGAGTTTGGCGGCTAGGCGGCGGTGGAGGCTGCCTAGGAGATTGGCGGTTTTCAGGACTGTGGTGAGGATTAGGAGGCCTAGGAAGACTGGGGTTAGGGCTAGGCCGAGGGTTGTTCCTGCTAGGAAGATTATTACGGAGAGTAGTGGGAGTAGGCCGGTGGTGGCTATCCAGGTTGCTTCGGTCAGGGTTTGGCGGGGGGTGGCTGGCCAGAGGTGGCGGAGTTGGGCAGGGGTTGGGTGACCTGGGTGGGGTTGCTTGGTGGTGGTCACCTTGGTGAGTTTGCCCGGTTGTATGAGTGGCGGGTAGCGGGGTGGCCTGTGTGGTGGGGCGGGGGATAGCCCTACCTCGTCGCCTGGGGGCGACATTGGTTCGGGTGTGCGTGGGGCACCCCGAAGCTTGATTGTGCTGACGGTCGGTGGGTGCTTGTCAAGGCGGGAAAGATGCCTTGACAAGCCCCCACCGCCCGCAGGGGAGCTTCGTAGCGGGGTGCGGGGGAGGGCCTGGGTGCCTCGCTCGTTGGGTGCATCGGCTGCGGTTGGGTGGTGGGGGNGATTGTGCTGACGGTCGGTGGGTGCTTGTCAAGGCGGGAAAGATGCCTTGACAAGCACCCACCGACCGCAGGGGAGCTTCGTATCGGGGTGCGGGGGAGGGGCTGGGTGCCTCGCTCGTTGGGTGCATCGGCTGCGGTTGGGTGGTGGGGGTAGCGCCCCAATGTGGCATTGGGTGCATGTGACGCACCCAATGTGGCGTTCGGTGCGTGGGATGCACCCAATGCCACATTGGGGCGGCATCTCGGCGAGCGCGGGGCGAGCGGGGCGTGAGGGGAACCCTGAGGGAATCAGAGTTCCTCGGGGTTCCCCTCACGTACTTCTGGCGTCAGTCTGTGTTGGGGGGCTGGTTCAGGCGGGGGTCGTCTTCTTTTGCGCGTTGGGCTGCTTCGCGCATTTCGATCATGTCCGTGAACCAGTCGCCGGTTTCGCGGGCTATGTCGCGGACTGCTCCCGTGATGATCGTGGCGATGTTGCCGATGTGGGTGGCTGCGGACTCCGTCAGCTCCTGCACGGTGTCCTTGCCACTTTCGAATGGGCCGACCATGGGCTTCCTCAGGCTGCTCGGAGTTGCCGTTCCGGGTCCACGGTAGCGGGCGCCGCCGGTTTTCCGGGGAGGGCCAGCCGCGCGATCTTCTTCGCTACCGACCACAGCTGCTTGCGCAGGGGGCCGGTGTTGTAGGGCAGGCCGTAGCGTTCGCAGATTTCCCGCACCTCGCCCGCGATCTGCGGGTAGCGGCGGGCGGGCAGGTCCGGGAACAGGTGGTGTTCGATCTGGTGCGACAGGTTTCCCGACAGGATGTGGAACAGCGGGCCGCCGGTGATGTTCGCGGAGCCCAGGATCTGGCGCAGGTACCACTGGCCGCGCGATTCGTTCTCCGTTTCCTCCTCGGTGAAGCTCTCGACGTCCGCCGGGAAGTGGCCGCAGAAGATGATCGAGAACGCCCACAGGTTGCGGACCAGGTTGGCGCTCGCGTTGCCCAGCAGCGTCAGCGGCGCCAGCGGGCCGGTGAGCAGCGGGAACAGGACGTAATCCTTGCCGATCTGGCGCGAGGCCTTGCGGACGATCCGGCGCAGCACCGGCACGTTCTCCGCCCAGGTTCGCTCGCCCTTCACGACCCGCTCGACCTCCAGGTCGTGCAGCATCACGCCCCACTGGAACAGCAGCGCGAGCAGCGTCGCGTACACCGGGTTGCCCAGGTAGTACGGATGCCACTTCTGCGCCGGGTCCATCCGGAGGATTCCGTAGCCGACGTCGCGGTCCTTGTCGACGATGTTCGTGTACGTGTGGTGGATGTAGTTGTGCGAATGCCGCCAGTTCTCCGCCGGCGCGACGGTGTCCCATTCGAAGCGCTGCGAGCTCAGCTCCGGGATGCGCGTCCAGTCGTACTGGCCGTGCATCACGTTGTGGCCGATCTCCATGTTGTCCAGGATTTTCGCCGCCGACAGCGCCGCGACGCCGGCCAGCCACGCGGGCGGCAGGAAGCCGGCGAACAGCAGGCCGCGGCCGGTCACCTCCAGTGCGCGCTGGGTTTTGATGATCTTGCGGATGTATTCGAGGTCTTCCTCGCCGAGGTCGTCGACGATCCGCTGGCGCAGCGCGTCGAGTTCCCGGCCGAATTCCTCGACCTGTTCGGGGGTCAGGCGGTCCTGCAGACCGGTCATGATGCTTCCTCCGGTGGTCAGGCGTCGATTTCGACGTCCCCGACGGGGACGCTGACGCAGAGCTGGATTTCTTCGTTCTCCTCGCCGGAGACCTCGCCGGTGCGGGCGTTGCGGACGCGGCCGGCGGTTTTGAGCTGCGTGCAGGAGAAGCAAATGCCCATCCGGCACCCGTGTTCCGGCGTCAGGCCCGCGTCCTCGGCCTGTTCGAGCAGCGGCTTGCCGGAGTTGTCGCACTCCCGGCCGCTGCGGGCGAAGCGCACTCGTCCTTCGGCGGCCTCCGCGGCGAAGGTCAGCGGCGCTGCCGTGAACTCTTCGGTGTGCAGTTGTGCACTCAACCCTTCGTTTTCGAAGAGTTCACGCGCGGCGGCCATCAGCGGAGCCGGGCCGCAGAGGAACGTCTCGGCCTCGCGGAACCACGGTGCGGCCTTCTCCAGGTGCTTGACGGAGAACAGGCCGTGCAGGTCGCCGCCGCTGCGGGCGTGGGTGTGCGCGTGGACCACGCGGAACGCCGGGTGCCGGGCGGCGAGTTCGGCCAGTTCCGCCCGGTAGAGCGCGTCCGCGGGGGTGTTCGAGTAGTGCAGGAACACGATCTCGCCGGGATGGTCCTCGGCGACGAGCGTCCGGGCCATCGCGAGCACCGGCGTGATCCCGCTGCCGCCGCTCATCAGCACGATCCGGTCCGGCCGCGGCGACGGCAGGGTGAACTCGCCGTCCGCCGGCGAAAGCCCGACCACCGCGCCGACGGCGGTGTCCTGCAGATGCCGCGAAACCAGGCCCTTCGGGTCGGCTTTCACGGTGAACTCCAGGTCGCCCGTGCCCTGCGCGCCGCACGGCGAGTAGCAGCGGGTCCGGCGCACGCCGTCGATCTCCACCTGCATCCGCACGTACTGGCCGGCGCGGAAGCCCTGCCACGCCCGGCTTGGGCGCACCGTGAAGGTGACGGTGTCCGGCGTCTGATGCCGCACGGCGGTGACGCGGCCGCGGATCTCGCGCCGCACCAGCATCGGGTCGACCAGTTCGAGGTACCGGTCCGCGCCGTGCGGGGTGAGCAGCGCCTCGGCGAGCGAGACGAGTTCGCGCACGCGGCGCGGGAGCAGTGCGGTCATCACCCCTCCAGAAGTTGAGTGCACAGTCGTACACTGACTAGTGTGGGGGCAAGGCCCCGGGACCTGTCAACGCGGAAGCGAGGTGATGTGACGTGGGCCATGCGGCGATCGCCAGTACGCTGCTCGACGTGTCCGCAGCCGAGGAGCCGGCCGGCCCGGTGAGCCGGCAGGAGCGCAAACAGCGCACCCGTCAGGCGCTGCTCGACGCGGCGCTCGACCTGCTCGCCGACCGGAGTTTCGCCAGCCTTTCGCTGCGCGAGGTCGCGAAGGGCGCGGGCATCGTGCCGACGGCGTTCTACCGGCATTTCTCGTCGATGGAGGAGCTGGGCGTCGCGCTGGTCGAGGAGACCACGCGCACGCTGCGCGGCCTGCTTCGCGGCGCGCGCACCGAGCAGAGCGGCTATGGCGGAATGATCCGGGCTTCGGTGCACACGCTGCACCGGCACGTCCGTGAGCACGAGGACCACTTCCGGTTCGTCACGCGCGAGCGTTACGCCGGTGCCGGCGCGGTGTCCCGGGCGATCGCGGTCGAGATGCGGATGTTCTCCAGCGACCTCGCTCTGGACCTGGCGCGCTTCGATCCGCTGCGCACCTGGCCCACCGAGGACCTGCACCTGCTCGCCGACCTCATCGTCACCGCGATGCTCGGCACGGTCGCCGAACTGCTGGAAATCCGTCCCGGCGACACCGCCGCCGACGAGCGCACGTTGGCCGCGGCGGAAAAACGGCTCCGGATGATCCTGCTCGGGGTGCCGCACTGGCAGCCTTAGCGCCCGTGGCCTTCCTGCACCTGACCGCGATCATCGTCGACGACTACGACGAGGCGATCGCCTTCTTCACCCGCGCGCTCGGCTTCGACCTGGTCGAGGACTCGCCGTCGCTCACCAACGACGGCCGCCCCAAGCGGTGGGTGGTCGTCCGCCCGCCCGGCGGCGAAACCGGCATCATGCTCGCTCAGGCCGACGGGGACCGGCAGTCCCGCGCGGTCGGCGACCAGCACGCCGGTCGCGTCGGGTTTTTCCTGCGGGTAGACGACTTCTCGGCCAGTTACGCGCGGATGCGGGACGCCGGGGTCGAGTTCCTCGGCGAACCGCGGACCGAGCCGTACGGCCAGGTCGTCGTGTTCCGCGACGTCGCGGGCAACCGCTGGGACCTGCTCGGACCGGCCGCTTCCTGAGCCTGTTCTACGATCCCGGGGTCCAGCAGATCGTGGAGGAATGCTATGCCGAGCGGGTCGGAAGTCCGAGCCGAATTCACCGACCCAGTGCTCAACCTGGCGTTCGACGAGGCGCTGCTGCGCGAGGGGCCGACCGCGCCGGTGGTGTGGCTGTGGCGCAACCCGGTGTGCGTCGTCGTCGGCCGCGGCCAGCGAATCGCCCGCGAAGTCCGCGTGGACGAATGTGCCCGGGACGGCGTTCCCGTGCTGCGGCGGGCCAGCGGCGGCGGCACGGTGTTCCACGACCCGGGCAATCTCAACGTGACGCTCGTGTTGCCCGGCCCTGCGCCGCGTCCGCTGGAGATGCTCGGCCTGGTGATGTCCGCCGCGGTGGAGAAACTCGGTCTGCCGGCCAGGATCGGCGACCGCGGGATCTTCGTCGGCGACGCGAAACTGTGCGGGTTCGCGGTGTTCCGGACCAAAGACGTGCTGCTGGCGCATTCGACGCTGCTGGTCGACACCGACGCCGCGCGCGTCGGCGCTTACCTCACCGGTCCGCCGCCGGACCCGAAGCCGCTGGATTCGCACCGGAGCAAGGTCGCGTCCCTGCTTGACCACGGCGTGCGGCTGCCGCTGGCGGAAGTGGAAGACACCGTCCGCGCGGCCGCGGCGGGACTGCTCGGCCCGCTCCCGCCGCGCGAACCGACGGCGGGGGAGTTGGAGCGGCAGCGGGCATTGCTGTGGAGCCGCTACGAATACCCGGACTGGCACGCCGAGGGACGCCAGCGTTCGTAATCGCCTTGCCCTGGCTGAAAGTGCGTGAGGGGAACCCTCAGGGAATCTGATTCCCTGAGGGTTCCCCTCACGGACGGATCAGGTTGCGGAGGAGGAGAACAGCACCTGCGGCACCGCGCTGGCCGCACGGCGGCGCGGCTTGGCCGTTGCCGGAGCGGCGGTCTTCGCCGGGGCGGTCTTCGCGGGTGCGGAGACCTTGGCGGTGGCGGTCTTCGCGGGTGCCGGTGCCTTGGCGGACGCAGTCTTTGCAGCTGCGGGGGCCTTGGCAGCCGAAGTCTTGGCAGGTGCCTTGGCCGTCGCGGTCTTCGCCGTCGTCGCGGCGGGAGCCTTGACCGCGGCGGTCTTCGCCGACTTGGTCGCCGCGGCGCTCGTCGACTTCGCGGTGGTCTTGGCGGCGGCCTTCGTCGGCTTGGCGGCGGTCTTGCGCGCGGTCCCGGTCGCGCCACCCGTTCGGGCAGTCTTCGCCGCGGTCTTCGCGGTAGCGGCGGCAGCGGTCTTCTTGCCAGCAACGGCTTTCCCGCCCTTGCCCGCCGCGGCGGCCTTCTCCGCCACCGGCTTCGCCTCGGCCTTCTTCGCCCCGGCGACGAGCCGCGGCCGCAGCTTCCGCCCGCCCGTCCGGCGGCCTGCCTTGGCGTACCGCTCCAGCAGCCGCCGGAGCGCGGCCGCGTTGCGGGCGCCGAGGTCGATGTCGTACTCGATGCCGTCCAGCGCGAACGCGACGGTCTCGGCCGCGCGTCCTCCGGTCAGGTCGTCCTGAGTGCGGACAGCAGTGTTCCTCGCCATGGGAGCCTCCCGTGCTCGATCGTGGTCGTGCGTGCAACCGGCACGGCGACGACCCGGATTTCGCGGTGCCGCCGGTTTCTTGCAGCTCTCGTACGAGAATACCGGCAGGCTTGCGCGAACCTGCGCGGTGGTGTGCGCTGGGGCAATGGCAGCAGAGACTTTCGACGTGGTGGTCATCGGGGCGGGTCCGGTCGGGGAAGTGGCCGCCGAACGGGCCGCCAAGGGCGGGCTGAAGGTGGCCCTGGTCGAACACGAACGGTTCGGCGGGGAGTGTTCGTACTGGGCGTGCATCCCGAGCAAGGCGTTGCTGCGCCCGGGAAACCTGCTCGCCGCGGCCAAGCGGATGCCCGGGGTGCCGATCGGCGACGCGCTCGACGCGGGCAAGGTGCTCGCCCGCCGCGACTGGTTCACCGGCAAGGGCGACGACTCCGGCCAGGTCGAATGGGCGCGCGGCGCGGGCATCGAACCCGTGCGCGGGTACGGCCGGATCAGCGGCGAACGCGAGGTCACGCTTGACGACGGCCGCGTTTTCGCCGCCCGGCACGCGGTGATCGTGTGCACCGGCAGCGTCCCGCGCACGCCGCGGATTCCGGGTCTGGACACCATCAAGCCGTGGGGTTCGCGGGAAGCGACGTCGGCGACCGAGGTGCCCGGACGGCTCGGCGTGCTCGGCGGCGGCGTGGTCGGCGTCGAGATGGCGCAGGCGTGGGCCCGGCTCGGCGCGCAGGTCGACCTCGTGATCACCGGCGAGCGCCCGCTGCCCCGGCTGCCGGAGTTCGCCGGAGACCTGGTCCTGGACGGATTGCGCGAGGCGGGCGTCCGCGTGCACGCGAACTCGGGCCTGAGCGAAGTGTCCAGTGTGGACGGTGGAACCCGGCTGAAGCTCTCCGACGGCGGGGAGATCGTCGTGGACGAACTCCTGGTCGCCACCGGCCGCGCGCCCGCGACCAGCACAATCGGGCTGGACGTCCTCGGTTTGCCCACCGACGGCCCGCTCCAGGTGGACGAAAGCGGCCGAGTGTCCGCTGTGGAGGGTGGCTGGCTGTACGGCGCGGGCGACGTCACCGGCCGCGCTTTGCTGACCCACCAGGGAAAATACGCCGCGCGCGTCGTCGGGGACTCGGTCGCCGCCCGCGCCCGCGGCGAGGAGATCTCGACCGAACCGTGGAGCCGCTACAGCGCGACCGCCGACCATCACGCGGTGCCGCAAGTGGTGTTCACCGACCCGGAGGTGACGTCAGTCGGCCTGACTGAGGCGCGCGAAGGATCCGCGGACCGGGTAGTGGACATCGACATCGCGGTCGCCGGTTCGTCCTTGCACGCCGACGGGTACCAGGGCAAAGCGCGCATGGTCGTCGACACCGAACGCGGTGTCGTGCTGGGTGTCACGTTCGTCGGGCAGGACGTGGCGGAACTGCTGCACTCGGCGACCATCGCGGTCGTCGGCGAGGTGCCGCTGGACCGGTTGTGGCACGCGGTCCCCGCGTTCCCGACGATCAGCGAGGTGTGGCTGCGGCTGCTGGAGGCTTACGGGCTCTGAATGTCGGTGCGGTCCGGTAGCGTCGGGGCATGACCAGTGCCCCCGTTCCCGGCCGGCGTGAACGCAAAAAGGCGGCGACCCGCCAGGCGCTGGCCGACGCTGCCCTGCGGATGTTCCTGGAGCGGGGCTACGACCAGGTGACCGTGCGCGAGATCGCCGATGCCGCCGACGTGTCCACCACCACGCTGATGAAGCACTTCCCGACGAAGGAAGCGCTCGTGTTCGACCGGGAGCCCGAGGTGGACGAGGCGCTGGTCTCGGCTGTCCGCGACCGGCCGGAGGGCACGTCGGTGCTGGAGGCGCTCCGCGCGCACATCCACGTGCGGGCGACCTCCGGCATCCGCGCGGAAGCCGAACCACTGCTGCGGCTGGTGCGGGAGACGCCCGCGCTTTCCGAGTACTGGCACAAGATGTGGATGGGGCACGAGCACACGCTGAGCCGCGTGATCGCCGCGGAAACCGGTGCGTCGGAGGACGACCCGCGGTGCGCGGTGCTGGCTCATTTCGCACTGGAGACGGCCTCGCTGGCCGACCGCTCGGACGACCCGCCGCGGGTCGTCGACGTGGCGTTCGACCTGCTGGAGAACGGGTGGCAGTGAGCCGTTCGCTCGGCGCTGCGGTGGCGGGCGGTTGGTGAGTTGTTCGCGCGGTGCTGTGGTGGCGGTTGGTTGGTGAGCTGTTGGCTCGGTGGTGTGGTGGCGGTTGGTTGGTGAGCTGTTAGCTCGGTGCTGCAGCGGAGATCGGTTGTTGCGTCGTTCGCGCGGTGCCGCCGTGGTGGTCGATTGCTGAGTCGTTCGCCGGGTGCGGCGGCGCCGTCCGGTTGCTGCGCCGTTCACCGGGTGCCGCGGCGGCGGGCGATTGCTGGGGCGTTCCCTCAGGCCAGAAGTGGTGAACTGAACCCGGTCGGCCGCTGAGCCGTTCCCTCAGGACGGCAGCTGCAAGTCGAGCGCGCCTTTCGCCGCGCGGGCGAGACCGGGATCGTCCGCAGTGGACGGTCCGGGCTGCCAGACCGCCTGCACGATCCGGACGCCCTTCCCGTCGATCTTGCTGGCGTAGGCGGCACCGTCGAACTGCGGCGGTCCCGAAGGCCACTTGCCGGTTTCCGTGGCGACGTCCAGGATCCCGCCGCCGCCAGGGTTGTCGGCGATCTGCTTGAGATGATCGGCCTGCCCGGCATCGGAAAACTCGACTACCGCGACGGTCACCGCGGCCGGCCGCCCGTCCACGAGCGCCGTGTAGCTCGCCCGGCGGACCGCGGAGCAGCTGGTTTGCTGGAGGCTCGCCTGGACGTCCCCGAACGCGTGAGAGGCGCACTTCTGGTCGGCGCTGCTCGCACGGGGTTCGAAGGTGAGAGTCGGGGCCGGCGGGGCGCTCGACTGGCCGCTGCTAGGCACCGGACTCGGAACACTGCTCGGCGGCGCACTGCTGACGGGCGCGGCGGCGGTGTCGTCACCGCCGCTGGTCGCCACGACGATCGCCGACACCACCAGGACGACCAGCAAGACGATCGCCGCGATCGGCACCCACTTGACGGTCCGGGAGCCCGGTTTCCCAGGTCCGGCAGGGGAGTTCGGCCCAGCCGGGGAGTTCGGCCCGGCTCCGGCACCGGTTCCCGCGGCGGTTGTCGCTGCTCCTGCCCCGGTGCCGGTCCCCGCGGAGGTTGCCGCAGCTCCCGCCCCGGCCACGGTTCCCGCGGGGGTTGTCGCTGCTCCTGCCCCGGCCGCCCCGGCACGGTTTCCCGCGGGAGTTGTCGCAGCGCCCGCCCCGGTTGCCCCAGCGCCGGTTCCTGGCGTGGCGGTTGCGGCTGAGCTTGCCCCAGTACCGGGTCCGGCCATGACGGTTGCCTCAGGTCCTGCCCCTGCTGTCCCGGTGCCGGTTCCTGGCGTGGCGGTCGCGCGTGTTCCGGCAGCGGAGGGTGCACCTGCTCCAGCTCGGGCTGCCCCAGGCGCAGGTCCTGCCGCAGCGGTTGTTCCGGTTCCGGGACTGACTGCCTTCGATCCGGTACCGGGGCTGGCGGCCGAGCTTGCGGAGGGAGCCGGTCGCGGGGGTTGGGGCGGACTGCTCGGCACGACTGGCGGAACGGCACCGCGCGGACGTCCGGCAGGCTGCGGCTTCGCCGGGGACGGCATCTTCTCGGTCGGCGCCTCAGGCGGGTCCGCGGACTCGGTAGGCGCTTCGGAAAGCGACTCCAGTTCGATCGACGGAATCTCCGGACGAGGCGGCCGTACCGCGATGATCTTCGGCCTCGGCACCGGCGGAGTGACGGACTTCGGTGCGGCGGAAGGGTTGCTGGGGGAAGCAGCAGCCTTCGGCGTCGCGGTGCCTGCGGATCCCGACGTCGGGGCACCGGGGAAGACGGGAAGCCCTCGGACATCACCGGCACCGGCTGGAGTTTGCGGCCTCGCAGTGCCGCCGGGGACGGCCTCCGCGGTGGATGGAGCGGTACCGGGAGCGACAGCGTTCGATCCGGCAGCACCGGAAGGTGTGGTACCGGGAGCGAGAGCGTTCGATCCGGCAGCACCGGAAGGTGTTGTGCCGGGAGCGACGGTGTTCGATCCAGCGGCACTGGACGGGGTTGCGCCGGACCCGACAGCAACGGCCCGAGCCGAGTCTGGAGCGGAGTTTCCCGGGCCTGGCGAGCCGGAACCGGCGACGGCCCCAGCAGGATCGGGCTTGGCGGCGGTTCCAGCAGGGCCGGATGTCGCCGCGGTGGCCGCAGCAGCTCCGAGCCCTGCGGCCGCAGTCCCAGCGGATACCCCCGTTCCGACTGCGGAACCGGGGTTCGCGGCGGCAGTGCCATTGCTCGCCGGGCCAGTGTTGACTGCGCTCGCGGCAGGAGCCGAACCAGCCGAACCAGCGCCAGCCACCCCGGCAGCCGCAGCACCAGAACCAGCCGAACCCGCAGGAGACCGGGGCCCAGGAGGAACCGGAACGTCGTCCGCGAACCGGACGAAACCTTCCCCGCGCAGGACCTCGTCCGAAAGCTCCGGCGCGTCCGGCGCCAGCGCCGCGATCAACGCGCGGGCCTGGTCCACTGATCGCGGATGCCGTGCCGTGGCGAGGGAGACCGTCGCTGCCAGCATGGTCGTCGGCGTCGGGTGCAGGACGCGGACCGGGCCCGCGAGGTCGCCGGGGGGCTGGTCGACCGTCTCGACGTACGGGCCGACCGCCACGATCGTGCCGACCGGGCCTCCGCCTAGTTCCGCGATGCGGCGCTCGCATTCCTGGGACAGGTCGAGAGCTTCGGTGGCGGGGTTGACGTCGTCGCCGTGGACCAGGGGCCAGCCGTCCGCTTTCCACGGGCCGCTCAGCGGGGCTTCGAGGCGCAGGGCCGGGTCGGGCAGGTCGACGCCGATCACGACGAGCACGCCCGCGGGCAGCACCACGACCGCCTCGACCGGACGGTCTCCGGTCGGGCGGGCGCCGACGAGCGCTACGCCGCCGATCACCGTGCTCCCCCGGCCGAGGGAGGCCAGTGCGGCCCGCACGTCTTCCGCGACGCGCGAGGGCTGCTGCCCGAGACGGACCAGTCGCACCGAAATTCTCCTGTCGAATCCGCAGCGTTTCCGGTGCACCACGCTAGCGTGCCGGGCCGCCGGAACCGTGCTTCGCGCCCTCGCGTCGGCGTGGCTCACCACAATGGGTCGTCCGCTGCGACTTGTGGTGTTCATGTGGCCAAACGGCACGGTTGGGGTGCAGAATGTGCTACACAGGTCGGGAACTGCCGTGGAGGCTACGCAACCTGCGCAGGGTTCGAGAGGTCGTAGGGGAAGACGTCCCTCGTCGAACAAGCGGAGGTCAGCAGTGAGCACCCGTGGCAGCACCCGAGGCGTGGTGTACGTCCACTCGTCGCCGTCTGCGGTATGTCCGCACGTCGAGTGGGCGATTTCGGGCACCCTTGGTGCCCGTGTCGAGCTGAAGTGGACGGCCCAGCCGGCCAGTCCGGGACAGCTCCGGGCCGAATGCAGCTGGAGCGCGCCCGCAGGAACCGCGGGCAAACTCGCCGGCGCGCTCAAGGCGTGGCCGATGGTGCGCTTCGAAATCACCGAGGAACCCAGCGCGGGCGTCGACGGCGAGCGGTTCTGCTTCGCGCCCGGACTCGGGCTCTGGCACGGCCGCACCAGCGCCAACGGCGACATCGTCGTGGGCGAGGACCAGCTGCGCGCGCTCGTCAGCATGACCCGCGGCGGCGAAACCCTCGCGCACAAGCTCGACGAACTCCTCGCCGCGGCCTGGGACGAGGCGCTCGAGCCGTACCGGCACGCGGGCGACGGCGCCCCGGTCACCTGGCTGCACCAGGTCGGGTGAGCGGGGGCGGTACCCTCACCCGGGTGAGCGTTCACCCGGCCCCGCCTTCCCGCCAGCGGTGGTTGATCCCCGTGCTCGTGGTGGTGCTGTCCATCACCGTCGCCGGGGGTCTGCTCGCCCGCGAGCTGTACCGCCGCCCCGATTCCCCGCGTGCGGCCGACGGCGAAGCCATGGCTCCGTCCGCCACCACCAGCGGCGGTGCGGCCGACAAGTCCGGCGCGGTCGAGGTCGGGGCCACCCCGGACGCCGAGAACCACCCGCAGGACGACGCCGTCCGCACGGTGCTGAAGTCCTATTTCACCGCGGTGAACCAGAAGGACTACGAAGCCTGGGCGGAGACGGTCAGCGACGCTCGCCGCAGCAAGATGCCGGAGTACGACTTCCACCGGAGCTTCCAGTCCACTAAGGACGTCGACGTCATGCTGTACCGCATCGAACCGGGCGCGCAGGGAACGCTGCGGGCGCTGGTCGGGTTCACCAGCACCCAGTCGCTCAACGAGGCCCCGGTCGACTTCCAGGAGAAGTGCATCCACTGGCGGCTGGTGCTGCCGCTGAAGTTCGAGCACGGCTCGTACCGGATCGACACCGTCGACGGCACCGCCACCGAACACGACAAGTGCTGAGAACCCGGTGAAACGCTGAAGGGCCCCGCGGAAGATTTCCGCGGGGCCTTTCAGCGTGAAAAGGACTCAGTTCGCCGGCGTGAACAGCAGCGCGGTGTTGTGCCCGCCGAAACCGAACGAGTTGGACAGCGCCGCGGCGAGTTCGACCTTGCGGTTCTCCCCGGCCACGACGTCGAGCTGCACCTTCGGGTCCAGTTCGGTGAGGTTCAGCGTCGCGGGAACGACGCCCTCGTACAGCGCGAGAATCGTCGCGATGCCCTCGACCGCGCCCGCCCCGCCGACGAGGTGGCCGAGCGCGCCCTTCGGAGCGGTGACCACCGGGTGCTCGCCGATCGCCGACCGGATCGCGGCCGCCTCGCCGATGTCGCCGACCACAGTGGACGTCGCGTGCGCGTTCACGTGGCCGACGTCCGAAGGGGACAGTCCGGCCATCGTCATCGCCGCGCGCATCGCCGCGATCTGCCCGATGCCCTCCGGGTGGTTGCCCGTGATGTGGTAGGCGTCGGACGTCAGGCCGTAGCCGGCCAGCTTCGCGTAGATCCGAGCGCCGCGGGCCTTCGCGCGGTCGGCCCGCTCGAGCACGACGACGCCGGAGCCCTCGCCGAGCACGAAGCCGTCGCGGCTCACGTCGAACGGACGCGACGCCGCGGCCGGGTCGTCGTTGCGCGTCGACACCGTGCGCGCCTGGGCGAACCCGGCGACGGTGATCGGGTGGATGCACGCCTCGGAACCGCCCGCGACCACCACGTCGGCCCGTCCGGACCGGATCATCTCGAAACCGTTCGCGATGCCCTCGGCCCCGGACGCGCACGCCGACGCGGGCGAGTGCACCCCGGCCCGCGCCTTCAGGTCGATGCCCACGTGCGCGGCAGGCCCGTTCGGCATCAGCATCGGCACGGTCAGCGGCGACACCTTGCGAAGACCCTGCTGGTGCAACAGATCGTTCTGGGTCAGCAGGGTCACCGGCCCGCCGACCCCGGTGCCGATCGAGACGCCGAGGCGTTCCGGTTCGACGTCGGCGTGCTCGTCGGTCTGCTCGGCGAACCCGGCGTCGGCCCAGGCCTGACGGGCGGCGATGATCGCCACCTGCTCGCACCGGTCGAGCCGGCGGGCCTGCACGCGGGGCAGGATGTCGGTCGGCTCGACGGCGAGCTGCGCCGCGATCCGCACCGGCAGGTCCAGCTCCGCCGCCCAGTCCGCCTCGATCGTGCGGATCCCGCTGCGGCCGGCCAGCAGACCGTCCCAGGTGGACGCGACGTCCCCGCCGAGCGGCGTGGTCGCGCCCATTCCGGTGATCACGACGTCGATGTTGCTCATGGGTGTCTCCCCAAGGTCGGCTCCGGACCGGGGCCCGGGTACGAAGAGGACTTACTTCGAGTTGGCGGACACGTAGTTCACCGCGTCGCCGACGGTCTTCAGGTTGGCCAGCTCGTCGTCCGGGATCTTGACGCCGAACTTGTCCTCGGCCTGCACGGCGATCTCGACCATCGACAGCGAGTCGATGTCCAGGTCGTCCACGAACGACTTCTCGGCGGTGACGTCGTCCTGAGCCACGCCGGCGACCTCTTCGACGATCTCGGCGAGGCCGGCGAGAATCTCAGTGTTGTCAGCCATCGGTGTTGTTCCCTTCTCGGTTCTTCTGGAGGTCCGCTCGCGGGCACGGCGCCCGCGGGGGAAGTATCGCTCAGGGCAGGACGAACGCCTGCGCGGCATAGGAAAGCCCGGCTCCGAAGCCGACCGCCAGCACCACGTCACCGCTTTTCGCCGTCCCCGCCTTGCGCATGTGGTCCAGCGCCATCGGGATCGAAGCGGACGAGGTGTTGCCCGAGTACTTGATGTCGTCGGCCACCACCATGTCCTCGCGCGCCCCCTTGGCGCGCAGCTTCTTGGCGATCGACTCGACGATCCGGAGGTTCGCCTGGTGCGGGGCCAGCACGTCCACATCGGACGGTTGCAGCCCGGCGGCTTCCAGCGCGCGCAGCGCGATCGGCGCGATCTGCGTGGTCGCCCAGCGGAAGACCGACTGGCCCTCCTGGTAGATCCACTGGTGGTCGCGCATGTAGATGAGATCGACGAGGTCGCCCGCGCTGCCCCACACGACCGGGCCGATGCCCGGTTCGTCGGACCCGCCGACCACCGCGGCTCCCGCGCCGTCGGCGAAGATGATCGCGTTCGCGCGGTCGGTCGGGTCCACGACGTCGGTGAGCTTCTCCGCGCCGATCACGAGGACCTTCTTCGCCGAGCCCGCGCGCACGAGGTCGGAGGCGACGCCGAGGCCGTAGCAGAACCCGGCGCACGCGGCGTTGAGGTCGAACGCGCCGGGGGCCGCGACGCCGATCCGCGCGGCGACCTGCCCGGCCGCGTTCGGGATCTGGGAGGGCATGGTGCAGTTGGGCACGATGACCGTGTCCACTTCGGACGCGTCGAGGCCCGCGTCGGCGAGCGCTTCGGACCCGGCGGCGACGGCGTAGTCGACCAGCACGTCGTCCTTCTCGCCGAACCGCCGCTCGATGATGCCGACGCGGTCGCGGATCCACTGGTCGCTGGTGTCCATGACCTGCGACAGGTCGTCGTTCGTGACGATCCGGTCCGGCTGGTAGCTGCCGAAGCCGAGGATGCGGGCGGCGGGGGCGCCCTGGGCCAGGCGCAGGGTGGGGCGGGCGGTCACTGGGCGTCCTCCTCGCGCAGCGCCGCCAGCTCGGCGGGCGACTTCAGCGCGGTGGTAGTGGTGACGACGCCCTTGAGCTGCCGCTTGACCAGTCCGGTCAGGGTGCCCGCGGGCGCCAGTTCGACGGTGCGGTCCACGCCGAGCGAGACGAGCCCGTCCATGGTGAGGTCCCAGCGGACCGGGCGGGTCACCTGGGCGACGAGCCTGCGCAGGTACTCCGCGCCGCTCGTGACGACCTGACCGTCGGCATTGGACAGCAGCGGGCGCGTCGGGTCGGCCGGGGAGAGACCGGCGGCGTGCTCGCGCAGGGCGTCTTCCGCGGGGGCCATGTAGGGCGTGTGGAAGGCGCCGGCGACCTTGAGCGCACGGATCTTCGTGCCCTCCATCGGCTCGGCGATGATCTTCTCGATCGCGGCGGCGGACCCGGAAGCGACGATCTGCCCGGCCCCGTTGCGGTTCGCGGCGGCGAGGCCCTGGCTTTCCAGCCACGCGGCGACTTCCTCGGGATCGCCGAGCATCACCGCGGCCATCGACGTCGGTTCGAGCGCGCAGGCCTTGGCCATCTCGGCGCCGCGGACCGCGGCGAGCGCGACGGCGTCGGCCGGGCTGAGCACCCCGGCGATCGCGGCCGCGGCCAGTTCGCCGACGGAGTGGCCGGCGACCGGAGCGTCGTCGGCGACCGGGAGGTGCTCGAAGGACAGCAGGGACAGCGCGACGATCAGCGGCTGCGCGACAGCGGTGTCCTGGATCTCCTCGGCGCCGGCCTCGGTGCCGAGCCGGATGAGGTCGAGCCCGCAGCGGGCGGACCACTCTTCGACGCGCGCGCGGGCGCCGTCGAGCTCGAGCCACGGAGCGAGCATGCCGGGGGCTTGGGAACCCTGGCCGGGGGAGAGGACTGCAACTGTCACGCTGTCTATGAGACCACGGGACCCGTCGCGCTTCGGCTGCGGGCGGTCACCAAGTCCGCGCGGCGTTATTGGAGGAAACCTCCAAAGACCCGCCGGAGAACCCGGCCCTTAACCCATCCGCCTTGTGGGATTCAACCAGCGCTTGCCGTGAAGTCTGTCACCCGCCACGCGCTCGCCGTGTCCCTGTCACGCCGTGGTCGCGCCTCGGCTCGGCGGGGCGGAGCGGGATGCTCCCAATGTGGCATTGGGTGCGTCAGACGCACCGAACGCCACATTGGGTGCGTGACATGCACCCAATGCCACATTGGGGTTTTTCAGCAGCGCGGCGTGCGGCGTTGTTGCGGCGATGCGCGGGCGGCGTCGACCGGGCCGAAACGGGAGAGGCTCCGCCCCGGCGCGCCTTGCTGGCCGGGCCCGCAGCACCTCTTACTCACCGCGCACCGCGTTAGTGAGAAAACCTCACTGTGGCGGTCACCAAAGCCCGCGGGCCCGGGCGAGTCTGCCCACCGTGAGCGCGACCCGCAGCACCAGTGCGTCGCGGGCGTCGGTCGGGTTGCGGCCGGTGAGTTCGGCGGCTTTGCGCAGCCGGTACCGGACCGTGTTCGGGTGCACGAACAGCGTTTGCGCGCAGCGTTCCAGCACCCCGCCGGTGTCCAGATAGGTCTCGACCGTCCGCTGCAGGGCGGCTCCGGCTTCTTCCAACGGCCGGGCCACGAGGTCGACCAGCAGCCGTTCCGCGCCGGGGTCGCCGGAGAGGGCTCGTTCGGGGAGGAGGTCGTCGGAGCGCACCGGGCGCGGGGCGGCGGGCCAGCCGACCACCGCGCGCAGGCCGGACAGCGCCTCGGCCGCGCTGTGGTGCGCCTCGGCCAGTGTCGGCACTGTCGGACCGGCGACGACCGGGCCGTCGGCGAAGACCGTTGACATCCGGGCGAGGATTTCGCGTTCCTTCGGCCCGCCTTCGGTGGGGCCGCCGATCACGATCACCAGCCGCGAGCCCTGCACCGACAGCAGTACCGCGCGGCCGACGCGGGCGGCGCGGGCGCGGACGTCGAAAACCACCGTCGGCGGGTCTTCCGACGGTGGATTTCCCACCACCACAGTCGCCGCTGCGGCCGGATCCCATCCGAGCGCCGCGGCTCGCGAAAGGACGGATTCTTCGGCGTCGCCGCGGACGATTCCGTCGACCACGAGTGCTTCGAGCCGGGCGTCCCACGCGCCGCGCGCTTCCGCCGCCGCGGCATACGAATTGGCCGCGGCGAAAGCGATTTCCCTGCCGTAGCGCAGAATTCCTTCGATCAGCGCGGCACGTTCGGCTTCCGAAGCGGCGAATTCGGGAAGCTGCTCCTCGAACACCTCGATCGCGAGCCGCACCATCGCGACGGCCTGGCGCAGGCTGATCCAGCGCGACACTTCGGTCGGCGCGTCGCGGAAGGCCTCGGTGGTGAGCTTCAGCGCTTCCTTCGAATCCCGCAGCCACGCGACGAATCCGCTGGCCCCGGTCTGCGTGATCAGCAGGACGCTGGCGCGCTGGTCGGCGGGAAGCCGCGCGAACCACACCAGCCGGCGTTCCATTTCCGCGACGCTCGCGCTCGCCAGCCGCCCGGAGGCGTGCTCCAGGCTGCGCAGGGTTTTCGCGGACAGTCCGTGGTGCTTGCGCGCTGGGCGTCCTGTGGTGTCGGCCATGTCGGATCCGATCCTACGTGCCGCGCGCGACCCGCAACTTTAGGCGGATGCGACGGCGACCTCAGGCGGTGGGCGGCGCCTGGACGAAGTGCCTAGGATCCGGGGTGGGGTGGTAGGGGATCACTCCGCGCGAAAAAAGAACAGGGGGACGGGCCATGCCAGAGCCCGGACTGGAGATCGACGGGATCTCCAAACGGTACGGCGCCGTCGTGGCGCTCGAGAAAATGACGTTCGACGTGCGGCCGGGGGAGCTTTTCGGATTCGTCGGCAGCAACGGGGCGGGCAAAACGACCACCATGCGCATCGCGCTCGGCGTGCTGAGCGCCGACGCGGGCCAGGTTCGCTACGCGGGCGAGCCCATCACGCACGAAACGCGCCGGCAGATCGGCTACATGCCCGAGGAACGCGGCCTGTACCCGAAGATGAAGGTCGGCGAACAGCTCACGTATCTGGCCCGGCTGCACGGAATGCCCGCCGCCGCGGCGAAGGCGTCGAGCGAACGGTGGACCGAACGCCTCGGCGTGGCCGCGCGCCGCGACGACGAGGTGCAGAAGCTCAGCCTCGGCAACCAGCAGCGCGTGCAGCTGGCCGCCGCGCTGGTGCACGAACCGCGGATTCTCGTGCTGGACGAACCGTTTTCCGGATTGGACCCGGTGGCCGTCGACGTGATGAGCGACGTGCTGAAGGAGAAGGCCGCCGAGGGCGTTCCGGTCGTGTTTTCCAGTCACCAGCTGGATTTGGTGGAACGGCTGTGCGACCGGATCGGGATTGTCCGGAGTGGACGGATGGAAGCCTCCGGCACGGTGGCGGAACTGCGCGCGGGCGGGACCGTGCGGCTGCTCGTCGACGCGCCGGAGGCTCCGGAAAACTGGGCCGCCGCGCTGCCCGGCGTGACCGTGCTCGGCCGCAAGGGCCCGGTGACCGAACTGGAACTGGCTGACGGCGCCGACGACCAGGCGGTGCTGCGCGCCGCGCTGGCGACCGGCCCGGTGCGGGAATTCGCCCGCAAACTGCCGTCCCTGACCGAGTTGTTCCGTTCTGTCGTGTCCGAGCAGCAGGAGGCCGCGGCATGACCGGGTCGAACGTCCAGATGAGCCCGATGTCGGCGGTCGGCCTCGTCGCCGGGCGGGAAATCTCCACGCGGGTCAATTCCAAGGCCTACCGCATCACGACGCTGGTGATGGTGGTCATCGTCGTCGGGCTGGCGCTGGTTTTCAAGCTCTTCAACGGCGGCGGGGGCGCCGACGCGACGGTCGGCTACGTGCCTGCCGCCTCGCCGCTGGCGCAGCCGCTGAGCGCGACGGCGAAGTCGATCGGCCAGACCGTCGCGACGCAGCAGGTGCCCGACGAGAAGACCGGCCAGGACAAGCTGCGGGACGGTTCGATCGACGCGCTGCTGGTGCAGGACGCGAAGCGGGTGCACGTCCAGGTGAAAAAGGACCTGGACGCGAAGCTGAAGAATACGTTCACCGTGCTCGAGGGGCAGCTGGCGCTCAACCAGCAGATCGAGTCCCTCGGCGGCGATCCGGCGAAGGTGCGCCAGGCGACCGCCGAGGCGACGATCGACGAACTGCCGCCGCTCGAGAAACCGTACGACTACAACGGGCAGCAGCTGGTGCTCGGCATCATCGCGGGCATCCTGATCTACCTCTCGCTGATGCTCAACGGGCAGAGCGTGGCCCAGGGCGTCGTCGAGGAGAAGACGTCCCGGGTGGTCGAACTGCTGCTGTCGACGATCAAACCGTGGCAGCTGATGGCCGGGAAGGTGCTCGGCATCGGCGTCGTCGGGCTGATCCAGATGCTGGCGATCGGCGTGGCGGGCGTCGCGGCCGGGCTCGGGTTCGGGGTGCTGACGATCTCGGTGAACGCCGCGGTCGGCACCGTGATCTGGCTGATCGTCTGGTACCTGCTCGGGTTCTTCATGTATTCGATCGTGTTCGCCGCTCTCGGCGCGCTGGTGTCGCGGCAGGAGGACGTGGGCGGCGCGACGATGCCCGCGCTGATGTTCGTGATCGCCGGGTACGTGGTGGGGATTTCGATCCTGCCGTCGAATCCGGGCAGCCCGCTGGCCGAGGTGCTGTCGCTGATCCCGGTGTTCGCGCCGACGCTGATGCCGATGCGGCTCGCGATGGGCGGCGTGCCGGTGTGGGAGGCGGTGCTGTCGGTGGGTTTGGTGATCGTGCTGATCCCGGCGCTGATCTGGCTGGCCGCGCGGATCTACCGCAACGCGGTGATGCGCACCGGCGCGAAGGTGAAGCTGCGGGACGCCCTGCGCGCGGCCTGACCGCGAAGTTCCGGACGGCGGGCCGCGGCGGAATGCCGCGGCCCGCCGTTTCTTTCCGAAAGCCTCTACTCTCGGTGGACGCGCCGGCCCGGTGCGGGACCTGGGCAGCGGAGGCCCTAACCCACGTGGGTTAGCGGCATCGGGTGAGTTGCGTGAACGCCGCCCTCGCGAACCCGCCGTTCCGGCCACCCTGGCCGAGCGTCGGTTATTGACCTTCGCGCGGCATCTCGGCCGCTCGCTATTGCCGTCGCGCGGTTATCCGGCGCGCGTGCGGAAGACCCGCGCAATTCGCCGCCGCGGGCTGTCGCGCGCCGCGAATTCGCACCGCACAGACCGCGCCCGCACGGGATTCCCGTCCGGACATCTCCGCCGCCGTCCGCTGGTCGGCGCGCAAATCCGTCGGCGACTCGCCAATCGCCCGAACATGAAGGCCAGATGAACGGCGGAGAAAACCCGAACCGCATTCGTCTCGGATGCGCCGGCGCGCGGCGATAAAGAGCGGAAAATGTTCGAGGCCGCTCGGCGCTTGCGGTTTTCGCTGCGCCGAGCGGCCTCGTCTCCCCGGTCCCCACCGGTAGGACAAGTATGGCGGCGATTGATCTTCCCGCGCCAGTCGTCTCACTCGATCGTGGTGCACAGCACTCGGGCGCAGTGGGTACCTGTCCTGCGACCCGGTGCGACAGGACGGTGCCGGAATCCACGTCGAACCGCGGCGAAGGGAGCCAGCGTGGGTGAACAACTCAAGGACGGACTCGGACAGGCCTGGAATCTGGTGGCCACGTTCGTCCCGAAACTCGTGGGTTTTCTGATCATCCTCTTGATCGGCTGGCTGATCGCGAAAGCCGTGTCCAAAGCGGTCGGGCTCGTTCTCGGAAAGCTCGGTTTCACGCGGATGGTGGAGAAGACCGGGCTGACCGGAATGGTGAAGGGCGCGAATCTCGACGCCACCGCGGTGCTCGTGAAACTCGTCTACTACTTCATTCTGCTGATCGCGCTGCAGCTGGCGTTCGGGGTGTTCGGGCAGTCGAACCCGGTGAGCCAGCTGCTGAACGACATCATCGCGTTCCTGCCGAGGATCCTGGTCGCGGTGGTGCTGATCATCGTCGCGGCGGCGATCGCGAAGGTCGTGCGGGACGTCGTCGCGGGCGCGCTGTCGGGCCGTTCGGCCGGGCGGCTGCTCAGCACGATCGCGTACTGGCTGGTGATGGCGTTCGGCATCATCGCGGCGCTGGGCCAGGTGAACATCGCGACGGCGGTGACCGGCCCGATCCTGATCGCGGTCCTGGCGACCGCGGGCGGCGTGATCGTGGTCGGCTTCGGCGGCGGCCTGATCAAGCCGGCCCAGGAACGCTGGGGCGGCTGGCTGGCGAACCTGCAGGGCCAGGTCGGCTCCGGCAACAGTGCACGGGAGCCGGGCCAGGTGAGCGGGCAGCACGCGCACGCCGGGCAGGCCCGGACGCAGAGCTACCCGCAGTCCCAGTCGGGCAGCCTTCCGCAGCCGGGCGAGCAGACCCGCCAGATGCCCGCCGACGGCGGCCGCCCGCCGGAGCCGCCGACCCCGCCCGCCGGGTTCGGCCGCGTGGATCGCTGATCCAGCGCCAGTCGAGCCGGGGATTTCGCGGACAGCGAGCTGATCCGCGGAGGTTCACCGGCTCAAGGCCGTGCTGCTGACCGGATTCGAGTCCGGCCGGCGGCTTCGCTGACGGCCTTCCCCGATCCGCGGATCGGGGACAAGGGGCCGCGTTGCTTCGGCAGCGCGGCCCTGCGGTCTGCCCGGCGCCATTCCGCTCGTGGCGGTCGGCAAGGGCGGCACGCGAGGCTGGGCTCGATCACCACAGTCGGCCCCGCCGTTCCGGGCGATGGAGGCCCGGCGCCACCTCGGCGCCGGGCCTCCGCCATGTCCGGCTCCGGCGTCCACTCAGCGGGACTGTCTGCAGTCTCACATCGGCACGGGAATGGCGGCTCCGTGTTGCATGTTGGGAGGCGTAGATCGGAAGGGGTGCCGACGTGGACTTCCTGTTGCATCACGGCGTGACCGTGTTCGGCCAGTGGATCTCGATCGCCGAGCTGGCCGGGCAGGTGTTCGCGCTCGCGGTCGTGTTCCTCGCGCAGCGGCGGACGCTGTGGACCTGGCCGGTGCAGGTCGGCGCGACCGTCCTGCTCTTCTCCGTTTACGCGTCCGCGCATCTCGGCGGTCTCGCCGGACGGCAGGTCGCGATCCTGCTCATCTCGCTCTACGGCTGGTGGGCCTGGAACCGCAGGACCGACCCGGTGTACGGCGTCGTCGTGCGCAAGGGCCGCTGGACCGAGCGGGCCGTGATGCTCGGCGCGTTCGGGCTGGGCACGGTCGCGATGGCGCTGACGCTCCAGGCACTCGACGCCTCGTGGGCGCCCTGGCCGGACGCCGCGATCTTCGTCGGGACGCTCGTCGCGTTCGCCGCGCAAGGCGTCGGGCTCGTGGAGTTCTGGGGCGTGTGGCTGGTGGTCGACGCGATCGGCGTGCCGCTGCAGATCAGCTCCGGCCTGTACTTCTCGGCCGCGATCTACATTGTCTTCGCCGCGCTGGTCGTCCACGGCTGGGTCACCTGGAACCGCTCGGCGCGCAGCGCGGTGTCCGGCGGGAAAGCCGTCGCCGCGGCGCGCTGAGGTCAGGCGCCGAGCGCGAGCTGCCCGTCCGGGGTCAGCTCGGCCCGCGTCCACTGCCCGACCGGTCCGCCCAGCGCGGACACCGGGCGGACCAGGCCTTCCCGGACGAGATCGTGCGCGGTCGTCTGGTCGCAGCAGGGCAGGCCGTCGACCCTCAGATCCGGTTCGCAGCTGCGGGTGAGTTCGGCTCGGCCGGCGGCGATCGCGCGGAGCATCGCCAGCGCGCGGCGGTTCAGCGTGACGGACATGGTCTTTCCCCCTCGGATCTTCCGAAGGCAGGAGACGTGATGTCCGTCACTGGATACGCGATTACGCCGACCGCACCAACCCGGGCTATACGTCCGTGAAGGACTCCTTGAGGGAATCAGATTCCCTCAAGGAGTCCTTCACGGACATCGGGCTCAGCGGAGCGTGGCGTGGGTGGGGCGCAGGTCGTCCACCCGCCGGACCCCGAGCAGCTGCATCGTGCGGATCATCTCGGTGCGCAGGATGTCCACGCAGCGCTGCACGCCGCGTTCGCCGCCCGCCATCAGGCCGTACAGGAACGCGCGGCCGATCAGCACCGCGTTCGCGCCGCGGGCGAGCGCGGCCACGATGTCGCCGCCGGACAGGATGCCGGTGTCGACCCAGACCTCGGCGCTGTCCTGGACCGCGTCCAGCGTCGCCGGCAGCAGTTCGATCGGCGTCGGGGCCCGGTCGAGCTGACGGCCGCCGTGGTTGGACAGCAGGACCGCGTCCGCGCCGTGTTTCACCACCTCGCGGGCGTCGTCGACGTTCTGCACGCCCTTGATCACGAGCTTGCCCGGCCAGGTCTGGCGCACCCAGTCGAGGTCGTCGAAGTTCAGCGTCGGGTCGAAAAGCTTGTCCAGCAGTTCCGCGACGGTGCCGCCGAACCGGTTGAGCGACGCGAAGTTCAGCGGCTCGGTGGTCAGCATGTTGAACCACCAGGCCGGGTGCATCGCGCCGTCCACGAACGTCTTCAGCGTGATCGCGGGCGGGATGGTGAGCCCGTTGCGGACGTCGCGCAGCCGCTGGCCCGCGACCGGGGTGTCGACGGTCAGCAGGAGCGTGTCGTATCCGCTCTCCCACGCGCGATTCATCAGATCTTCGCCCGCGCCGTGGTCGCGCCACACGTACAGCTGGAACCACTTGCGCGCGTCCGGCGCGGCGGCCGCGAGATCCTCGATCGACGTGGTGCCCATCGTCGAAAGCGCCATCGGCATGTTGTTGCGCTGCGCCACCCTGGCCACCGCGCGCTCGCCCTCGGTCTGCATCATCCGCGTGAACCCGGTGGGCGCGAACGCGAACGGCAGCGCCGAGCGCTTGCCGAGGATCTCCCTGCTGGTGTCCACATCGGACACGCCGCGCAGCACGTTGGGCTGGAATTCCACCCGGCGGTAGGCCTGCCGGGCGCGGCGCAGGCTGTCCTCGAGCTCGGCCGCGCCGTCGGTGTAGTCGAACGCCGCGCGCGGGGTCCGTTTGCGCGCGATCATCCGCAGGTCGGCGATCGTGTGCGCGCCGGCCAGGCGCCGGTCGGTCGGGTTGAGCACGATCGGCTTCGGCCGCAGGATCTCTTTGAGCTCGCTGGGCCGGGGCAGGCGACGCTGGGTCACGCTCGACCACCTTTCGTCAGACATCCGGATACATCCGATGTCTACCCTAAGGCAGAGGCCCCTCCAAGACACCGTCCTGGAGGGGCCTCTGAGTCAAACAACGGTCACGCGTTGCCGGAGTCGGACGTCTGCGGCCCGGCGGCCGCCACGTCGTCGAGCCGGTAGCGGCGCGCCGCCTCGGCGACCTTCGCCTGGTCGAACTCGCCGCGCTTGGCGAGCGCGGACAGCGCGCCGACGGTGATCGACTCGGCGTCCACCAGGAACTTGCGCCGCGCGGCCGGGCGGGTGTCGGAGAAGCCGAACCCGTCGGTGCCGAGCGTGAGCATGTCGGTGGGCACCCACGGGCGGATCATGTCCGGCACCGCGCGCATCCAGTCCGACACCGCCACGACCGGGCCGGAGACCTCGGCCAGCTTCTGCGTGACGTACGGAACCCGCGGCGTCGCGTCCGGGTGCAGCAGGTTCTCGTGGTCGATCTCGACCGCTTCGCGGCGCAGTTCGCCCCACGACGTCGCCGACCACACCGCGGCCCGCACGCCCCACTCCTCGGCCAGCATCTTCTGCGCCTTGAGCGCGTCCGGCATCGTGACGCCGGAGACCAGCACCTGGACCTCCGGACCGTCGCCCTCAGGGGCGTCGGCGTACCGGTAGAGGCCCTTCAGGACGCCGTCGACGTCCAGGTTCTCCGGCTCGGCCGGCTGCTGGTACGGCTCGTTGTAGATGGTGATGTAGTAGAAGACGTTCTCGCCGTTGCCGTCCGGGCCGGTCTCGCCGTACATCCGGCGCAGGCCGTCCTTGACGATGTGGGCGATCTCGAACGAGTACGCCGGGTCGTACGCCACCACGGCCGGGTTCGTCGCCGCCAGCAGCAGCGAGTGCCCGTCCGCGTGCTGCAGACCCTCACCGGTCAGCGTGGTGCGGCCGGCGGTGGCTCCCAGCACGAAACCGCGGGCCATCTGGTCCGCCGCCGCGTACAGGCCGTCGCCGGTGCGCTGGAACCCGAACATCGAGTAGAAGATGTAGATCGGGATCATCGGCTCGCCGTGCGTCGCGTACGACGTGCCGACGGCGGTGAACGACGCGGTGGAACCCGCCTCGTTGATGCCCTCGTGCAGCAGCTGGCCCTTCTCGGACTCCTTGTACGCCAGCATCAGGCTCGCGTCGACCGAGGTGTAGGTCTGGCCGTGCGGGTTGTAGATCTTGGCGGTCGGGAACATCGAGTCGAGGCCGAACGTGCGCGCCTCGTCCGGGATGATCGGGACGATCCGCTTGCCGATCTCCGAGTCCTTCGCCAGCTCGCGGATGAGCCGGACGATCGCCATCGTGGTGGCGACCTCCTGCTTGCCCGAGCCCTTGCGGACGCCCTCGTAGACCTTGTCGCCGGGCAGCACGAGCGCCTTGGCGGTCTTCGGGCGGCGCTCCGGCAGGTACCCGCCCAGCGCCTTGCGGCGGCCGCGCATGTACTCGATCTCCGGCGAATCCGGGCCGGGGTGGAAGTACGGCGGCAGCTTCGGGTTCTTCTCGAGCTCCTCGTCGCTGATCGGGATCCGCTGCGCGTCCCGGAACAGCTTCAGGTCGTCGAGGGTGAGCTTCTTCATCTGGTGCGTGGCGTTGCGGCCCTCGAACGACGGGCCGAGGCCGTAGCCCTTGATCGTGTGGGCCAGGATCACCGTCGGCTGGCCGTGGTGCTCCATGGCCGCCTTGTACGCCGCGTACACCTTGCGGTAGTCGTGCCCGCCGCGCTTGAGGTTCCAGACATCGGCGTCGGACAGGTCCTTGACCAGTTCCTTCGTCCGCGGGTCGCGGCCGAAGAAGTGCTCGCGGACGAAGGCGCCGTCGTTGGCCTTGTACGTCTGGTAGTCGCCGTCCGGCGTGACGTTCATCAGGTTGACCAGCGCGCCGTCGCGGTCGGCCGAGAGCAGCGCGTCCCACTCGCGGCCCCAGATGACCTTGATCACGTTCCAGCCGGCGCCGCGGAAGTAGGACTCCAGCTCCTGGATGATCTTGCCGTTGCCGCGCACCGGGCCGTCGAGCCGCTGCAGGTTGCAGTTGATCACGAAGGTCAGGTTGTCCAGGCCCTCGCCCGCGGCCACGTGGATCAGGCCGCGCGATTCGGCCTCGTCCATCTCGCCGTCGCCGAGGAACGCCCAGACGTGCTGGTCGGAGGTGTCCTTGATGCCGCGGTCGTGCAGGTAGCGGTTGAACCGCGCCTGGTAGATCGCGTTCATCGGGCCGAGGCCCATCGACACCGTCGGGTTCTCCCAGAACTCCGGCATCAGCCGCGGGTGCGGGTACGACGGGAGGCCGCCGCCCTCGCCCGCGTGGCTGTACTCCTGGCGGAACCCGTCGAGCTGCTGCTCGGAAAGGCGGCCCTCGAGGAACGCGCGGGCGTACATGCCGGGGGAGGCGTGGCCCTGGAAGAAGACCTGGTCGCCGCCGCCGGAGTGGTCCTTGCCGCGGAAGAAGTGGTTGAAGCCGACCTCGTACAGCGCCGCCGACGAGGCGTAGGTGGAGATGTGGCCGCCGACGCCGACGCCCGGCCGCTGCGCGCGGTGCACCATGATCGCCGCGTTCCAGCGGATGTAGCGGCGGTAGCGGCGCTCGATCTCCTCGTCGCCCGGGAACCACGGCTCGTTCTCGGTGGGGATCGTGTTCACGTAGTCGGTCGACGTGAGCGCCGGGACGCCGACGTTGCGCTCCCGGGCGCGCTCGAGGATGCGCAGCATCAGGTACCTGGCCCGCTGCTGGCCCCCTCGCGCCAGCGCCTCGTCGAAGGAGTCCAGCCATTCGCTGGTCTCTTCCGGGTCGATGTCGGGAAGGTGCGCCGCGAGTCCGTCACGGATGACGCGTACGCGAGCCGGGGTCTCCTTGCCGGAGGCGCCGTCGTTCTGCGGGGCCAAGGGGTCTCCTTGTAGCTGGTTGTAGCCGTTGTAGCTGGTGGGCGGGAGTGCTCGCCGACGTCCATGGTCGTCCCGGTTGGGGTTCCCGTCACCTGTACTGCCCGGTAACATCGGCCGCCCGAGTGTCGCCACTCCCCGCGCACGGTGTATCGCGCGCGCGTTTTCTCTCCTCCACCCTAAAGGAGGCTCCCGGGGAGGGCTTCGCAGCGGTGGGTACTGAGTGCCACCCGGAGTCGGGCGGGGAGGCGGCAAGCCCCTACGCTGCAGACACGACTTGCCAAAGATCCGGTGTGGACGGTTGCGCGCAGCGCCGCGTCAGTGTTCGCTGTTCGACAACCGTGTATCCGAGTGCGGCGGACCTACCGCCGCGCTCCGTCGTAGTTGGAGGAGTGGAAGCAGTGGTCGCCGCGGGAGACGCAGGCAACGCCGGCGTCGCCGAGAGCCTTGGCATCAAGCCGGACATGGTGGTCCAGGAGATCGGCTGGGACGAGGACGTCGACGACGACGTCCGCGCGGCGATCGAGGAAACCATCGGCGGTGAGCTCCTCGACGAAGACGCGCAGGAGGTCATCGACGTTGTGCTGCTGTGGTGGCGCGACAACGACGGAGACCTCGGGGACGCGCTGGTCGACGCGCGAGGCCCGCTGGACGAGAACGGCGTGATCTGGGTGCTGACCCCGAAGACCGGGCAGCCCGGGCACGTCGAGCCCAGCGACATCGCCGAGGCGGTGCCCCAGGTCGGGCTCGCCCAGACGGCCAACATCAGCGTGGGCCCCGGCTGGCTGGGCACCCGGCTGGTGTCGCCGAAGTCCTCGAAGGCCAAGCAGCGCTGAGGCCGCGATAGGGTGGGCGGCACGCTCGTGTTCGCTCTGGAGAGGAATCGCCGGTATGGCCGTCGAGGTCGGTTCGCAGGCCCCTGACTTCACGCTCAACGACTACAACAAGCAGCCGGTCACGCTGTCGCAGTTCAAGGGCGACAAGCCGGTCCTGCTGGTGTTCTACCCGTTCGCTTTCAGCGGGATCTGCACCGGCGAACTGTGCCAGCTGCGCGACGAGTTCGGCGACTACGACGGCAAGGGCGTCCAGGTGCTGGGCGTCTCGGTCGACACGCCGTTCTCGCTCAAGGCGTGGGCCGAGGTCGAGGGCTACCAGTTCCCCCTGCTGTCGGACTTCTGGCCGCACGGCGAGGTGGCGCAGAAGTACGGCGTGTTCAACGACCAGGCAGGGCTCGCCGTCCGCGGCACCTTCCTGATCGACACCGAAGGCGTGGTCCGCTTCGCCGAGGTCAACGCGCCGGGCGAGGCGCGCGACCAGGCCGGGTGGAAGAAGGCGGTCGAGGAACTGACCGCCTGAATTCTTTTCGCTCGCCGGGGCGGGGATTCCCCGTTCCGGCGCGCGGGCGCATAGCTCAGCGGGAGAGCACTCGGTTTACACCCGAGCGGTCGCAGGTTCGATCCCTGCTGCGCCCACCGTTCTCGAGCCGACCCCATCCGGTGGAGTTTTCACCGGATGGGGTCGGCTTGTTTTCGCCGCCTGGACCGGTGTGCATCCGGTGCGGTGTCCGCGGACGCAAGAAAAGGCCCCTTGAACCGGGATCCCCCATCGTTCCCGGCCCAAGAGGCCTTCTCGTTCCTCCCCTTGCCCCGTCGGGCCTGCCCCCTCGACAGGCCCGGCCGCAGCGCACTCCGCGGGTGTACGCGAGACAAGAGGCGGCTTCGGCGGCGCTGGATACTGCGCCAACCGGGTGATCTCACCGCGCGAGTGCGGAGACCTCTCCGATCAGCCGGTCGATCTCCTCGTCGGTGTTGTAGTAGTGCACCGACGCGCGCACCAGATCCGGCAATTGGCGGGCGGTGAAGTCGTACTGCGCCGATGGCGGGCGCGCCACGCTCGTGTTGATTTTCGCCGCGTTCAGCCGGTCCTTGATCTCGTCCGCGGGCAGTCCGTCGACGCTGAAGGTCACGAGCCCGCATTTGCGCGCGCCCGCGTCGTGCACGGTGACGCGGTCCAGTTCGGCCAGGCGGGAGCGCAGGGTCGCGGCCAGGGCGGTGACGCGTTCTTCGATCGCGGGCAGGCCCCATTCCAGCGCGTAGTCCACGGCCGCGCCGAGGCCGAGGACCGCGGCGTAATCGCGTTCCCATACCTCGAATCGCTTGGCGGTCGGGTCGACGACGTACTCGGTGGGGGAGGTCCACTTGGCCGAGTGCAGGTCGAGCATCGCCGGCTCGAGACGGTCGCGCAGTCGCGGGTGCACGTACAGGAACCCGGTGCCGCGCGGGCCGCGCAGGTACTTGCGGCCGGTGGTGGTCAGGGCGTCGCAGCCGATGCGTTCGACGTCGAGGTTCAGTTGTCCGGCCGACTGGCACGCGTCGAGCAGGAACGGGATGCCCGCCTCGCGTGCGACGGCGCCGATTTCCTCGGCGGGGTTCACCAGGCCGCCCTGGGTGGGCACGTGGGTCACCGCGATGAGCTTGACGTCGGAGTCGATGCGGCGGCGCAGGTCGGCGACGTCGAGCTGGCCGGTTTCGTCGTCGCCCACGACCTCGACGGTCGCTCCGGTGCGGCGCGCGATCTGGAGGTAGGCGATGGCGTTGCTGGCGTATTCGGCGCTCGCGGTGAGGATCCGGTCGCCCGGCCCGAACGGCAGCGCGTAGAAGATCGCCTGCCACGAGCGGGTGGCGTTGTCGCTGAGCGCGATGTCTTCCGGGGCGGCGTTGAGCAGCCGCGCGATCGAGGCGTACACGCCGTCGATGCGGTCCTTGGCCTGTTCGACCGCTTCGTAGCCGCCGAGCAGGGATTCGGTGCGCAGGTAGTCGATCACGGTGTCGGTGACGCGTGCGGGCGGGAGGGCGGAGCCGGCGTTGTTGAAGTGCGTGACTCCGACGCACCCTGGGGTTTCGGACCGTGCGCGGGCGACATCGAAAGAGCTGGCCATATGAACTGAATACAGTACGAGTGAACTGTGTGCAATACTCGCCGCATGGGCAAGAGACTCCTGCGCGGCGAACTCATCGAGGAGATCACCGCGCGCGTCCTCGACGGACGGTTTCCCGCCGAGACCCGGATCAACGAGGTCCACCTGGCGAACGAGCTGGGCGTCTCCCGCACGCCGTTGCGCGAGGCGCTGATCGGACTGGCCGACCGCGGGCTGCTCGTCGTCGCGCCGGGGCGCGGATTCCTCGTCGCGCCACTCGATCCGCAGGAAGCGCGCCGGCTGTACCCGCTGATCGCCGAACTGGAAGCGCTCGCCCTGCGCTGGACGTCGCCGCTGGAACTCGCCTCGCTGCCGGACGCGCTCGACCGGATTTCCGACGAGATAGCCGATTCCTGCGATCTCCCGGCAGCCGACGACCGCTGGCACGCCCTGCTCACGTCCCGCTGCGGCAACCCCCATCTGCTGCGCTTGATCGAGCAGACAAAGCCGTTGCTCAAACGCTACGAGACGGCATACTTCGGCGGGCGGGACCGAGTGGCGGAGAGCGTGGCCGAACACCGCGAGATCGCGGCGGCCTTGCGGGCGAACGATTTGCCCGGCGCGTCCGCGCTGCTGGTCCGGAACTGGGTGAAAGCGTTGACCTACTTGCAAGGGAGCTGATCCGGTGCGGGTTTTCGCGCATCTTTCCGACATCCACCTCGACGGCAGCGAGCGCGCCGACGCACGGGCCGCCGCGGTGACGCAGTACCTGCGAAACCTCGAAGCGCCGGTCGATGCCGTGTTCGCCACCGGTGACATCGCCGATCACGGCCTGCCCGAGGAATACCGTCGCGCGGCCGAACTGCTGGACCTTCCGGTGCCCGTGGTGGTCTGCCCCGGCAACCACGACGTCCGCGCGCGGTTTCGCGAGGCGCTGCTGGGAGAGCCGGCTGGCGACGCGCCGGTGAACTCCGCGACCAAGGTGGCCGACGTCCTGCTCGTGTCGTGCGATTCGACGATCCCGGGCAAGGGCGCGGGCTACCTCGCCGACGAGACGCTCGTCTGGCTGGACGACACGCTCGCCGGGCACGACGGTCCGTCGTTCGTCGCGTTCCACCACCCGCCGCTCGACGTCGGGGTGCCGCTGGTGGACGCGATCCGCCAGACCGGCGAAGACCGTCTCGCTGCCGTGCTGAAGCGGCATCCCGGCGTCGTGGCGCTGCTGTGCGGGCACGTGCACACCGGCGCGGCAACGGAGTTCGCGGGCGTGCCGGTGCGGATCGCGCCGGGCGTGGTGTCCGGTTCACTGCTGCCGGTGGAACCCGGCGCAGGCCGCGGCTGGGACGAAGGCGGGCCGCTGGACTTCGACAGCCCGCCGTCGCTGCTGCTGCACGTGCTGCACGACGACGGCAGGCTGACGACGCATCAGCGCACGGTCACCGAGTAAAGACCGGCAGCGTGACCCGCGAGGGCCGGGTCTCGTCGTGGAACACCTCGAACCGGTTCGGCGTGCCGCGCACCGCGGAGGAAACCTGTTCTCCCGTACCGTGATTGCGCGCGAACCGGGGGAACGCGCCGCCCGCGACCTGAACCCGCAAGCGGTGCCCGCGACGGAAGCGGTATGCGGTCGGGTCGAGCTCCACCTCGGCCCGCACCACTCCGTCGGAGTCGGCTTCCGGCAGGCCGGGACGCAGCCGCAGGATCCCGTCGGTGACGTTGCGCGAGATGCCGCTGGGATCGACGTCGCACAGCCGCACGTACACGTCGGCGTCGGCCAATTCGGTCCGCACGAACACGGTGGCGGACACATCGCCGATCACGTCGACGTCGTGCACCAGCGGTTCGCCGGTGAACACCAGCACGTCGTCGCGCGCCTCGATCTCGGAATTGTCGCGCTGCTTGGACTTTCCCATCAGCAACGGCCCGCCGACGGCCGGGGTCGGGTCCGCCGGGTCGTAGGTGAAGGGCGTGGGCAGGGCCTCGCCGGGCACCGTTTCGCCGAGACCGCCGACCGGGCGCAGGTGTGCGTGCGTGGGCTCGGAAGCCGGCGGCCAGTGGTCGAAATCGAGCCAGGTCGACGCCTTCTGCAGGAAGATCCGCACGGGGGAGCGCTGCAACTGGGTGCGGTCGTCGGCGAGGTGCGCGCGCAGGAAGCCGAGCTGGTCCTGGATCAGCACGCGGAAGCTGGCCGGTTCGCCGTGCGACCACGGGCCGACGGTGATCCGCGGCGACCGTCCGGCGTCCTGCAGCGTGCGGAAGTCCCGCATCTGCGCGCGGATGAACAGGTCGTACCAGCCGGTGACCATGCTGACCGGCACGTCGAGTTTCGCGACTTCGGCGCTGTGGTCGGACATCTGCCAGAAATCGTCGTCCGGGTCGGCGTGCTCGGTGACGTCCTGGAGGAACTGCACCGGCTTGCCGATCGCCGCCACGTCCGCGCCCGCGATCGGCAAGTACGCCATCGCACTGCGCGTGCGCCGCGTCTGCAACGGGTTCGGCAGCGCGGCGAACCGCTCCTCCTGCTTCCCGATCATCGCCGACCAGGACACCATGTTGTCCGCCGCGAGCACCCCGCCCGGATAGAACGTGCTGACGAATTCCGACGCGGTGATCCCGAGGCACATGGCTTCCAGCGGCGGGTCGAGATACGGGCCGACTGCCCATTGCGTGTGGCCGAGGTAGCTCGCGCCCGCCATCGCGATCCGCCCGTCGCACCAGGGTTGGGCGCGCAGCCATTCGGCGGTGGCGATCCCGTCCTCGCGTTCGAGGTGGAACGGGCGGAATTCTCCTTCGGAGCCGAAGGTGCCGCGGGTGCTTTGCAGGACGGTTTGCAGGCCGTGGCGCGCGAAGGTTTCGCCGAAGAGCTTGGCGAGGGGGCCGGTGCGGCCGTAGGGGGTGCGGATCAGGACTACCGGGCCGGTCGTCAGGCCCGCCGGGGTGTAGCGGTCGGCTAGGAGGTGCACGCCGTCGTGCATCGGGACGCGGAGGCCCTTGGCTGCGGTCGGGGCCGGACCCTCGGCGGCGGGGAGACCGAGCAGTCGGTCGACGATTCGGTTCAGCACGTAATCGAACGTACGCGAGTCGCTACCGTTCCGCTCTTGGTGAGAAGTGGGGTACGTGGGGCACCCCGAATCCCGAGTGTGCTGACGGGAGGCTTCGTATCGGGGTGCGGGGGAGGGACTGGGTGCCTCGATGCGGTGGGCGCGCTGGCTGCGGTTGGGGCGGCATCCCGGCGGGGCGCGGGGCCGGACCGGTGGCTGGTCGTGAAGGGAACCCTGAGGGAATCAGAGTCAATGAGGGTTCCCCTCACGTACCTAGGCGGCGAGTGCGTCCGTCACCTGGAGGGCGGGGTTGCTGAAGGGGGCGAGCAGTTCCGGATCGACGCCTGCTCGTGCCAACGCCGCGGCGAGTACCGCGGGACGGGCTCGGTCGCCGCCGTCCGCGATCTTCAGTGCCACTGCGGTTCCGTCCGGCAACGCGGCGAGCTGCACGGCCTCGAAACCGTCCTTCGCGATCAGTCCCGGCACGGCCCGCATCAGCCGGGTGACGTCGCGTCGGCTCCCGGCCACCAGATCCGGATGCTGCCGAATCCCGTTGGCCACCAACGATTCCGGCGAACCCTCCGGCGCGGTCGCGATCCGCGAAGCAGCCTTCGCCAAACCTCGCAGAGAGAGCGCGAACAGTGGCGCACCGCAGCCGTCCGTGGCTACGCGGGGCACGGTTTGCCCGGTCAGTTCCTCGACGGTTTCCCGGATCGCACGCTGCAACGGGTGTGCCGGATCGAGGTAACCGTCGACGTCCCACCGCTGCTCTTGGCAGACGGCCAGCATCGCGGCGTGCTTGCCGGAGCAGTTGTGCGCGAGTCGCGACGGCTGCCGTCCAGCAGCGATCCAGGCGTCCCGCTCGACCGGGTCGTAGGGCAGGTCAGCGGGGTTGCCCAGATCGGTTTCGGTGAAGCCGCGGCTTTCCAGCACGGCGGCGGCTGCCTCGAGATGCCGCGGTTCGCCGGAGTGGCTGGCCGCGGCGATCGCGAAACCGGCCGGATCGAGGCGCAGTCCGAGCCGGGCCATCGCGGCGGCCTGCAACGGCTTCGCGGTCGAGCGCGGGTACATCGCGACGTCCGGGTCGCCCGCCTCGAACAACGTCGAACCGTCGGGAGAGAGCACGACGACGGAACCGTGGTGGACGCCCTCGACCATGCCGTCGCGCAGAAGGTGGACCAGCGGGACGTGCCGCGGTTCGCGTTCCTGCGGGATCACGACGCCTCTGCCTTGTCGAACGCGCTCATGTCGATCCGCTTGCGCACGACGAACCAGCCGGCGACGAGCGCGACGACGATCACCGGCAGCGCCATCAGGGTGATCCGGCCGGTCTTGTCGAAGCCCATCAGCACGACGACCGCGGCGAGGAAGGCGAGCGTCGCGATTTCGGTGTAGGGCGAGAACGGCAGCCGGAAGTGCGGCCGGGTCACCTCGCCGCGCTTGGCCTTCCGCACGAACAGCAGGTGGCTGAGCACGATGATCGCCCAGGTGCCGAGGATGCCGACGGCGGCGAAGTTCAGCACGATCTCGAACGCGTCCTTCGGCACCACGTAGTTCAGCCCGACGCCGACCACGCACACCGACGACGTCAGCAGGATCCCGCCGTAGGGCACCTGGTTGCGGTTCATCACGCCGGTGAACTTCGGCGCGGACCCGGCCAGCGACATCGAGCGCAGGATCCGCCCGGTCGAGTACAGGCCGGAGTTGAGGCTCGACAGCGCGGCGGTCAGCACGACCAGGTTCATGATGCTGTCCGCGCCGGGCACGCCCAGTTTCGCCAGCACGGTGACGAACGGGCTCTGGTCGGCCGAGTAGGCGTCCCACGGCAGCAGCATCGCCAGCAGCACGACCGAGCCGACGTAGAACAGCGCGATCCGCCACATGATCGAGTTGATCGCCTTGGGCACGATCTTCTTCGGGTTCTCCGTTTCGCCCGCCGCGACGCCGACCAGCTCGCACGAGGCGTAGGCGAACACGACGCCCTGCACGATCAGGATCATCGGCACGATGCCCGCCGGGAACACGCCGCCGTGGTCGGAGATCAGCTGCGGGCCGGGGATGTGGCCGTCGATCGGATGCTGCGTCACCAGCAGGACGATGCCGACGATCAGGAACAGCACCAGCGCGGCGACCTTGACGATCGAGAACCAGAATTCCATCTCGCCGAACAGCTTCACCGACACGAGGTTCAGCGACAGCACGACCGCCAGCGCGATCAGCGCGAGCACCCACTGCGGGATCGGCGTGAAGAACGACCAGAAGTGCGCGTACAGCGCGATGGCGGTGATGTCCGCGATGCCGGTGGTCGACCAGTTCAGGAAGTGCATCCAGCCCGCGACGTACGCGCCCTTCTCGCCCATGAACTCGCGCGCGTAGGACACGAACGCGCCGGACGACGGGCGGTGCAGGATCAGTTCGCCGAGCGAGCGCACCACGAAGAACGCGAAGAGCCCGCACACCGCGTACACGATCGCGAGCGCCGGACCGGCTTGCGCGAGCCGTCCGCCCGCGCCGAGGAACAGGCCGGTGCCGATCGCGCCGCCGATGGCGATCATGTTGATGTGCCGGGATTTCAGCGCCTTGTTGTATCCGGCGTCGCCCGCGTCGGCGGGACCCGCCTCGGCAGTGGCGGGCAGGGTTTCTTCACTCACGCGGTGGTACCTGTTTCTGCTTCGCCGGCGCGCGCCGGTCGGACGATCGTGGTCAGGGTCTTCTCGACGTGATCGAGATGCTCGGTCATCGCGGCCGCCGCCGCGTCTTCCTCGCCTTCGGCGATCGCCGTGACGATGCGCCGGTGCTCGACGTTCGACTGGGTGCGCCGTCCGCCGAGCTGGTTCAGGAACGCCGACTGGCGGGCCAGTGCGTCGCGGATCTCCTCGATCACCTTCGCGAACACCGGATTGCCAGATGCCCGTGCGATCGTGACGTGAAACTGTGAGTCGAGCGCCACCCAGGCGGCGTCCGCGGTCTCGGCGTCCATCCGGTCGACGAGATCGGCGAGCCGGGCGAGCTGGTCGGCATCGCGGCGGCGCGCGGCGTACGCGGCCACCGGGACCTCGACGTGCCTGCGCACTTCGACCAGGTCGCGGGCCGAGTAGTCGCCGAACGTAGGGTTCTCCGGCGGGCCGCTCGCGGTGACGAACGTGCCTCGGCCGGTGCGCGACACGGTCAGCCCGAGCGCCTGCAGCCCGCGCAGCGCCTCGCGCACGACCGAGCGGCTGACCTCGAACTCCCTGCTCAGCGCGGCCTCCGACGGCAGCTGGTCGCCGATCGCGTACTCGCCGTGCTCGATCGCCTGCCGCAGATGGCCGAGGACGGCCTCCATCGCGCTGACGCGCCGGGGGAGCGGTCCGGCTGCCCGGCTGTCAGACAGGTTCACGCGACGGATCGTCGGTTCCGGCCCGGCCGCTGTCAAGCAGAGCCATGGCCCCTTGCTCGGCGGTTGTGGGCTGGTTCACGCTCCCGGGTGACTCTGGGCGGCCCGGCTGTCCGAGGCGACGGTTTTGTCGGTGCCGGGTGCGACCGTGTCCGGGTACTGAGAGGCGCACCGGCGATCACCACGCCGAACGCGCCCGGCGCGTCGGAGCCGCGCCCGGCCTACGGAAGAGAGAGGATCCAGACGGAGCGCTCAGACCGCGGCGGACTAGGGTGGACAGCCCGGGCCCGCCGCGTCGACCGGAGCCGGGAAGCCGTCTGCCTAGGGGAGGTTTTCGCTGGTGTCGAACGATTCTTTCGTCCACCTGCACGTCCACACCGAGTACTCCATGCTGGACGGTGCGGCGAAGATCGGACCCCTTTTCGCGGAGGCGGCCCGGCTGAACATGCCGGCGGTCGGGATGACCGACCACGGGAACATGTACGGCGGGGACGAGTTTTATCAGACGTCGAAGAAGCACGGGATCAAGCCGATCATCGGGATCGAGGCGTACATCGCGCCGGAGTCGCGGTTTCACAAGAAGCCGGTGTTCTGGGGGCAGGCGTCGCAGCGGGGGTCGGACGAGTTCGGCGAGGGCGGCGACGTCTCGGGTGGCGGTGCGTACACGCACATGACGATGGTGGCGGGGAACGCGACGGGGTTGCGGAATCTGTTCAAGCTGTCGTCGCTGGCGTCGATCCAGGGGTATTACCGCAAGCCGCGGATGGACCGGGAGCTGATCGCGGAGAACGCGTCCGGGATCATCGCGACGACGGGCTGCCCGTCGGGCGAGGTGCAGACCCGGCTGCGGCTGGGGCAGCGGGAGGCGGCGATCCAGGCGGCCTCGGACTACAAGGACATTTTCGGGGCGGGGAATTTTTTCCTGGAGTTGATGGACCACGGGCTGCCGATCGAGCGGTCGGTGCGGGAGGGTTTGCTGGAGATCGGGAAGCTGCTGGACCTGCCCCCGCTGGCCACCAACGACTCGCACTACGTGACGAAGGACCAGGCGGACACGCACTCGGCGCTGCTGTGCGTGCAGGCCGGGAAGACGCTGAACGACCCGACGCGGTTCAAGTTCGACGGCGACGGTTATTTCCTGAAGTCCGCGGAGGAGATGCGGGAGTACTGGGACCGGGAGGTTCCGGGGGCGGCGGACAACACGTTGTTGATCGCGGAGCGGGTCGAGTCGTACGAGGACGTGTACACGCACAAGGACCGGATGCCGGTCTTCGACGTCCCCGAAGGACACACCGACGCCTCCTGGCTGCGCCACCAGGTGGCCGAGGGCCTCAAGTGGCGGTTCCCCGAAGGCATCCCGGACGGGTACGAGGAACGCTGCGACTACGAACTCGGCGTCATCGAGGGCAAGGGCTTCCCGTCCTACTTCCTCATCACCGCCGACCTCATCCAGCACGCGCGGGAGGTCGGCATCCTCGTCGGCCCCGGCCGAGGGTCCGCCGCCGGCGCGCTCGTCGCGTACGCGCTCGGCATCACGAACCTCGACCCGATCCCGCAGAAGCTGCTGTTCGAGCGGTTCCTGAACCCGGAGCGCATGTCGATGCCCGATATCGACATCGACTTCGACGACCGCCGCCGCGGCGAGATGATCCGGTACGCCACCGACAAGTACGGCTCGGACCGGGTCGCGCAGGTCATCACCTTCGGCACGATTAAGACCAAGGCGGCGATCAAGGACTCCGCCCGCGTGCACTTCGGCCAGCCGGGCTACTCGATCGCGGACCGGATTTCGAAGGCGCTGCCGCCGCCGATCATGGCGAAGGACATCCCGCTGTCGGGCATCGTCGACTCGAAGCACGAGCGCTACGCCGAGGCCGCCGAGGTCCGCACGCTGGTCGAGACCGACGAAGAGTGCAAGACGATCTTCGACACCGCCCGCGGCCTCGAAGGCCTGATCCGCAACGCGGGCGTGCATGCCTGCGCGGTCATCATGTCGAGCGAGCCGCTCACCGACGCGATCCCGGTGTGGCAGCGCGACGACGGGTCGATCATCACCGGCTGGGACTATCCCTCCTGCGAGGCCATCGGCCTGCTGAAGATGGACTTCCTCGGCCTGCGCAACCTCACCGTCATCGGCGACGCGCTGGAGAACATCAAGGCCAACCGCGGCGAGGAGATCGACCTCGACCGGCTCGGCTTCGACGACCCCGAGGCGTACAAGCTCCTCGGCCGGGGCGACACGCTCGGCGTCTTCCAGCTCGACGGCGGCGCGATGCGCGACCTGCTGCGGCGCATGCAGCCGACCGGGTTCGAGGACATCATCGCGGTGCTCGCGCTGTACCGGCCCGGCCCGATGGGCATGAACGCGCACAACGACTACGCCGACCGCAAGAACAACCGGCAGCAGATCAAGCCGATCCACCCGCAGCTGGAGGAACCGCTGCGGGAGATCTTGTCCGAGACCTACGGCCTGATCGTCTACCAAGAGCAGATCATGCAGATCGCCCAGAAGGTCGCGGGCTACACGATGGGCCGAGCGGACACGCTCCGCCGCGCGATGGGCAAGAAGAAGAAGGAAGTCCTCGAGAAGGAGTACGAGGGCTTCGAAGAGGGCATGAAGTCCAGCCCGCTGGTCGAGGGCGGCTTCTCGCCGGAAGCGGTCAAGGCGCTGTGGGACACGATTCTCCCGTTCGCCGGGTACGCGTTCAACAAGTCGCACGCCGCCGCGTACGGCCTGATCGCGTACTGGACCGCCTACCTCAAGGCGAACTACACCGCGGAGTACATGGCCGCGCTGCTCACGTCGGTCGGCGACAACAAGGACAAGTCGGCGATCTATCTGTCGGAGTGCCGTCGGCTGGGGATCAAGGTGCTGCCGCCGGACGTGAACGAGTCGGCGTTGCGGTTCGCGGCCGTCGGGAACGACATCCGGTTCGGTCTGGGCGCGGTGCGCAACGTGGGCGCGAACGTGGTGGAGTCGATCATCAAGACGCGCGAGGAGAAGGGAAAGTACTCCTCGTTCACCGAGTTCCTGGACAAGTCGGAGCTGGTGGCCTGCAACAAGCGGGTGATCGAATCGCTGATCAAGGCGGGCGCGTTCGATTCGATGGGGCACACGCGGCTGTCGATGATCCAGGTGCACGAGGACGCGGTGGAAGCCGTCGTCCCGCTCAAGCGCCAGGAAGCGATGGGCCAGTTCGACCTCTTCGGCTCGTTCGGAGCCGACGACGGAGACGCGGCCGAGGCAGCGCCGTCGTCCTCGCCGCTCGCGCACCTCAAGTTCGGCGAGGAGGAGTACCCGCGCAAGCAGCTCCTCGCCTATGAACGCGAGATGCTGGGCCTGTACGTGTCGGCGCACCCGCTCGACGGGGCCGAGCGCATCCTGCGCAAACACGCGCCGAAGCCGATCGCCGCGCTGCTCGCCGACCCGCCGAAGGAGGGCGAGGTCGTCATCTCCGGCCTGCTCACCTCGCTCGAACGCCGGGTCAACAAGAAGGGCGAGCCCTGGGCGATCTGCACCGTCGAGGACATGGACGCCGCGCTCGAGGTGCTGTTCTTCGCTAAGGCGTACTCGATGTTCGCCGCCGACCTGGTCGAGGACAACGCGGTGCTGGTGAAGGGCCGGGTCAACTGGCGCGAGGACAAGATGTCGGTGTTCGGCGGCGGGCTCGTGCCGCTGGACCTGTCCGAGATCGGCAACGGCGACGAGGAACCGCCGCTGGTGCTGCTGGCCGCCGCGGAGAAGATCGACCAGGCCGTGGTCAGCGAGCTGAAGTCGACGCTGCTGGCGCACAAGGGCGATACGCCGGTGCACCTCAAGCTCGTCGGCAAGAACCAGACGGTCTTCGCGCTCTACGATTACCCGGTGAAGGTCAGTTCGATGCTCATCGGTGAGCTCAAGGGCATCCCTGGGATCACCGCCAACACCTGATGACCGGGGCGGAGCCGGATCCCCGCCGCTGGCGGGCGCTCGCGGTCACCCTCGCCGCCGGGTTCATGACGCTGCTGGACGTCAGCATCGTCAACACGGCTCTGCCCTCGATCCAGCGCGACCTGAACACTGGCGCGGGCACCATCCAGTGGGTGGTCTCGGGCTACGCGCTCGCCTTCGGCCTGGTCCTGGTCACTGGCGGCCGGCTCGGCGACGCGCTGGGCCGCCGCCGGATGTTCCTCATCGCGCTGGCCGCGTTCGTCGCGACGAGCGCGCTCGCCGGCGCGGCCCCCGACCCGGCGACCCTCGTCGCCGCCCGGCTGGCCCAGGGCTGCGCCGCGGGCATGCTGACGCCGCAGAACAGCGGCCTGATCCAGGATCTGTTCCACGGCGCCGAGCGCGGGCGGGCGTTCGGCATGTTCGGCGCGGTCGTCGGCATCTCCACCGCGGTCGGGCCGGTGCTCGGCGGCGTGATTCTCGCGCTGTTCGGCGACCCGGACGGCTGGCGGTGGGTGTTCTACGTGAACGTGCCGATCGGCGCGATCGCGTTCGGGCTCGCGATGAAGCTGCTGCCGCGCACAGACCGGCGAAAACTCCGGCTGCGCACGGAAATCGACTACGCCGGGATCGTGCTGCTGGCCGTCGCGGTACTCGGCGTGCTGCTGCCGCTCGTGCAATCCGAACGGGGCGGGTTCGGCCGGTTCTGGTGGCTGTTCGGGGTGGCGATTGTCTTCGGCGTGGCCTTCGTGTGGTGGGAAAGGCGCGTCGTGCGCAAGAACCGGCCGCCGTTGCTGGA
This sequence comes from Amycolatopsis sp. CFH S0740, assembly GCF_004522315.1. Taxonomy (NCBI): domain Bacteria; kingdom Bacillati; phylum Actinomycetota; class Actinomycetes; order Pseudonocardiales; family Pseudonocardiaceae; genus Amycolatopsis; species Amycolatopsis sp. CFH S0740. The sequence continues at coordinate 3,564 of NZ_SDLS01000039.1, read as the reverse complement.
CATCCGGCTCTTCACCGGCACCCCGGGCTACGCGAGCGGTGCGGCGGTCGGGGCGCTGTACTTCTGCGGGTTCGCCGGGATCTGGCTGGTGTTCGCGCTCTTCTTCCAGCAGGGCCTCGGCTACACGCCGCTGCAGTCGGGGCTGGCTGTCACGCCGTTCGCGCTGAGCTCGGCTGTGACGGCGGCCGTTGCCGGACGGCTCGTGGCCCGGTTCGGCCGGAAGCTGACCGTCATGGGCCTGAGCATCGTCGCGCTCTCGCTGCTTTCGGTGGGATTGGTCGTGCAGCTGGTGCCGCCGTCGGCCGCTGGATTCGCGGTGGCCGGACCGTTGCTGATCGGCGGGATTGGCGGCGGGATGGTGATCTCGCCGAACACGACGCTCACGCTCGAATGCGTGCCGAACCGGCTGGCCGGCGTCGCCGGGGGAGCGCTGCAAACCGGTCAGCGGATCGGCACCGCGATCGGCACGGCCGTGCTGGCGTCGGTGTTCGAATCGGTGGTCGCGACCGCCGGGCACCAGACCGCGCTCACCGCGGCGATGTGCTGCGCGGGCGGGCTCACCCTGGTCGCGCTGGCTTTCGCGACCCTGGAACTCCGCGCCCGCCGGCGGCGTGCCATCCTGACGGAGGACCAGCAAGCGGCGCAGTCCGCGGCGAATATTCACCGAACGTGACCACGCAACGCTGATCCTGCCTATTCGGTGAGCTACTTACCGCCACCAGGTGATACTCCATCCGGGTGACAGGTGACCTTCGCCCCTAGTGCTACTCAGAGCAACCGAGTAGACCTTATGGAGCCTTCAGAACGGCACTTTGGCTACCGACAGTGGCAATTCGCTCGATCGACCGGGGATGGGTCGATCGGCCGGACGGCCCGGGAGTCCGAAGTTCCGGGGAATGGACACCCGGAGTCGCATCCCGGTACGAAATTCGTCGGCGTCCGCGGGGGACCGTACGGCGAATCGCCGGGACACTGCCCGGAGTGGCAGGCCGAGTGCGTGCGAAGGCAACGGGGCGGGCCCGGGCGAGGGGGAACCGGGCCCGCCCGCCTTTCTTCCTCCCCGGCCTTCCCTCGGTTCCGCGAGGCTCCGGAACGCCGGGGCCGCCGCGCGCTTGACCTTCCCCTCGGGGCCGGCCCCACGCTCAGGGTGTTCCGAACGAGGGAGAACACCCATGCCGGACCTGCTGACCATCGGCGCGTTCGCACGCCTGGCCCGCCTTTCGCCCAAAGCGCTGCGGCTGTACGACGAGATGAACCTGCTGCCGCCCGCCCGCGTCGACCCGGACACCGGCTACCGCTGGTACTCCCCGGACCAGCTCGAGCGGGCGCGCCGCGTCGTCCAGCTGCGCCGGATCGGGATGCCGCTGCCGCGGATCCGGACCGTCCTCGACCTGCCGCCGGAAGCGGCGGCGGCCGAGGTCCGCGCGTACTGGGACGAGCAGGAGCGGGAGTGGCGCGCCAAGCGGGAACTCGCCGGATTCTTCCTCGACCGACTGGCCGGGAAGGAAACCCCGATGTACGACGTGTCCGTTCGCGAAATGCCCGCCCGCACGCTGCTCGTCGCCTCCGAGCACCTGACCGCCGACCGGATCGGCGCATTCGCCGCCCCGCTGTTCGCGTTCTTCGGCGGCCCGGCGGTCCCGCGCCCGTCCGGTGATGCCGGAAGGCCTTTCCTGCGCTACCACGGGGAAATCAGCGATGACAGCGACGGCCTGGTCGAATTCTGCTGTCCGATCGACCCCGACGGCGGGGACATCGCCTTCCCGGACATGACGCTCAGCAGCGACGACGCGGGCCGCGAGGCGTACGTCACCGTGCCGAAGGCGAACATGAATACCGCGCTCGGGGCCGAATCGCTGCACCGCTGGCTGACCGACCGGGACGTGCGGGCCGACTGGAAGCCGCGGCAGATCTTCCTCCGCGATCCCGGACAGGCCGCCCTCGACGATCCGGTCTTCGAACTGGCGGTCCGGCTGCGCTGAGGCGTCCGGTTTCACCCGGTTCCGGCTGCTCGGGATGTCGCGCTCGCGCCGCGCCGTCGATCATGTTGGGATGGCCGCGTTCTGCGGAAAGGGGAGCGCACATGGCCCACGAATCAGTGCCGGGCAACCGGATCCGGGTGTGGTACCGGCCGATGCGACCACGCGACACCAGCGAGGGGCACCGCGCGTCGACGCCGTTGGAGCTGCTGTTCGACCTGTGTTTCGTGGTCGCCGTCGGCCAGGCTGCCGCGCAGCTGCACCACGCGCTTACCGAGGGGCACGTCGGGCACGGGGTGCTCAGCTTCGGGATGGTGTTCTTCGCGATCTGGTGGGGCTGGCTGAACTTCAGCTGGTTCGCGTCGGCGTTCGACACCGACGACGTGCCCTATCGGCTGGCCACTCTCGTCCAGATCGGCGGCGGCCTCACCGTCGCGGCCGGCGTGGACAAAGCCTTCGAGGGCGACTTCACAATCGTGGTCATCGGGTACGTCCTGATGCGGTTGGCCGCGGTCACGCAGTGGCTTCGCGCGGCACGGCAGTCACCGGAAATCCGCACGACCGCGTACTTCTACGCGGCAGGCATCACGTTCTGCCAGATCCTGTGGATTGCCCGGCTGGCATTGCCCGGCACTGCGGGGTTCGTCGGCTTCTTCGTGGTGCTGGTCCTGGAACTTGCGGTGCCCGCGGTGGCGGAGGCGCGGACGACCACGCCGTGGCACTCGCACCACATCGCCGAGCGGTACGGGCTTTTCACGCTGATCGTGCTCGGCGAAACCGTGCTCAGCGCCACCAACGCGGTGAAGGAGGGGATCGCGGAGGGGGAACACACGGGCGAGCTGGTGTCGCTGGCCGTCGCCGGCCTGGTCCTGGTGTTCTCGATGTGGTGGCTGTATTTCGACCAGCCGGGGCACGCCCGCCTCGAACGCGGCAACTCGCGGTGGACCGCGTTGAGCTGGGGGTACGGCCACTACCTGATCTTCGGTTCGGCCGCGGCGGTCGGCGCCGGGCTGGAACTGGCGGTCGGCTTCGACAGCGGGCAGGTGCACGTCAGCGGCATCGTGACCGCGCTGGCCGTGACGATCCCCGTCGCGGTCTTCCTGCTGAGCGTGTGGCTGCTGCACATCGGCCCGACGAACGAATGCCGCCCGATCGCGATCGGCTTCCCGGCGGCCGCAGTGCTCGTGCTCGCCGCGTCGTTCGGCCCGGCTCCGATCCACGTGACGGCGGCCCTCGCGGCGATCCTCGTCGGCGTCACGGTGATCGCGACGCACGGCGAGCGCGAGCCCGGCTGACCGGCTTCCGGCCGCGACCGCCGGATCGACGCAGGTCAGCGGCTTGGCGCGAAAAAAGGGACCCCCCTGTTCGAGGGCTGTTTCGGGGCGTGTAATGTTCTCTTCGTCGCCAGGGAGACCGGGCGGCCGCCGGGAACACGAACCAAGCTCCCACAGTAGTGGTAGAGTGGGTGGTCCCAAACCTCCGGAGCTGAACCAGCCCCCGACGAAGCCTTGAGCTTCCCAGGGTGTAGAGTTGGACTCCGGAAAAACAAAAGCTTGAAATAACGCATCGAGCTTGGCCTGGTTGA
>NZ_SDLS01000038.1:0-88821 GCF_004522315.1 Amycolatopsis sp. CFH S0740 | reverse complement strand
CTTCACTTAGCCAGTCCAACTTTCGGGGGCCAGTTCAGAGACTGCGTCTCGTCGTGACCAGCACCGCGGTGGCGGGCGGGCTGCTTGCCGGGGCATTGCCCGCGGCCGCGGACGCCGCCGCGATCCCGGCCCGCTACGCCGGGCAGGCGCTGGACTGGCACGCCTGCGCGCCGGGCGAGCTGGCCGACCTGCCACCGGGCACCGACATCTCGGGCCTCGAATGCTCCGCCTACCGCACGCCCCGGGACTGGGACCGTCCGGACGACGGGCAGTACCTGACCATCGCGATCAGCAGGCTCAAATCCACCGGGGCCACGACGGCGTCGGTGCTCACCAACCCGGGCGGTCCCGGCGGCGCCGGCCGCTGGTTCCCGGCGATGCTGCGGGGACAGGGCAAACTGCGCGAGCACCAGGAGATCATCGGCATCGACACCCGCGGCACCGGCCGCAGCACCAACGTCACCTGCGGCGGCGCGGCCGACACCGGAGCCGATCTCGATCCCCGCGACCGCGATCCGCGCAATCTGAACCAGATCGTCGACGCGGTCCGGTACGTCGCGACCGCCTGCCACCGGGCCTCGGGCGAGCTGGGGTCGCTGATCAGCACCTTCCAGAACGTCCGGGACCTCGACCTCCTGCGCACCCTGCTCGGCCGCGACCGGATCAACTGGGTCGGGTACTCGGCGGGCACCTGGCTCGGCGCGCACTACGCCCAGCAGTTCCCGCAGCACACCGGCCGGTTCGTGCTCGATTCCTCGACCCAGTTCACCGGCTCCTGGCAGCAGTCGTTCGACTTCCAGCCGGCGGGCTACGAACGCCGCTGGCGGCAGGATTTCCTGCCGTGGCTGGCCCGCTACGACGCCAAGTACCACTTCGGCACGACCGGCGAGGCGGCCCGGCAAACCTACGAAAGCGTCCGGTACGCGCTGACCCGCGAGCCGGTCGAGGTGAACGGCACGAAGCTCGGCGCGGTCGCGCTCGACTCCTTCATCGTCGGCGCGCTCAAGGCCAAGAGCCAGTTCCCGACGATCGCGACCGTGCTGGTCCGGGTCAAAACGCTGACCGACGCGCGGTCTTCGGCACAGCTCAAGGACGACGCTCGCGCGGCGCTCGGGAAGACGTTGTCGGAGGCGAAGAACACCAGTCCGATGGGCGTTGCGGTTCAGGCCGGTGCGGACGACGCGATGGTGTCGACGTTGATCACGACCCTGTGCAACGACGGGCCGTGGAAGGGCAACCGGCAGTCGCTGATCCGCCGGTCGCAGGAGTACCTCGACCAGGGCGTGACCGTGCACAGTTCGTTGTGGATGGGGCTCCAGGTCTGCGCCTTCTGGCCGGGGCAGCCGCGGCCGATGCCGGTGCTGAACGGGAAAGGCGTGCCGCCGGTGGTGATCGTCCAGTCCGAGCACGACCCGGCAACGCCGATCGAAGGTGCCCGGAAGGCGCACGCCGCGTTCCAGAACTCGCGCATGCTGACCGTCACCGGGGAAGGCGACCACGGGATCTACGGAATTGGCGGGAACAAGGCCGTGGACAAGGTGGTCGATGACTACCTGGTCGGCGGGGTGGTGCCGAGGGACCAGAGCCTGCCGGGGCTGCCGTTGCCCACGCCGTAAAAGCTCGTGCGCGCCTAAGCCGGTTCTAACCGGCCTGGGCGCGCACGAGTCTCACGCCTCTTTGGCCAGCACCTGCAACGGTTCGTCAGTCAGCCGGTACACCGACCATTCGTCCTGCGGCAGCGCACCCAGCGCCCGGTAGAACCCGACCGCCGGGTTCCAGTTCAGCACCGACCACTCCAGCCGGTGATAACCCTTGTCCACGCATTCCGCGGCCAGCGTCGCCAGCAGCACCTTGCCGAGGCCCGAACCGCGTTGTTCCTCGCGTACGTACAGGTCTTCCAGGTAGATCCCGTGCGTGCCGCGCCAAGTCGAGAAGTTCAAGAACCACAAGGTGAATCCGGCGATCTCGCCGTCCACTTCGGCCACGTGGCCGAACAGCGCCGGGGCCTCGCCGAACAGTGCGCCGTGCAGCTGCTCTGCGGTGAGATGGCATTCCTGCGGGGCGCGTTCGTACTCGGCCAGCGCGTAGACGAGCTCCACGACGGCGTCGACGTCTTCCGGCCGGATCCGCCGTACGCGGGGGTCGGTCACTTCATCCCTCCAACGCGGGCAGCAGGTTCAGGTGTTCGATCTGCGGTTCGCCGCGCTCGTCGCCGAGCACCGCGAGACCGGCCGGGTCCAGTCCGAAGTGGACACCCGAGGTGCCGGGAAGGCCGAGCCACCGCGCGACGAGTACGCGGCTGAAGTGCCCGTGCCCGACCAGGACGACGTCGCCGTTCTCGATTTCGCGCCGGGCGCGGTCGAGCACCTTGTCCGCGCGCGCCTGCACGTCGTCCGCGCTTTCGCCGCCGGGGACGGGATGGGTCCAGACGGTCCAGTCCGGAACCGTCTCGCGGATCGTCGGCGTGGTGACGCCTTCGTAGTCGCCGTAGTCCCATTCGGCCAGGTCTTCGGTGACCTCGTCCACGCGCAGGCCGGCGAGTTCCGCCGTGCGCAGCGCGCGGCCGCGCGGGCTGGAAAGCACCAGCCCGGGCCCGCCGAGCAGGGTCCGCAGGGTGCCGCCCGCCGCGCGCGCCTGGTCCTCGCCCGCCGGGGTCAGCGGGATGTCGGTGCGCCCGGTGTGCTTGCCGTTCGACGACCATTCGGTCTGGCCGTGCCGGAGAAGAAAGAGCCGATGTGCCACGCGGCCGAATATAGCCGGGGCGGGTTTGCCCGGCAGGTTCGTCGTGTGCAAGGCTACTGGTGAGTAACTTCACCTGGGAGGTGCCGATGGGTACGCCGTCGACGTACGGGCTGTGGCGCAAACTGGCCGCGAAACCGGGCGGCAAGCAGCTGTTTTCCGCCGCGATGTGCCTGCGCGTGCCCTACTTCGGCACCGTGCTGCCCAGCATCCGGGAGATCCGTCCCGGCCACTGTTCGGTGACCGCGCCGAAGTGGTGGGGTGTCCACAACCACATCCGGACCTTCCACGCGATCGCCGCCTGCAACCTCGCCGAGATCGCGATGGGCATGCTGGCCGAGGCCACCGTGCCGGCCACGCACCGGTGGCTGCCCAAGGGCATGGAAGTGAGGTACGTCGCGAAAGCCGAAACCGGGCTGCGGGCGATCGCTGAATTGCCGGAGATCCCCGAGTTCGGCGACCAGGGATTCGATCTTCCCGTTCCGGTGCGGATCGTGGACGCGCGCGGGACCGAGGTGGTCACCGCGACGATCACGGTGTGGGTCACGCCGCGCAAGTCCTCGTGAGTGGCTATGCCGGTTAGAACCGGCATAGCCACTCACGAGGCGCACTACCCCAGCCGAGTGAACTTAACGCCGTTTACTGGGCAAATGCGAACACCGTTCACGTCGGGTCTTGTCAGTGCGGGCGCACCAGGTCAGCATGCGTGAATGCCCCTCAACCGTCGCCGATTTCTCGGCCTCGCCGCGCTGAACTCCGCCGCGGCCCTTGGACTGACCAGCATTTCGGCGACGACCGCGCGTGCCGCGACCGTTGCGCCGCTGCCGGACTACTCGCCCGCGGTGGTGATCGGCACCGGATACGGCGCGGCGGTCACCGCGCTGCGGCTCGGCGAGGCGGGCGTGCCCACGGTGATGCTCGAAATGGGCCAGCTGTGGAACGAACCGGGCCCGGACGGCAAGGTCTTCTGCGACATGCTGAAGCCGGACCGGCGGTCGATGTGGTTCAAGAAGCGCACTGAAGCGCCGCTCGCGTCCTTCCTGTGGCTGGACGTCGCGAACCACGACATCGATCCGTACGCCGGGGTGCTGGACCGGGTGAACTACGGCGGGATGTCGGTGTACGTCGGGCGCGGCGTCGGCGGCGGATCGCTGGTGAACGGCGCGATGGCGGTGCAGCCGAAGCGTTCGTACTTCGAGGAAATCCTGCCGAGGGTGAACGCCGACGAGATGTACGGCAAGTACTACCCGCGCGCCAACGCGGGCCTCGGCGTGAACCACATCGACGAGGACTGGTTCGAGACCTGCAAGTCGTACCAGTTCGCGCGCGTTTCCCGGAAAGCCGCGCAGAAAACCGGGTTGAAGACGACGTTCGTGCCGAGCGTCTACGACTTCGAGTACATGAAGAAGGAAGAGGCGGGCACGGTCGAACGCTCGGCGCTCGCGTCCGAGGTCATCTACGGCAACAACCACGGCAAACGCTCGCTGGACAAGACGTATCTCGCCGCCGCGCTCGGCACCGGGCACGTAACCATCCAGACGCTGCACGAGGTCCGCGAGATCATCCAGCAGCAGGACGGCACGTACACGCTGGTGGTGCGCGAGTCCGACGCGCTCGGCAATGTGCTCGCCACCAAGCACCTCTCCACGAAGTACCTGTTCCTCGGCGCGGGCAGCCTCGGCTCGACCGAACTGCTGGTGCGCGCCCGCGACACCGGACGGCTGCCGCGGCTGTCCGAGGCGGTTGGCCAGGGCTGGGGCACCAACGGCAACGTGATGCTCGGCCGCGCCAACCACGTGTGGGACACGACCGGCAGCCTCGAAGCGGGAATGCCCGCGCTCGGCATCGACGACTGGGACAACCCGACGCATCCGGTGTTCGCCGAGATCGCGCCGGTGCCCGCCGGGCTCGAAACGTGGGCGAGCCTGTACCTGGCGATCACCAAGAACCCCGAACGCGGCCATTTCGCCTACGACGCGGCCAGCGATTCGGCGAAACTGCAGTGGTCGCCGGACCAGGGGCAGCCCTCGATCGACGCGGCGAAATCGTTGTTCGACCGGATCAACAAGGCGAACTCCACGATTTACCGCTACGACCTCTTCGGCGACACGCGGGCGTTCGAGAACCGCTTCACCTACCACCCGCTCGGCGGATTGGTGCTCGGCGAAGCGACCGACGACTACGGCCGGGTGAAGGGGTACCGGAACCTGTACGTGACGGACGGTTCGCTGATTCCGGGCAGCACCGGCGTGAACCCGTTCGTGACGATCACCGCGCTGGCCGAGCGCAATATCGAACGGGTCATCGCCGAGGACGGCGTGCGCGTCTAGCGGTGCGCCGACCGCAGCTTTTCGTAGTACGCCACGCAATCGGCGTACGACGGCAGCAGGCCCTGGTCGAGCGCTTCGGCCAGGGTCGGCGCTGCTTTGTCCTTTTCGGACACAATGGGGGCCAGTCCGGCCGGCCACGGCAGGTCCAGCGCCGGGTCGAGCGGGTTGATGCCGTGCTCGCCCGCCGGGTTGTACGGCTCCGAGCAGAGATACGCCATCACGGTGTTGTCTTCCAGCGCGATGAAGGCGTGCCCGATGCCTTCCGCCACGTAGACCGCGCGGAACTCGGCCGCATCGAGCCGCACCGCGTCCCATTCGCCGAACGTCGGCGAGCCGACGCGCAGGTCCACCACCACGTCCAGCAGCGACCCGCCCGGGCAGTAGACGTACTTCGCCTGGCCCGGCGGAGTGTCGGCGAAATGCACGCCGCGGATCGAGCCCGCGCGCGAAACGCTGTGGTTCGTCTGCGCGACCCGCAGCGGATGCCCGGTCGCGCGGACCATCGCCTCTTCCTGGAAGGGCGCGACGAACAGTCCGCGTTCGTCGGGGAACACGCGCGGGAGGAACTCGAACGCGCCGGAGACCTTGAGCGGGCGGAAGTCCATGGCGGCCACCCTATCGAGTGCGTTTCCCGGACCCGGAACGGAACTGCTTCCGAAACCGGACGGACGTCTTGGGAATCGCGAATCTGTGACATGAGCCGCACCGAGGGGTCGGGGCCGACCGGGGGCCTGTCATGATTGACGGACCGCAGCGTCGGCGGCCATCGCCACACCCCACGGATCGGATGGCCGCGCAGACGCCTCGCCGACAGGCCGGCGCTACCGCGCTGGGCTGCCGTCCGGAGGACGAGTTCCCACTCTCGACGGGCGCTTGCTCGCCCGTCGACCAGGTGGTCCCCCGCTCGCAGTCCCAGGAGTACGTTCGATGACCCAGACCCATCCGCCCGCTTCCCTCGATCCCACGACAGGTTCTCCGATGACCGACCAGGCCAGCAGCGTCGCGGCCGTGACCGACGCCGAGATCTTCACCGGGCACGAGGGCGGCAAGCTCTCCGTGGCGGCGACCCGGCCGATCTCCGACCCGCGCGACCTCTCGATCGCCTACACGCCCGGCGTGGCGAAGGTGAGCCGCGCGATCGCCGAGGACGCGGCCAAGGCGAAGCGGTACACCTGGGCGGACCGGCTCGTGGCAGTGGTCAGCGACGGCACCGCGGTGCTCGGCCTCGGGGACATCGGCGCGAGCGCGTCGCTGCCGGTCATGGAGGGCAAGTCGGTCCTCTTCAAGACCTTCGGCGGGCTGGACTCGATCCCGCTGGTGCTCGACACGACCGACGTCGACGAGATCGTCGAGACCCTGGTGCGGCTGCGCCCGTCGTTCGGCGCGGTCAACCTCGAGGACATTTCCGCGCCGCGCTGCTTCGAGCTGGAGGACAAGCTCAAGGAGGCGCTGGACTGCCCGGTCATGCACGACGACCAGCACGGCACCGCGATCGTCACCCTCGCCGCCCTGCGCGGCGCGAACCTGGTGCTCGACCGCGACATCGCCGGCGAGCGGGTCGTGGTCTCCGGTGCGGGCGCGGCTGGGGTGGCCTGCGCGAAGATCCTGCTCGCGGCAGGCGTCGCGGACGTGACGGTGCTCGACTCGCGCGGCATCGTGCACGCCGGGCGCGACGACCTGAACCCGATCAAGCGGCAGCTGGTCGAGACGACGAACAAGGCCGGGCTCACCGGCGGTCTCGCCGAGGCGCTGCGCGGAGCGGACGTGTTCCTCGGGCTGTCCGGGGCGACGATCGACCCGTCCCTGCTGTCGACGATGGCGGACGACTCGATCGTGTTCGCGCTGTCCAATCCGGACCCCGAGGTGCACCCGGCGGTCGCCGCGCAGCACGCGGCGATTGTCGCTACCGGGCGCAGTGATTTCCCGAACCAGATCAACAACGTGCTGGCGTTCCCCGGGGTGTTCCGGGGGGCGTTGGATGCTGGGGCTCGGGCGATCACGGAGAACATGAAGCTGGCGGCCGCGGAGGCGATCGTGGCGGTGGCTTCGGATGATCTGGGGCCGGACCGGATCGTGCCCAGTCCGCTGGACCCGCGGGTCGCGCCTGAGGTGGCGGCCGCGGTGGCCAAGGCGGCTGAGCAGGACGGCGTGACTGGCTGAGGTTTTTCTTGGGGAAGGGCTCTCCGGCTTTCTGGTGCCGGGGAGCCCTTCTTTGTGGGCTTCTTTTGGACTTGCCAGTCCATTTTTTCGTCGCCACGGTGGTTCTCATGGAGATCGGATTGCGTGGGTACGGCGTGTGGCAGGTCGGGGCGTTGACTACTCCGGCGATGGCTGCCGAGATCGAGCAGTTGGGGTATTCGGCGTTGTGGCTTGGCGGGCCTGGGGTGGATCTGGCTGGGATTGACGAGCTGCTGGCGGCTACCGAGTCGTTGGTGGTGGGGTCGAGCGTCGTCAATGTGTGGTCGGGGGATCCGGCGGTGTTGGCTGAGTCCTATCAGCGGGTGGCTTCGCGGTTTCCCGGGCGGTTTGTGCTCGGGATCGGGGCTGGGCATCGGGAGCAGTCGGCGGGGTATGAGCGGCCGATGGATGCGGTACGGCGGTTTCTTGATGTGCTGGATGCCGGTGGGGTGCCGATTTCCGGGCGGGTGTTGGCTGCGCTGGGGCCGAGGATGTTGGAGTTGGCTGCGGAGCGGGCTGGCGGGGTGGTGCCTTATTTGGTTCCGCCTCGGCATACTCGGGTGGCTCGGACGGTGTTGGGTCCTGGTGGGTTTTTGGCGCCGGAGCAGAAGGTTGTGGTGGGTTCGGATCTGGTTCGGGCTCGGAGGGTGGCTCGGGGGCGGGTGGAGAATCCTTATTTGGGGTTGGGTAATTACACTCGCAATTTGCGGCGGTTGGGGTATTCGGATGAGGATTTGGCCGGGTCTGGGTCTGATCGGTTGATTGACGATTTGGTGGCGTTGGGGGATGTTTCCGCGGTCGCTGCTCGGTTGGGGGAGCATCGGGCGGCTGGGGCGGATCATGTTGTGGTGCAGGTGGTTACGGAGAAGTATCAGCTGCATCCTGGGTTGCCGGGGGTGCGATTGCAGGTTTATGACGATGAGGTGGTGGGGGTTTATCGGGGGTTGGCTGGGGAGTTGTTTTAGTCGGCTCGTCGCCTGGCGGCGACATTGCTCTCTGGCGTGCCGTGGGGCACCCCGAAGCTTGATTGTGCTGACGGTCTGGGGTGGCTTGTCAAGGCGGGAAAGATGCCTTGACAAGCCACCCCAGACCGCAGGGGAGCTTCGTATCGGGGTGCGGGGGTGGTGTGGGTGCACTTCGAGTTGGGTGCATCGGTGGCGGTTTCGTTCGTGGTGGGGCTTGCGCCCCAATGTGGCATTGGGTGCATGTGACGCACCCAATGTGGCGTTCGGTGCGTGGGATGCACCCAATGCCACATTGGGGCGCATCCCGGGGCGGCGGGCGGGGCGGTGTGGTGTGGTCCGTGAAGGGCTCCTCGAGGGAATCTGGGTCTCTGAAGGAGCCCCTCACGGCCCGCCGACGGTCGTGAGGGGAACCCTGAGGGAGTCATAGTCAATGAGGGTGGCCCTCACGACCTATTGCCGGAAGCAGTGATCGCGCGCGAGCCCGGGGCGGCGAGCGAGAAGCGATTGCGCTGGTCAGCGGGCGGATAGCGCAGTCTGGCCGCTGCACTGCCGTCAATCTGGCCGCTAGGTTGACTGCAATCTGGCCGCTACTGGGTCTTCAATCTGGCCGCTCCAGCTGCTTCAACCTGGCCGCCCAGCAGCGGCGGAGTGGTCAGCCTGGGAGCAGTTCCACTAGGCGGTGTCGGGGGACGTCAACCAGGCGTAGGTCCGCCAAATCCTCTGGGACGTTCAATGCCGCATTAGCCAGCCTCGCGTGTGCGCGGGTCAGCAGTTCGGACGGGTGGTCGACCAGGTCTGCGGCGACGATCGCGTGGCGGTTGTCGGGGGTGCTGCGGAGCAGGCGGAGGCGGTACTTGTCCGCGACCAGTGCGGTCAGGGCGGCTTGGGCGGCTGCGTCCGCGAGGTCGGGGTGGTTGTTCGGCAGCAGCAGCGCCAGGCGTCGGGCGTTCGTGCCCAGCAGGGTGCGCAGTAGCCAGGGGCCTGGGTCGGCGGTGAGGTCCATGGCGACGGCATCGCCTTCGGGGCCCGACGTGGCCCAGCCGACGGGGCGCGTTTCCAGGGCCAGGCCGCCTTCGGAGGCGATTTCTCGGGCGGCCGCCAGGAGGCCCGGTTTGGTGCCGGCTGATTCGACTGATTGCGGGCCGTGCGTGTAGATGGCGGAGCTTCCCTTGCGGGCGAACGATTTCTTCGCCTTCGTGGTCGGCTGGCAGACGTACAAGTCAGCCGCGCTGCCGATTGCTTGGGCGCCGGTGTAGCGGTTGAAGTCCGGGAGGATCGCTTCGTAGGTCAGGCCCAGGGTGGCGAGGGAGCGCTGCACTTGCGCGCCTAGCGCGGGGTGGCGTGGGCTGTAGCCGTAGGCCAGGAGGATTCGGCCTTCGGTGGGTTCGCGCAAGGCTTGCACCGCGCGGGCGGCGAAGAGGCCCATGCCTTCCGGCGTGTAGGGCGGGTCGCTGAAGACCAGGTCTGCTTTGCCGGTCAGGGCCGGGGGCAGGCCGACGCGCAGGTCGGCGTGGGCGGTGAAGATGGTGCGTTCGCCGGTGGTGTCCAGGTAGGACAGGACGCGTTCGTCCAGGTCCACTACGGACAGTTCCGCTTCCGGGCACACCGCGCGCACGGCTAGCGACGTCAGATCGTGGTCGCCGAGGAAGAGCACCTTGCTGCGGCGGAGGTCGTAGCGGGAGTTCAGCCACAACGCGCGGCGCAGCACGGTCTCCGGGGTCGCTTGCACGTGGTCCAGAGCGGCGAGCGGGGGCGGGACGGCGGCGATTCGTTCGGCCAGCATGGTGAGCAGGGCCGGTTGGGCGGCGACTGCGGCGTCGAGGGGGTCGGGCAGGGGCGGCAGGGAGTAAGACGCGTAGGTGGCGCGTGCGGCCGGGGCGATGCGGACGCCTGCGGGGGAGCGTTCCAGGTCCGGTTCCAGCGCTGCGAGAAGGTCTTCGACGCTTCGGCGCGGGGCGGCGGTGAGCCGCACTAGGTCGGCCAGCTCGTACGAGCCGCTGCGGAGCAGGGTCAGCACTTCGTAGAGCGGGCGGACGGCGGCGCCATGTGCGGCGAGGACGTCGTCTAGGGCGGTCACGGGGTCCGAGGGTAGTCGGCCACGCTGCGGGACAGGCTGCCAAGGCCGCGCGAGTGGGCTACCGTCGGACTCTGCACCAGGACGTGGGGAGAAGTCTGTGACCATCGAATTCCGAGACGTCGTCAAACGCTATCCGGACGGCACGGTCGCGGTCGACGGCCTCTCGCTCACCGTGGAAGACGGCACGATCACGGTGTTCGTCGGTCCGTCCGGGTGCGGCAAGACGACCTCGCTGCGGATGATCAACCGGATGGTCGAGCCCACCTCCGGCGCGGTGCTGCTGGACGGCAAGGACGTCAGCGAAGGCGATCCGGCGGTGCTGCGCCGCGGCATCGGCTACGTGATCCAGCACGCCGGGCTTTTTCCGCACCGGACAGTGCTCGACAACATCGCGACCGTGCCGCTGCTGTCCGGATGGGACAAACGCAAGGCGCGCGCCCGGGCGGCCGAGTTGCTCGAGACGGTCGGCCTGCCGACGGAACTGGGGAAGCGGTATCCGGCGCAGCTGTCCGGCGGGCAGCAGCAGCGCGTCGGCGTGGCTCGTGCGCTTGCCGCCGATTCGCCGGTGTTGCTGATGGACGAGCCGTTCTCCGCGGTCGACCCGGTGGTCCGCGAAGGACTGCAGGACGAGCTGCTGCGACTGCAATCCCAGCTGGGCAAGACAATCGTGTTCGTCACGCACGACATCGACGAGGCGGTGCGGCTCGGGGACAAGGTCGCGGTGATGCGCGTCGGCGGGAAGCTCGCGCAGTACGGGACACCGGCCGAGGTGTTGCGGCATCCGGTGGACGACTTCGTCGCGTCGTTCGTCGGCCGGGACCGCGGGTATCGCGGGCTTTCGTTTCTTCCGGCGAGCGGCGTCGAGGTTTCGCCGGCTCGGACGATCGACCTCGGCAGCAAGATCGGCGGTCCGTCGGAGGGCTGGCTGCTCGCGGTGAACGACGAGAAGCAGCCGCGCGGCTGGCTTCCGCCAGGCTCCACAGTGGACGGCCCCTTGGCGGAAACCGACCTCGTGGCAGGCGGATCGCTGTACGTGCAGGGCACGCCGATCCGCGGGGCGCTCGACGCGGCGCTGTCGTCGCCGGCCAGTCTCGGCGTCGTGGTGGACGACGAGAACCGCGTGCTCGGGACGGTGGTCGCGCACCAGGTCTTGGATGTAATCGAGGCCTCCCCGCAGGCGTCCTGATGGGCGACTTCTTCGGCGAACTCGGCCGGTATCTGTCGAGCTCCAACAACCGCGGCGAAATCCTCGCCAATCTGCTCGAGAATATCTATCTCGCGCTGGTCCCGCTGGTCGCGGGCATCGTGCTGGCGATCCTGCTCGGCTGGCTGGGGCATCGCTGGCGGCCCGCGCGCAGTGTGCTGCTGGTGGTGGGGAATCTGCTGTACACGATTCCGTCGCTGGCGCTTTTTGTGGTGATCCCCGGGATTATCGGGACGAAGATTCTCGACAGCGTCAACGTGATCGTCGCGCTGACTGTCTACACCACCGCGCTGCTGGTGCGTCCGGTGCTCGACGCGCTCGAAGCCGTGCCGCCGCACATCGTCGCGGCGGCCACGGCGATCGGATATCGCGGGCCGCGCCGGTTCTTCAGCGTCGAACTGCCGCTCGCGGTGCCGGTGCTCGCGGCGGGGGTTCGGGTGGCGTCGGTGAGCAATATCAGCCTGGTGAGCGTCGGTGCGCTGATCGGGACCGGGGCGCTCGGCGTGCTGTTCACCGACGGGTTCCAGCGGGAGTACTTTTCGCCGATCGTGGTCGGGATCGTGCTGACGATGCTGCTCGCGTTGATCGTCGACCTGCTGCTGGTGTTGCTGCGCAATCTGTTGACGCCCTGGGAGAGAGCGGGTCGCGCGCCGGCCGCGGAGGTGGCGGGATGATCGGCGACGTCTTCACCTGGTTCACCACCGCCGCGAACTGGCAGGGCACGGGCGGCATTCTCGCCCGGCTCGCCCAGCACGTCGGCTACATCGCGCTGGCCCTGGTCATCGCGTTGGTGATCGCGATCCCGATTGGACTGTTCGTCGGCCACACCGGCCGCGGCGGCGTCGTGCTGGTCGGGGTGGGCAACGCGATCCGCGCGCTGCCGACGCTCGGGCTCGTGACATTCCTGTTCCTGCTCTTCACCGAAAGCACCACCGCGACCATCATCGGTTTGGTGGTGCTGGCGATCCCACCGGTGCTGGCAGGCACGTACGCCGGTCTGCAGGCGGCCGAGCACGATGTCGTCGACGCCGCGCAAGGCATCGGGATGACCGGCTGGCAACGACTGTGGCAAGTCGAGGTGCCGATCGCGCTTCCGTTGGTACTGGGCGGAATTCGCAACGCGGTCCTG
Source organism: Amycolatopsis sp. CFH S0740 (assembly GCF_004522315.1). NCBI lineage: Bacteria > Bacillati > Actinomycetota > Actinomycetes > Pseudonocardiales > Pseudonocardiaceae > Amycolatopsis > Amycolatopsis sp. CFH S0740. Next base: position 76,199 of record NZ_SDLS01000038.1, on the reverse strand, counting down.
CAGCTGATCGCGACGGCCGCGGTAGCCGCGTACGTCGGTCTCGGCGGCCTCGGCCGGTTCCTGCTCGACGGACTGGCCATTTTGGACTACACCGAGGTCGTCGCGGGCGCGATTCTCACCGCGTTGCTGGCGATCGTGGTCGACCTGCTGCTCGCCGCCGCACAGCGGGCGTTGGTGCCCAAGGGAGTCCGGCTGGCCGCGCAAGCAGCGTCCGGCCGGGCAGCGGCCGCGGGAGGAGCAGCGTGAAACGGTGGGGGATCCTGGTGGCCGGACTGGCGCTGCTGGCGTCGGCATGCGGAAACCCGCTGTCCGGCGGCGGTGAGGGCGGCAGTACCGGCGACATCATCATCGGCGCGTCGGATGTCGGGGAAAGTTCTTTGCTGGCCCAGATTTATGCCGGGGCTTTGCGGAATGTCGGCGCGCACAACGTGACGGTACGACCGCCGGTCGGCAGCCGCGAGGTCGTGGTGAAAGCGTTGCAGGACAAGTCTTTGTCCGTGGTGCCGGACTACTCCGGGAACCTGCTGCGGTATTTCGACAAGAACACCCCGGCGACGACTTCGGAAGATGTCTACGCGCAGCTGAAGCAGAAAATCCCGGGCGGATTCGAGGTTCTCGACCAGTCGCCCGCGCAGGACAAGGATTTGCTCGTGGTGGGCAAGGAACTCGCGGCCACCGGGGTGAAGACCTTTTCTGATCTGGGACCGCGCTGCAAAGACCTGGTGATGGGCGGGCCGGGGCAGTGGAGCAGCCGGTGGAAGGACCGGATCAAGCAGCTGTACGGGTGCGAGTTCAAGGAAATCCGCACGACGGACACCGGCGGCCCGGTGACGGTGGCGGCGTTGAAGTCGGGCGAGGTGCAGGTGGCGGACCTGTTCAGCACGTCGGCGACTATCGCGTCCAACGGGTTTGTGCCGCTGGAGGACGACAAACACATGTTCCCGGCGCAGAACATCGTGCCGCTGGTGTCGCGGGGGACGTTGAATGCCGCTGAAACGGCAGCGCTGAACCGGGTTTCGGCGGCGTTGACTACGGAGCAGTTGACCGAGCTGAACGTGCAGTACACGGATGAGAAGCGGAACGCCAAGGATATCGCTGAGGAGTTCTTGCGGCGGAACGGGTTGGCGGCCTCGTGAGTGGCGTTGCCGGTTCTAACCGGATTCGCCACTCACGAGGGCTACCGGCTCAGAGCCGGTCGAAAGCCGCCGCGTAGCGGAACGCGCCGCGGTTTTCCGGGGTGTACGCGGCCAGCGGCAGCGCCTGAAAATGCGGTGCCCATTCCGGTACCGGCGGCGTGACGCCGAGCTTTTCGGCCATGACGAAGCCGAAGCGGGAGTAGTAGCCTGGGTCGCCCAACAGCACGATCAGGCGGTAGCCGAGTGCGTTGGCGGCGCCGATCGTTGCGTGGACCAAAGCTGAGCCTGCGCCGCCGCGGTGGCGGTCGGGGTGGACGCCTAGCGGGCCGAAGCCGATGGCGGAGTTGGGGTCGTCGCCTAGGCGGCCTGGGCTGGAGCAGGCGTGGCCGATGACCTCTCCGTCGCGGACGGCGACTAGCGAGAGGGCGGGGAGCAGATCGCCGTCGGCGGTGAGTTCGGTGACTAGTTTCGCTTCCGGCATTTCGCCGGTGACATCGGGATTGTGGACGCGGAACGCGGCGGTGTGCACAGCATGGATCGCTGGTGCGTCGGCGGCGGTCGACTGGCGGATCTGCATGCGCCCAGTCTCCCTGAGCGGCGGCTTGAGAGGAAATTCATTTTGGCGGGCCGCATTAGAGTGGGGGTGATGAGCGAGGTGGCGATAGGGGCGGCGCACGGCGATCGGCTGGTGATCGACGTGCTGGGGCGGATGCATGCGGGGGCGGTCGATTTCTGGGACGGCAACTGGCTTTTCAGTCCGGTTGACCTGGCGGTCGGCGGGTTTTCGGCGCGGGTGCCCGCTGGGTTGCGGGCCGAGGAGTTGCGGAGTTTCCGGGAGCAGCTGGCGAAGGCGTATGCCGACTTCGGTGGGGTGGCTCGACTGACGTCGATGGAGGAGTGGCTCGATCTGACGGTCACCGTCGCCAAATCCGGGCGGGTTGAGGTCGAGGGAACCGCGATCGACGGGCGAGGGAACCGGCTGTCGTTTCGGATCGGCGAGCTCGATCAGTCTGAGCTGCCGGCGATCATCGACGGGTTGGCGGCGATCGAGGCGGAGTTTCCGGTGCTAGGCCGTGACGGTTTGGGGAGCGATCCGGGCCGGGCGGTCGTCTCGCATGAAGAGGAGGACCGCGGCTCCCACGAGCGGTCCGGCGGCCAGGGTGAGGAACGCTGAATAGAACGAGCCGGTCGCGTGGAAGACCGGGCCCACGACGGCGGGCACGATGACGCTGCCCAGTTGCCAGAAGGCGTTCACCGCGCCAGCGGCGGAACCGGCTAGCCGGACGCCGGTCAACGCGGGGATCATGGCGGCGGTCAGCGGGCTGTAGGCGTACGCGCCGATGCCGAGAATCGGGGCTACCACTAGGAAAGCGCTGTAGCTGCTCAGGGAACCGAAGACCAGCAGAGCGCCGCCGAAGAGGATGAGGACGGCGATGATGGGGATTCGCCTGCCCAGGCCGATTTTGTCGGTGAGCCAGCCGATCAGCGGTTTGATCACTACCGCTGTGCCGGAGAAGATGACCAGGACTACACCGGCCCGTACGGGGTCGATGTGTTCGCCGCGGATCATCAGCGTGTTGGACCACGTGACGAAACCGTAGGTGCCCCACAGGCCGCCGAAACCGGCTAAGCCCAGCAGCAGCAGGTCGCGGTTGCGGAAGAGCGGGCGGGGGTCCGGCAAACCGCGGCGGGTGAACGTGGAGGCGTTGCCGTTGCGGATGAAGACCAGGCACAGCAGGCCGAGTACGACGGTGACGCCGCCGAAGAGGTGGTACGACACGGGCCAGCCGCTGGTTTTCACGAGCGTCGGCACGACGGCGTTGGCTACGACCGTGCCCAGTGACGTCGCGGTCATGAAGATGCCGCTCGCGAGTCCGTGCTCCTCCGGGCGGAACCAGGTGGTGATCAGCTTCAGTCCGGCGGAGAAGTCGACTCCGGCGAACAGGCCCAGCAGAGCTTGCAGGACCAGGCCCCAGGCGATGGACGTGGTCGAGCCGAATCCCACCATGAGCGCGCCCGCGACGAAGGAGCTGATGCCCAGGATCGCGCGGCTGCCGAGCCAGTCGGAGAGGAAGCCGCCGGCGGTGTTCGAGATGACGTAGCCGATGTAGTAGCAGGTGGCGAAGATCCCGAGCGCGGCCAGCGGGACGCCGAGCGAATCGCTGACCGCCGAGGACGCCGGGCCCCAGGTCGACCGGTCCACCGAGGTCATCGTGAACACAGCCCAGCAGAGCAGCAGGACGACCCAGCGATAGCGGCTCGGCATGGGGCCTCCTTCGACCTGACGGATGATCAGGGAAGGTTCCCGTTACCGGCGGTCGCGGGTCAAGCCAAGGCATCCTGACGGTGCAACTCGGCCCGGATCGCGCGGACGTCGTGGGCTCGGCCGCCGACGTACTGGGCGGCGGCGATCCCCGCGGCGTGGCCGGTCGCGAAGGCGGTGCCCATGACGCGGACGGAGGCGTACGCGTCGTCGTCGGAGCTAGTCAGGCGGCCGGCTGCCCAGAGGTTCGCGGTGTCGGCGGAGCAGATCGCGCCGTAGGGGAGGTCGTACCAGCCTCGGTCGGCGATCGGTTCGTAGCGGGTGACGCCGGGGCCCGCGTGGTCTTCGATCGGCCAGCCGCAGCGGCCGATGGACACGTCGGGGCGTTTGCGGGCGGTCAGGACGTCGCGGCCGGTGAGCTGTTCGCGGCCGACCAGGTGGCGGCCTTCGCGGATGCCTAGCTGGGGGCCGGTCTCTTCGAGGCGCGCCGACGACCAGCCGGCGAGGTGTTTGCGCAGGGCGTCCAGGTATTGCCATGCCTGGCGTCGCGCGTTGGCTTCGTCGCGGCTCAGCGAGGCGGCGTCCAGGACGTCGGTTTGTTCGTCCACCAGGAGGGCGATTACGTTGCGGGTCAACGGAAGATGCACAGCGATGCCGTAGTCGCGGGGCAGCTGGACGCCGGTTTCCCGTTGGTACGCGGCGACGGCGGCGCGCAGGCCCTCGCGCGAGAGGTCCGCGTCTTCGGGGACGCCGGAGAACCGGCAGACGAGCGTGCTGGTTTGCCGGTCGCGCAACGGGGCGACGCGGACGGCGGCTCCGGCGGCGGCCAGGAGCGCGCCGTCGCCGCTGGCGTCGACGAACGCACCGGCGGTGACCCGTTCCCGGCCGCCGCGGTGGTGCAGTTCGACCTCGGTGACGACGCCGTGCGTCCGCTGCGCGCCGATGAGTTTGGTGTGCAGGAGGACGTCCACGCCGGCGTCGGCGGCCAGTTCGTCGTACACCAGTTTGGTGGTTTCCAGGTCGAGCAAGACTATCTTGTTGCCGGTCCAGCCCATCGTCTTCTCTTCGTAGGCGCCCCGGTGCCGCAGCCGCCGCAGCACCTCCTCGCCGACGCCCGCGACGACCTGCTGGCCGGTCTGGTCGAAGAAACCGCAGAGGGTCAGAACGGAACTGATCGTCGCCGCGCCGCCAAGGTACGGGTACTGCTCGACCAGCAGCACCCGCGCCCCGGTGCGCGCCGCCCCGGCAGCGGAGGCGATACCCCCAGCACCGCCTCCGACTACGACGACGTCGTAGTGCACTCCAGCCCTCCTCGGGTGTTTGGCACCCAGTGAACTGGGTCCGGCGGTGACGTCGCCACTGCCTATCCGGCACCCCGGGCATACCCGGAAGGTATATCTATGAATGCCAGAAAGTATGAAACTCATACAAGTTGGCGTACGCTCGGGGGCATGGACACGAAGGCAGCCGGATACCGGCGCAAGGTCAACACGATCAACCGGGTCATCACCGCCCTCCAGCGCGCGGGGCTCGCGTTCGGGCCGATGGAACTGCTCACCGTCCCGGGACGGCGCAGCGGCGAGCCGCGGACGTTTCCGTTGGCGGTATTGAAAGTCCAGGGCGGGGAGTACCTGATCCAGGCGTTCCCGAAGGCGGCGTGGGTGGCGAACGTCCGCGCGGCGGGGGAGGGCACGTTGTCGCGGGGACGGCGATCGCGACGGGTGCGGTTCGCGGAGCTGCCGGTCGCGGAGCGGGGGCCGGTGCTGCGGGAGGTGGTCGCGGACGGGCCGCCGAGCGTGGGGCGGCGCTACGTCACGACGGGGCTGGCGGAGTCGCCGACGCCGGACGGGGTGGCAGCGGCCGCGGGGAAGATCGCGGTTTTTCGGGTGGAAACGATCTGAGAACGGCGAAGGCCGGGTGGCGGAGTCGGCCGGGGTGCGGCCGTGCGTGGCGGTCCGTGAGGGCCACCCTGAGGGAATCAGATTCCCTCAGGGTGGCCCTCACGGACCTGATGCCGGTGAGAACTCGCCAGGCCCAGGAACGGCGAAGGCCACCGCGGGAACGAGTCCCGCGGCGGCCTTCTGCGTAACTGAGGATCAGTCGAACGCCTTGGCGATCAGCGCCTTCTGCTCGACGTCGTGCACCTTCGACGAACCCGCCGACGGGGCGGCCATCGGGCGGCGCGCCACCACGTCGAGGCCGGTGAAGAACTCCGGGAACTTCCGGGGCAGGTTGAGGCCGAAGAACGGCCACGCGCCCTGGTTTTCCGGCTCCTCCTGGACCCACGCGATCTGGCTGGCGTTCGAGTAGCGCTCCACCGCGGCCAGCAGCTTCTTCTTCGGCAGCGGGTAGTACTGCTCGATCCGCACGATCGCGACGTCGTCGGCGCCGCGCTTCTCGCGCTCGGCCACCAGCTCCCAGTAGAGCTTGCCCGAGGTGAGCAGCACCTTGCGGACCTTCGCCGGGTCCTGCGTGGCATCGTCGATCACCGACATGAAGCGGCTCTGGCCGGTGAAGTCCTCGACCGTCGACGTCGCCGCCTTGTTGCGCAGCATCGACTTCGGGGTGAAGACGATCAGCGGACGCTGGATGCCGTCGAGGGCGTGCCGGCGCAGCAGGTGGAAGTAGTTCGCCGGGGTGGACGGCACCGCGACGGTCATCGACGCTTCCGCGCACAGCGACAGGAACCGCTCGATCCGGCCGGACGTGTGGTCCGGGCCCTGGCCCTCGTGGCCGTGCGGCAGCAGCAGCACGACGTCCGAGCGCTGGCCCCACTTGGCCTCGCCGGAGGAGATGTACTCGTCGATCACGGTCTGCGCACCGTTGACGAAGTCGCCGAACTGCGCTTCCCACATCACCAGCGCCTCGGAGTTCGCCACCGAGTAGCCGTACTCGAAGCCGACGGCCGCGTACTCCGACAGCGCCGAGTCGTAGATCATCACGCGGCCCTGGCCGTCGGCCAGGTGCTGCAGCGGCGAGTACTCCTGGCCGTTCTTGCGGTCGATGAACACCGAGTGCCGCTGGGTGAACGTGCCGCGCCGGGAGTCCTGGCCGGACAGCCGCACGAGACGGCCTTCCAGCGCCAGCGACCCGAACGCCAGCAGTTCGCCGAACGCCCAGTCGACGCCGCCCTCGCGCGACATCTTGTGCCTGCGCTCCATGACCGGCTTGACCCGCGGGTGCGGGGTGAAGCCCTCGGGCAGGTTGACGAACGCGTCGCCGATCTTCTCGACGACCTCGCGCGACACGGCGGTGGTGACCTTCGCCGGGATCTGCTGCTCGCCCTCGACCGACGGGCTCGCCTTCGCCGGGTGCTTCTCGAGTTCGCGCACCTCGTTGAAGACGTGCTCGAGCTGGCTGGAGAAGTCGCGCAGCGCGGCCTCGGCCTCTTCGACGGAGATGTCGCCCCGGCCGATCAGCGATTCGGTGTAGATCTTCCGGACCGAACGCTTCGTGTCGATGATGTCGTACATCGCCGGCTGCGTCATCGAGGGGTCGTCGCCCTCGTTGTGGCCGCGGCGGCGGTAGCAGATCAGGTCGATCACGACGTCCTTGTGGAACGCCTGGCGGTAGTCGACCGCCAGCTTCGCGACCCAGTGCGCGGCCTCGGGGTCGTCGCCGTTCACGTGGAAGACCGGCGCGCCGATCATCTTCGCGACGTCCGTGGCGTACTGGCTCGACCGCGAGTGCTCCGGCGCGGTGGTGAAGCCGACCTGGTTGTTGACGACCACGTGCACGGTGCCGCCGGTGCGGTAGCCCCGCAGCAGCGCCAGGTTCAGGGTCTCGGCCACGACGCCCTGGCCCGCGAAGGCCGCGTCGCCGTGCATCAGGACCGGCAGCACGGTGTAGCCCTCGCCGCCCTTGTCGAGGACGTCCTGCTTGGCGCGGACGATGCCCTCGAGGACCGGGTCGACGGTCTCCAGGTGCGACGGGTTGGACGCCAGCGACACCCGGGTCTCCCCGTCGCCGAACATCCGGAAGTACTTGCCCTCGGCTCCGAGGTGGTACTTCACGTCGCCGGAGCCGTGCGCCTGGCCCGGGTCGAGGTTGCCCTCGAACTCCTGGAAGATCTGGCTGATCGGCTTGCCGACGATGTTCGCCAGCACGTTCAGCCGGCCGCGGTGCGGCATGCCGATGACGACCTCGTCCAGCTCGGCCTCGGCGGCCTTGTCGAGCACCGTGTCCAGCAGCGGGACCAGGGTCTCGCCGCCTTCCAGCGAGAACCGCCGCTGGCCGACGTACTTGGTCTGCAGGAAGGTCTCGAACGCCTCGGCGGCGTTGAGCTTCGACAGGATGTACTTCTGCGCGGACGGCTCCGGCTTGGTGTGCCGGACCTCGACGCGCTCCTGGATCCAGCGCCGCTCCTCGGGGTCGAGGATGTGCGTGTACTCGATGCCGACCGTGCGGCAGTAGGAGTCGCGCAGCACGCCGAGGATGTCGCGCAGCTTCATCCGCTCGCGGCTGGAGAAGTCGCCGACGGCGAACTCGCGGTCCAGGTCCCACAGGGTCAGGCCGTGGCTGAGCACGTCGAGGTCGTGGTGGCTGCGCTGGCGGTAGTTCAGCGGGTCGGTGTCGGCCATCAGGTGGCCGCGCATCCGGAACGCCTCGATCAGCTCCATGACGCGCGCGGTCTTGTCGACCGGGCCGTCCGGGATGTCGGCGACCCAGCGGATCGGCTCGTACGGCAGCCGCAGGCTGGTGAAGACGTCGTCGTAGAAGCCGTCCTCGCCGAGCAGCAGTTCGTGAATGCGCTTCAGGAACTCGCCGGACTCCGCGCCCTGGATGATGCGGTGGTCGTACGTCGAGGTCAGCGTCATGATCTTGCTGACCGCGAGGTCGACCAGGGTCTTCTCGCTGGTGCCCTCGAACGACGCCGGGTACTGCATCGCGCCGACGCCGATGATCGCGCCCTGGCCCGCCTGCAGCCGCGGCACCGAGTGGTTCGTGCCGATGCCGCCCGGGTTGGTGAGCGAGATGGTGGTGCCCGCGAAGTCGTCCGCGGTGAGCTTGTTCGTGCGGGCCTTCTTGACGATCTCCTCGTAGGCCTGCCAGAACTGCATGAAGGTCATGTTCTCGGTGGCCTTGATGGAGGCCACGACGAGAGTGCGGGAGTCGTCCTTGCCCTTCATGTCGATGGCAAGCCCGAAGTTGACGTGCTCCGGCGTGATCGCGAACGGCTTCCCGTCGATCAGCTTGTAGTGCCGGTTCATGTTCGGGAAGTCCTTCAGCGCCCGCACCATGGCGTAGCCGATGAGGTGCGTGAAGGAGATCTTGCCGCCGCGGGTGCGCTTGAGGTGGTTGTTGATGACGATGCGGTTGTCCGCCATCAGCTTCGCCGGGACCGCGCGCACGCTGGTCGCGGTGGGCACGGAAAGCGAGGCGTCCATGTTCTTGGCGATCGCCGCCGCGGCGCCGCGCAGCTGCTTGGACTCCGGCTCGGCGTCCTTCGCCGGAGCGGACTTGGCGGGCGCGGAAGCCGCGGGCTTCGCGGCCGGGGCGGGCTTGGCCGGGGCCTTGGCCGCCGGGGCGGGCGCTGCCTTGGCGGCCGGAGCCGCCGGGGCCTTCGCGGCGGGGGCGGCGGGCTTGGCGGCGGGGGCCGCCTTGGCTTCCCCGTTCCCTTCCGCCTGGGTGCCGTTGCCGCCCGGAGTGGGCTTGTAGTCGGCGAAGAAATCGTGCCAGGCGGCGTCTACCGACTGGGGGTCCGCGAGAAACCGCTCGTACATTTCTTCGACGAGCCACTCATTGGCACCGAACTGCGATGCGGGACTGCTGCTGGCCACGGCTGGCTCTCGCCTCTATCCATTCTCGATCCGATATCACAAGCATCTGCTGACCGCCAGGCTAGTCCCCTGCCGGTGGCCCGAAACACGCCACCTGGACGCTCGTGAGACAGGTCATTGTCTGGATCGGTTGAGAGGCCCAGCCTGACAGACAGCAGGGCCCACCGTACGCGTCGCAAGGGCCGAATGCCGTCACCTCGGCCGGTTTGGGGTGATCCCGGACACAGCGCCGGCCCTCGCGTCAGCTCGCCGCGGCGGGCAGCGAACGCACCGGCGCTGGTCCGAACCACGCGCGCAGGGCTTCGCGCAGATCGGCGGGATCGGTGTCCGGGCTTTCGGCGAGCCAGGCGACGTGCCCGTCCGGACGGAGCAGGAAGGCGGCCGGGACCTCGCTGGTGCACGGGGTGCCGGACACGAGGTCGAGCCGGTCGAGCCACGGCGCGGCGGTGCGGGCGACGGCGGGGCCGTCGGTGAGGTCGACGAGCACGCCGCGGCCGGAGTGCAGGAGCTTCATCGTGGTCGTCGCGGCTCCGTCGACGACGATGGACCACTCCGGAACGCGGGTCCCGGCCAGCGGGTGGTCCGAGGCGGGGAAGGTCGGGTAGCGCACGTCGAGCGCCGTGATCATTTCCGCGAGGTAGCGGTTGACCTCGTCGAACTCCATCAGCGTCCCGAACAGCTCGCGCAGCGGGCCGATCTCCGGGCGCGGGTCCATCAGGGCGAGCTGGGCCTGGGTGTTGAAGCAGACGCGCGCGCCGACCGGGTGGCGTTCGTCGTGGTAGGTGTCGAGCAGCTGGTCCGGGCTGCCGTTGACGACCGCGGCGAGCTTCCAGCCGAGGTTCACCACGTCCTGGATGCCGGTGTTGAGGCCCTGCCCGCCCGCCGGGAAGTGCACGTGCGCCGCGTCGCCTGCGAGCATGACCCGGCCCTTGCGGTACTGCGCGGCCTGCCGGGTCGCGTCGCCGAAGCGCGAGAGCCACACCGGGTCGCGCATCGGGAGTTCCTGGTCGGTGACCCGCTTGACCGAGGCGGCGAGTTCCTCCAGTTCGACCGGGTCGTCGCGGTGCGCGGCCGGCGGCCGGAACTCGACCGACACGACGCGGTAGAGATCGCCGCCGAGCGGGACCGTGCCGAACACGCCGCCCTTGCAGCGGGCCAGGTGCGGGCCGTCGGGCACCTGGTCGAGGTGGACGTCGGCGAGCATCGCGTCGATGTTGGAGGCGGTGCCGGGGAAGTCGATGCCGGCCAGTTTGCGGACCAGGCTGCTGCCGCCGTCGCAGCCGACGAGGTAGCGGGAGCGGATCCGGTACTCGCCGTCCGGGCCGGTCACGGTGGCGACCACCGCGTCGGGCCCGTTCTCGAGTTCGGTGAGCCGGTGCCCGCGGCGGATCTCGACGTCCAGTTCCCGCGCGCGCTCTTCGAGGATCGCCTCGGTGCGCGACTGCGGGACCATCAGCGCGTACGTGTGGCGCCCGTTGAGCTTGCTGAGGTCGAGCAGCCGCATGCCGGCGAAGTGCCCCTTCGGCCACACCGGCGCGCCCTCGCTGAAGCGGGGCAGCAGGCCGCGCTGGTCGAGCACCTCGACGGTGCGCGAGTGCAGGCCGAGCGCACGGGACTGCCCGCTCGGCTCGGCGAGCCGCTCGAGCACGAGCACCCGGCCGGGCCGCAGCCCGAGTTCGCTCGCGAGCATCAGCCCGACCGGGCCGCCGCCCACGATCACCACGTCGTACTCGACATCCATCCCGGTGCTCCCCATGTGTCCGTGCCTGTGCTCACCGTGTTGTCAGCACGGACAAGCCTGGAGCACCGCGCGGGTCCGCGGCTATACGCGCTGTGCTGGGGATTCAGCGCTAGCCGAGCGGTCTTGGACGGTCTCCGGGACGGCCTGAGCGGGGCGTCGGCGGAGGTCGAGAGCGTGTTGAGGGGCCTTCGAGACCCGGCCGGAAGCATCGCCGCACACGAAGGTTTCCGCGGCTGTCGTGCGCGCGGAGCACAAAAACGGAAGGCAGGTACGACCCGGGATGACTGCCCACACCACCGTGGACGCGCAGGCGATCGGCCGCCTCAACATGCTGTTCACCCAGTCGAAGATCCTGCACAGCGCGGTCGAGCTGGGAGTATTCGAATTGCTGGCGGAAGCGCCGCGGACGATCGACGAGATCCGCCGGGAACTCGGGCTGCACCAGCGGTTCACCGGCGATTTCGTCCAGGCGCTGGCCGCGCTCGGCCTGCTGGAGCGCGACGGCGAGAAGTTCAGCAACGCGCCGGCGGCCGCGGAGGTGCTGGTGCCGGGCGCGTCCGGCGGCGGCTACCTCGGCGCGCGGGTGCGCACGACGTCGCAGCGGCACTACGCGATGTGGGGCAAGCTGTCCGAGGCGCTGCGCGACGGCGAGCCGAAGGCGGACATCGGCGGGCACGGCGCGTTCGCCAAGCTGTACGAGGATCCGGTGCGCGCCAAGGCTTTCCTGGTGCACATGGACGCGAACAACGCGTTGGTCGCGCCGCAGCTGGCCGAGCACGTGGACTGGTCGGAGTACAAGAGCTTCGTCGACGTCGGCGGCGCGCGCGGCAACGTCGCGGCGCAGTTGTGCCTCGCGCACCCGCATCTGCACGGCGGCGTGTTCGAGCTGCCGCCGATCGAACCGCACTTCGACGAGCTGATGGCGGAACTGGGCGTCGCGGACCGGGTCGCGTTCCATCCCGGCGACTTCTTCGAGACGCCGCTGCCGGAGACCGACGTCGTCGTGTTCGGCCACGTGCTGCACGACTGGGACCCGCAGCGGCGCGTGGAACTGTTGGTGCGGGCCAAAAACGCGGTGCCGAGCGGGGGCGCGGTCGTGGTGTACGACCAGATCCTCGACGCCGAGAACCCGGATCTGCGCAGCCTGGTCGGCAGCATCAACGTCGGACTGATCACCGACGGCGGTTCCGAGTACACCGTGCCGCAGCTGCGCGAGTGGCTGGCCGAAGCCGGGCTGGAATTCCGCGCCGCCACCACTCTGCCGAAGGGCAACGACACCGTTGTGGTGGCGGTGAAACCGTGAGTGCGCAAGCGCTGGTGGTCGGTGCCGGGCCGGTCGGGCTGACCGCGGCGCACGAACTGGCCCGGCGCGGCGTGCGGGTGCGGATCGTGGACCGGGCGGCCGGTCCGGGGGTGACCAGCCGTGCGCTGGCGACGCATCCGCGTTCGCTGGAGATCTACGACCAGATGGGCGTGCTCGACGACCTGCTGCCGCGCGGGCAGCAGGTGCGCGCGTTCACGATCCACATGCGCGGCAAGCGAATGGTCGGTCTCCGGGCGGACTACTCGCGGCTGCCGACGCGGCTGCCGTTCACGTTGATGGTCGACCAGGTCATCACCGAGGAGGTGCTGCGGACCGCGCTGGCCAAGCAGGGCGTCGAGGTCGAATGGGGCGTCGCGCTGGCCGACTTCACCGACACCGGGGACGGCGTCCAGGTCCGGCTTGAACGCGACGGGGAGATCGAGGAGACCTCGGCGGACTGGCTGGTCGGCTGCGACGGCGGGCACAGCGCGGTGCGCAAGAAGCTGGGGCTGAAGCTCGAAGGCGACTCGTCGGAGACCTGGCTGATCGCCGACGCGCAGGCGGACACCGCGTTGCCGCGCGACAGTATTCATCTCATCCGGACCCCGGGCGGTTCGGTGATGATGGTGCCGTTCCCGGACGAGGGCAAATGGCGGCTGCTCGATACCCGGGACGTCGAGTACTCCGGCTCCGGCGACGACGTGGCGGTCGCGCGGCGGTTCTCGGAGAAGGTATCCGCGGCGACCGGCGTGCCGACCGTGGTTTCCCCGCCGTCGTGGGTTTCGGTGTTCTCCATCCAGCAGCGGATGGTTCCGTCGATGCGGTCCGGCCGCTGTCTGGTCGCGGGCGACGCGGCGCACGTGCACAGTCCGGCGTCCGGCCAGGGGATGAACACCGGCGTCCAGGACGCGTACAACCTCGCGTGGAAGCTGGCGATGGTGATCGACGGGCACGCCGACGAGCAGTTGCTCGACAGCTACTCGCGCGAGCGCGTGCCGGTGGGCGCGGAGCTGCTGCGCACCACGAAGAAGGCGACTTTCCTGGTACAGCTGAAAAATCCGTACGTCGCCGCGGTGCTGCCGGTGGCGTTCGGCGTGATGCGCAACGTTTCGGCGCTGCGCGGCAAGCTGGAACGCAAGATCATGGGCGGAATGTCCGCGCTGGGCCTTTCGTATGGCGACGGCCCCGCGGCGGCCGGGCCTGGACCGCGACCGGGCGAGCGGCTGTCGGTTGTCGCCGGTGCGGACGCGGAAACCCCGGCGTGGCAGGCGTTGCTGGCGCAGTTGCGCGAGCCGGGCTGGACGCTGGTGCTCGGCCCGGACGCGGAGCGAGCCGGGCTGCCGTCCGTGGGCGGCTGGTTGGTGCCGCAGGTGGCGGGCCCTGGCGGGGACCTGCCGGACGCCGACGGCGCGTTGCGGCGGTCGCTCGGCCTTTCGGCGACGGGCTGGATCCTGACGCGCCCGGACGGCTACGTGGCCGACCGCGGCGACCGGACGTCCGCCGCTGTCGTGCGCGCTGTGCTGCGGCACGCGCACATTTCTGTCTGACGGCGGGACGTCGAGGGCACCGTGAGCTGGCGGCTCCGCTCCCTCGGAAGGCCGTGAGGGGAACCCTCAGGGAATCTGATTCCCTCAGGGTTCCCCTCACGGACCTCCGCGTCGCGCAACCACTACTGAGAGAACATCGAGGAGCGAAGGTGGATCTGGGGCTGACCGGCAAGGTCGTGCTGGTGACTGGCGGCAGCGGCGGGATCGGGGCCGAGCTCGCGCGCACGTTCGCCGCCGAAGGGGCCAAGGTCGCGGTGACCTATCGGGCCAACCGCGAGGCGGGCGAGGAGGTCGCGCGCGAGTGCGGGCCGGACCGCGGGCTGGCCGTGCACTACGACCTGACCGAACTGGCCAGCGTGGACGCGGCGGTCGAGACCGTGGAGCGGCACTGGGGGCCGGTGGACGTGCTGGTCGCGAATGCGATCAGTCCCGGCGCGCTGCGCAAGCCGGGAAAATTGTTCGAAGAACTACCTACGGAGGATTGCGCTTCGTTCATCAATGTGAATATCGCGCCGGTGTTCCACACAGTGGCGAAGGTGCTGCCCGGTATGCGTGCGAAAAAATGGGGACGGATCGCATTTATTTCGTCGCGCGCGGCGACCGCGGGCAAGCCGGGCCGCGAGGCTTATGGGGCGGTGAAGTCCGCATTGCACGGTTTCGCCACGAGCCTCGCCTGGGACGTCGGCCGCGACGGAGTGCTGGTCAACACCATTCTTCCTGGCCTGACCGTCACTCCCCGTGTTGCGCAACAGGTTCCGGCCGAGATGCTGGAGCGCGAGCGAGCCATCACGCCCAGTGGCCGATTGAGCTGTCCGGGTGATGTCGCACAACTCACAGTGTTCCTGTGTTCGGCCGCCAACGGCAATACGAACGGACAGTTCGCAGAAGTATCAGGCGGACGTTAAGTTTTTCCCGCCCGGGATCAGGAAGCCGTTTCTCTGCTAGCGTCGCTGGCGTCTCACTGGGGGAAAGCGAAGCACGCGGGCAGCTGCCTGGCGTGCTCTTTCGGCAGGTATCTGGGGGTCGGATGCAGATCGCGATATTGGGACCGCTGGCCGTACGCGCGGACGGGGTGGGCAAGACTCCGTCCGCGCCGAAGCTCCGCACGGTGCTGGCCATGCTCGCACTGAACGCCAACCGGGCAGTGCACTTCGAGCAGTTCGTCGAGGAACTGTGGGAGAACAACCCTCCGGCGAGCGCGGCCACGACGTTGCAGACCTACGTCTACCAGCTGCGCAAATCGCTGCGCCTGGCCGGTTCGGCCGAGGAGGGAGCGACAGTACTGCTGACGCGCCCGCACGGCTACGAACTGCAGGTGCCGCGGGCGGACGTGGTCGACGCGGTGCGCTTCTCGGCGCTGCTCGACCAGGCTCGGGACCGGCACGACGCCGGTGATCTCGAAGCCTGTGCCGAGCTGTCCAGACAGGCGCTCGCACTGTGGCGCGGGGCCGCGCTCTCCGATCTCCCGCTCGGCCCGACCCTCGCCGCGCGGGCGACTCAGCTGGAGGAGAGCCGCAAGGCGGCGCTTGACCTGCGGTTCGAGGCCGAACTGGCGCTGGGCAGGCACCGGCGCGTGGTCGACGAGCTCGCCGGGGTGGTCAAGGCGAATCCGACGCACGAGGCGTACTCGGCGAAGCTGATGGTCGCGCTCTACCGCTGCGGACGCCGGGTCGAGGCGCTCGATGTCTACCACCGGGTGCGCAGCGATTTCATCGCACAGCTGGGCATCGAGCCGTCGGCGACCCTGCGTTCGGTGCACCAGCAGATCCTGGTGGACGATCCCGCGCTCACCCTTCCGGCCCCGCGCGGCGCCAGTGTGAGTGAAGCCACAACTGGTCTAGACAATGGGCAAACCGGGCAGACCGCTCAAAATGAGCGCACTGCGGAAGTAGCCGTCCGGAGTATCGACGACAACGACACCGTGACTGAGAGCAGTGTCGTCGAAGTGGTTTCCGTCGTGCGCGCCGATGCGGAGGGTGATCTGGTCCCGCTGCGGCCCGCGGCGCCGGAGGTGCTGGGGCCGAATCACCTTCCCTCCGACGTGCCCGACTTCGTCGGCCGGGACGAGGAGATCCGCGAGCTGGTGCGGCGGTGTTCCGCCGCGCGCACCAAGCTCACCGGCGGCAGCACGGTCGTGGAGATCACCGGCGGGCCGGGGGCGGGCAAGACCGCGCTGCTCGTGCACGTCGCGCACCGGGTCCGCGCGACGTTCCCGGACGGGCAGATCTTCGTGTCGCTGACGCCGGTGCACCGCGGCGAGGAGACGATGGCCGACGTGCTCGCCGGCTGCCTGCGCGCGTGCGGCGTTCCGCTGTCGCCGTCGCCCTCGATGTCCGAACTGGTCAACGTCTACCGCGACTACACCGCCACCCGGCGGCTGCTGGTCGTCGTGGACGACGCCGCCCGGTCTTCCGAAGTGGATCTGTTGCGTCCCAGCGGTTCCGGCAGCTTGCTGCTGGTCGCGAGCAGGCGGCGGCTGTACTTGCGCGGCGTGGTCGCGCCGGTCAACCTGCCGCCGCTGACGGTCAACGAATCGCTGGAGCTGCTCGGCCAGTTCATCGGGCGGCGGCGGATGCTGGAGGACCTCGACTGCGCCAGCGCGCTGGTTCGGATGTGCGGCAGGCTGCCGCTGGCCGTCGCGGCGGTCGGCGGGTATCTGGCTTACCGGCCGGCCTGGTCGTTGCGCCGGATGCACGACCGGCTGTCCCGCGATCCCGGCGCGGTGCTTCGGTTGCCGTGCGGGGAAGGCACGGTCGACGCGAGCGTCCGGGCGAGTTACCGGACACTGTGCGGTCCGGCGCAGGAAGCGTTCCGGCAGCTGGCGAGCATCGACGAGTTCACCGTGCCGGACGCGGTCAAGCTCCTCGGCCGCCCTGGAGAACTGGTGCGCGAAGTGCTCGAGGACCTCGAATCCGCCGGGCTGGCCGAGGAAATCGGCGAACGCGGCGGTTCGGGACCGCACCGGTACCACGACGCGGAGTCCAATGTAGACGTTCTGCGGCCGTCCACGGCGGACGCGGTCTACTGCGTTCCCCGGCTCCCGTCGTTCGCCGGCCGTTGGCTGGCAAGGGAAGCCGAGCCCGCGGCGCGCGAGGCCGCGGTCGCCACCGGCTGAGAACGAGGCGGGGTCGAATCCGGCTGGAGCGCGTTCGACCCCGCTTCGATCCGTCTTGGACACCCCGGGCCCAGACTCGACATCAGCGACGTCGGGCGCTCGGAGCGCGAAGGGCAGGTGCAGACGGAGTGAGTACGAGTGCGGGGCACCCCGGGGCAGCGGGAGTGCCGGCGCGGCACGGCAGCGGAGGTCCGCGGCGGGCGGTGATCACCGGGATAGGCGTTGTGGCGCCGGGGAAACCGGGACGCGAACCGTTCTGGGACATGGTGTCGGGCGGGCGGACCGCCACCCGGCCGGTGTCGTTCTTCGACGCCTCCCAGTTCCGCTCGCGGATCGCCGCCGAATGCGATTTCGATCCGGAGGCGGCGGGGCTCGGTCCGCAGCAGGTGCGGCGGATGGACCGGGTGGCCCAGTTCGCGGTGGCGTGCACGCGGGAGGCGCTGGCCGATGCGGGGCTCGCACCGTCCGATGTGGACCCGTACCGGACCGGGGTTTCGATCGGCAGCGCGGTCGGGGCCACGATGAGCCTCGAACGCGAGTACGTCGTGGTGAGCGACGGCGGCCGGAAGTGGGAGGTCGACGCGGACTACGCGGTGCCGCATCTGTTCGACCAGTTCGTGCCGAGTTCGATGGCCAAGGAAGTGGCTTGGGAAGCGGGCGCGGAAGGGTCGGTGCAGGTCATCTCGACCGGCTGCACGTCCGGATTGGACTCGGTGGGCCACGCACGGGACCTGATCGCCGAGGGCAGCGCGGACGTCGTCCTCGCGGGCGGTTCGGACGCGCCGATCTCGCCGATCACCGTGGCGTGCTTCGACGCGATCAAGGCGACCTCGCCGCGCAATGACGAGGCGGCGACGGCGTCGCGTCCGTTCGACAACACCCGCAACGGGTTCGTGCTCGGCGAGGGTGCGGCGGTGTTCGTGGTGGAGGAACTGGGCCGGGCGCTCGCCCGCGGGGCCCGGATCTACGGCGAGATCGCCGGGTTCGCCACGCGGTGCAACGCCTACCACATGACCGGGTTGCGGGCGGACGGCGTGGAAATGACCGAGGCGATCCGGCAGGCGATGGGCCAGGCGCGGGTGACGCCGGAAGCGATCGGGTACGTCAACGCGCACGGTTCGGGCACGAAGCAGAACGACCGGCACGAGACGCAGGCGTTCAAGAATTCGCTGGGAGAACACGCTTATCGCGTCCCGGTGAGCTCGATCAAGTCGATGGTCGGGCATTCGCTCGGCGCGATCGGCTCGATCGAAATCGCCGCCAGCCTGCTCGCCATGCGCGACGGGCTGCTGCCGCCGACGGCCAACCTCAACGAACCCGACCCGGAGCTCGACTTGGACTACATTCCTTTGGTGGCACGAGAAGCCGCGGTGGACACGGTGCTGACGGTCGGCAGCGGGTTCGGCGGGTTCCAGAGCGCCATGGTGCTCACCAGCAACGTCGGCGGTCCGGCATGAACGCGGTGATCACCGGGCTCGGCGTGCTCGCACCGACCGGAAGCGGGGTCAAGCAGTTCTGGGAAGCCACCCTCGAAGGGGCCAGCGGAATCGGCCCGGTGACCCGGTTCGACGCTTCGAGTTACCCCAGCACGCTCGCCGGCGAGGTCGCCGGGTTCAGCGCGAAGGGCATCCTGCCCAGCCGGTTGCTGCCGCAGACCGACCATTCCACGCGGATGTCGCTCGTGGGCGCGGAATGGGCGCTGGCCGACGCGGGGGTCGACCCGGAGGCGCACGACGGGTTCGACCTCGCGGTGATCACCGCCAGTTCGGCGGGCGGCTACGAGTTCGGGCAGCGCGAACTGCAGAACATGTGGAGCAAGGGCGGCAAGTACGTCAGCGCGTACCAGTCGTTCGCGTGGTTCTACGCGGTCAACACCGGGCAGATCTCCATCCGGCACGGCATGCGCGGGCCGGGCGCGGTGGTGGTGTCCGAACAAGCCGGCGGGCTGGACGCGATCGGAAAGGCCCGGCGCGCGGTGCGTTCCGGGACCGCGGTCGCGCTGACCGGCGGCATCGACAGCGCACTGTGCCCGTGGGGCTGGGCGGCGATGCTCACCTCCGGACGGCTCAGCACGAGCAGCGAACCGGCGAAGGCTTATCTGCCGTTCGACCGGTCCGCTGCCGGGTACGTGCCCGGCGAGGGCGGCGCGGTGCTCGTGCTGGAACCGGCGGACTCGGCGCGGGACCGGCAGCCGCCGTACGCCGAGATTGCCGGATACGCGTCCACTTTCGACCCGAAACCAGGCAGCGGCCGTCCGCCGGGACTGCGGCGGGCGATCGAACTCGCCCTGACGGACGCGGGCATTTCCGCCGCCGAGGTTGACGTCGTTTTTGCCGACGCGGCCGGGGATCTCGCGCTCGACCGTGAAGAAGCCGAGGCGATCAGCGCGCTGTTCGGCGCACGCGGTGTCCCGGTCACCGCGCCAAAAGCCGGGGTCGGGCGGTTGGCCGCGGGCGGGGCCGGGCTGGACGTCGCGTGCGCGGCGCTGGCGATCCGGCACGGCGTGGTGCCGCCGACGCCGAACGTCTCGGATCCGGTGCCGGAGCACGGGATCGACCTGGTCACCGGTGCCGCGCGGGAAACGCCGGTGCGGGCCGCGGTCGTCCTCGCCCGCGGCATCGGCGGGCACAACGCCGCGCTCGTGTTGCGCGGAGTGTGAGGGAAGACTTTTCAAGATCACCCGAACGGCCGAACCGCAAAGCCTTGTCCAGCAAGAAGAACCCACTGACAGCCGCATTCGCGCGGCAGGAGGAGCGATCATGCGCGAGCTGACCTACGAGGATCTGATGGAGATCATCCGCCGTTGCGCCGGAGAGAGCGACGAAATGGCACAAACCACCGACGCGCGCGACATTCCCTTCGCCGAATTGGGCTATGACTCGCTCGCGCTGATGGAGACCGCGAGTATGCTCCAGCGCGACTACGGAGTCGAGCTGCCGGACGAAACGGTGGTCGACATCGACACGCCGCGCGCTCTGGTCGAACTGGTGAACAGCAGGCTCGGTTCCGCGGTGTAAGGGGAATTCCGCCAAAGCCTTCCGAAGGAGGACAGGTGTCCGAGCCTGCCCTGAACCCGCGCCGCTGGGCGATCCTCGCGGTGCTGCTGACGTCCTTTCTGCTCACCGTGCTGGACGCGACGATCGTGACGATCGCCTTCCGCGCGCTCGCCGATCCGGTCGACGGGCTCGGCGCGTCCGCGGACCAGCTGCAGTGGGTGGTCAACGGGTTCACGCTCGTGTACGCCGGTTTGCTGCTGGCGTGGGGCGTGCTGGGGGACCGGCTCGGGCACCGGAAGGTGCTCCTGATCGGGCTCGTCGTGTTCGGCGTTTCCAGCGTGCTGGCGGCGTTCGCGCACTCGCCCGGCGAACTGGTGCTGTGGCGCGTCGTGATGGGCGCGGGCGGCGCGGCGATCCCGCCGACCACGCTCGCGACCATCTCGCACGTGTTCGGCGACAAGGAACGCCCGCGCGCCATCGGGTACTGGGTGTCCGCCGCGGGCATCGCGGCCGTGGTGGCCCCGGTGCTCGGCGGCTTCCTCATCCAGTTCGCTTGGTGGGGTTCGATTTTCCTGGTGAACGGCCCGATCGTGCTCGCCGCGATCGTGCTGACCGTGCTGATGGTCCCGGAGTCCACTTCGACCGCGCGCAAGCTCGACGTGCCCGGCGTGGTGCTGTCGGTCGCCTGGAGCACCGCGCTCGTCTACGGGATCATCCAGGCGGGCAACCTGGCCACGATCGCCGATCCGCGGGTGTACGTCCCGCTGGTGCTCGGCGTGGTGCTGCTGGTCGTGTTCGTCCTGGTGGAACTGCGGTCCGCGGCTCCAGCGCTGGATCTGCGGCTCGTGTCGGACCGCCGGGTCGCGGGTGCGACCAGCGCGGTGTCGCTCGCGTTCTTCGTGAACTTCGGCGTGCCGTTCTTCCTGATCTTCTACCTGCAGAGCGTGCTCGGCGTGAGCCCGCTGATGACCGGCTTGGCGATTCTGCCGCTGGCGCTGGCCCTGGCCGTGTTCTCGCCGCGCTCGGCGACGCTGTCGGCGAAGTTCGGCACCAAGAACGTGCTGGTCGGCGGCTTGCTGCTGCTGGCTGTCGGCGTCGCGATTTTCGCGCTGCTGGACCAGAACAGCCCGCTGTGGCCGGTGTTCGTCGCCGACTTCCTGGTCGGTTTGGCGATGGCCAACGTGATGCCGCCCGCGACCACCACGATCATGTCGGCGGTTCCGCGTGAGCGCGCCGGGGTCGGTTCGGCGCTGACGAACATGGGCCGCAGCATCGGCGGCGCGATCGGCATCGCGGTGCTGGGTTCGCTGCTGACCGTCGTGTACCGCAACGGGGTTGAGCCCGCGTTGTCGGTGCTGCCGGAGCAGTCTCGCGCGGCCGCCGGTGATTCGATCGAAGCGACGAAGGCCGCCGCAGCGGGCCTGGGCGGCAACCAGGGCACTGACTTGTTCGCCGCGGGTGCGGACGCGTTCTCGGTCGCGATGCGCACGACGGCCCTCGCCGCCGCCGGTGCCGCGGTGCTGGCGGCGATCGTGGTTCTCGTGGTGGTGCCAGCCCGGGAACGACAGAGGGCTGAGGTTTCCTGACGCGTTCCCGGGCCTGAGCTCTCAGCTTCGGCGGGTGGCGGAGATCAGCGAGAACTCCTGCGGCAGCGGAGTGATCGCGTCCAGCGCGAACCCGGCTTCCTCAAGGAGTCGGGTCACTTCCGCGGTGGAACGGATCCCGCCCCCGCCGAAGAGCACGTACATCAGGGTGTCGTGGGACAACAGCAGCGCGTTGTCCACGCCCGGTCCGGACACCCGTTCCACCAGCAGCAACCGCGCTCCCGGAGCCGCTGCCGCCGCGCAGTTCGCCAGGATCCGCGCACAGTCCTCGTCCGGCCAGTTCACCAGCACTCGAGCGAGCAGATAGAGGTCGCCGCCTTCGGGAACGGACTCCAGGAAGTTCCCGGACGCCACCTCGCAGCGTTCCGTGAGGCCCGCGTCCGCGATGGCCTTTTTCGCGGCCTCAGCGGACTGTTCGGCGTCGTAGACCGTGCCGTGGAGTTGTTCGTGCGCGGCGAGTAGCCGGAGCGCCAGTTCGCCGCTGCCGCCGCCGACGTCGACGAATCGCTGGTGCGCACCGAAGTCGTAGGCACCAGGCAGCGCATCGAACAACGCCGTGTTGCCCGCCATCGCGCGGTCGAAAAGCTTTCCGCGTTCGGGGTTTGCGGAGAGGTACTCGAAGAAGCTAGACTGAAATGCGCCTTCAAACGCATTTTGTCCGGTTCGTACGGCGGAGGCGATGTCGGTCCAGGCGCGATGGAATTCGGAGCCCGCGATGAGCGTGTACGGCCGCAGGGAGTCTTCCCGGTCGCTGCGCAGCAGCTCGCCGAGTTCGGTGAGGGAGAACGAGCCGTCCTCCTCACGGAACACGCCCAGTGCGGTCAGGTACTGCAGGAACCGTTGGGTGGCAACAGGATCGGTGCCGGAGTCAGCCGCCACCTGTGCGGCCGTGCGGGGCCCATCGGCGAGCCGGTCGGGCCAGCCGAGCTCGGCGGCCGTGTAGACGGCGCGGGCTTTCCAGTCGCCGATGATGAGATTCATCAGCTCGAGCTGCGGCGTTTTCGCGCGCGCGGAATCGTCGGACATCCGGGTCGTCTCCTCAGCCGTTTCGAGTAGTCGACCGATGCTCGCTGCCGCCGTTCAAAAGGTTCTCGAAGATCTCTGAAGGCGGTGTCGCGGCAACGGTTTCAGCCGATACATTGGCAGAAACGGCTCGCGGAGAAGCCCGGGAGCCCGAAACCGAGGAGCAGCGGGTGGAAGACCAGGTACGCCGCGTCGCGGTGGTAACCGGCGCGGCACGCGGAATCGGCCGCGGCATCGCGGAACGGCTGGCCGCACGAGGCGACCGGGTGGTGATCAACTACCTGACGTCCAAAGAGGCCGCCGAAGAAGCGGTAGAAGCCATCACGACAGCCGGCGGTGAGGCAATCGCAGTAGGAGCCGACGTCCGCAACGAGGAGGGCGCGCAAGCACTGGTGACCGCGACCGTCGAAGCCTACGGCCGCGTAGACGCACTGGTCTGCAACGCGAACGTCGGACTGGCTCAGGGCTCGGTCGCGGAAATCCCGTGGGAAACGTTCTCTACGAAGGTGAACGACGAGCTGGCAGCAGCCTTCCACCCCACCCGCGCGGTGTGGCAACTGATGAAGGACCAGGGCTACGGCCGCATCGTCTACCTGGCCGCAGAAGCGAGCAAAGGCCCAGTAGGCGCGGACGTGGTAGCACACGCAGCAGCAAAGTCGGCCCTGATCTCGTACGCGAAGTTCGCCGCCCGAGAAGGCACCCCCAACGGCGTAGTGGCGAACGTAGTCTCCCCAGGCCTGACCCGAACCGACGCCGTAGGCGAGGCCCCGCCAGACTGGTTCTCCGCCTTCGAAAAGCGAATCCCAGCAGGCCGCGCAGCAGAACCAGAAGACGTAGCCGCCCTAGTAGCCTTCTTCACCAGCAAGGACGCAGGCTACATCGCAGGCACAGTAGTTTCCGTAAACGGCGGCTCAGACATGACCCGCTAGCTCCCGCTGCCGAGAAGCCGTGAGGGCCACCCTCATTGACTCTGATTCCCTCAGGGTTCCCCTCGCGACCCGCCCCGCTAGCCGCCTCCGGCGCGCCCCAATGTGGCATTGGTTGCGTCCCACGCACCGAACGCCACATTGGTTGCGTCAGATGCACCCAATGCCACATTGGGGCGCTAACCTCGGCGACCGCAAGCCCAGCGCATCCACTACCCAGGCCGGGCGCACCCGCTCCGCAACCGCAACCAGTACGCGCAGCCGAACCCGGGTGCTCATCCACCCAACCGCACCAACCCACGCAACAGCCGGGGGCACCCACACCCCGATACGAAGCCAAAAACACGCGCGGAGAGGCTTGTCAAGGTACTCTTTCCAGCCTTGACAAGCCTCTCCGCGCGTAGTCACACTCGGGCTTCGGGGTGCCCCAGCGCAACTCTCTTCTCCGGCCGAAGGCCGGACAGCTCAACGAATATCATCCCGAGACACAGAACGATATTTAACGAACCAAGCCCCACCAACCCGCACCAACTGATCCTCACACAACGTACTGCAGTGAATCCGAGGCTCCCCACCCTTACGCGTAGCGATAATCAACGCATAACACCGCGTAGACAACTCATCCGCAGTAGCACCAGGGGAAACCGTCAACATCCCCAGCCAATGCCGCCGCAACTCATGCACCTCAGCCAGCTGCCGATGCGTAGCCGCCGAAGCCGCCGCAATAGCCGACCGCCCCTTAACCGGCTCCGGCGCGGCATTAGCCGCGAAAACCCCATCCTCAGTAAAAGTCTCCGCCCACTCATCAGTACGAGCCTGGTCAAGCAACTGCATCTGCCACGCGTAGTACTGCTGAATCTCCTGATACAACTCGCCCGACACAGTCACGCCTGCTCCTCCGCTCGAGAATCCTGAATATCGTCATGAGTCACCACACGCCGGGCGACCTGCCACCCGTCAGCCCCGCGAACCAACGTGTCCCGGCAAAACGTCGAACGCCACAACCGGGCCTCGCCCCCGGCGGGAATCTCGGCGACCATCGCGTACAACTGCGTCCGCACCTGATCCGCACTGTCCTCGGTCACCACCAGCATCCCGGTCCAATGCCGGTGCTGAACCCCTCGCGAAACAACGTCGGCGGCTAGCTTCCGGGCCACCTTCAAAATCAACTCCCGTCCGGTAGCCGGTGCGGGATTCGCGTTGTTCGCGATCGTGGCGTCCGCGGTGAACGTTTCCGCCCACGGTTCCACGTCGCCGTCGTCCATCAGCTGCATCTGCTTGGCGTAAAAGGCCTGCACCTGGTGGTACAGCTCCATTCCCACCCGCGGGTGCGCGGTTGTCGCCACCGTTTCCTCCTCGTCGGCCGCGTGTCGTCCGACAGTCGCGCGGCCGGCTCAAAGTCCCCTCGTGGACCACTCGCGGGGGACGGCCGACTGTGCGTCGAGCCGTTTTGGACCGGCCCGCTGGAGGGTGGCCCGAGGCGGTGCGACAGCGGGAGGGATCGAGTGCGCGAGATCGAAGCGGACGTGTGCGTGTCCGGCGGCGGACCGGCGGGTCTGGTGCTGGCGCTGCTGCTCGCCCGGTCGGGAGTGGACGTCGTCGTCGCGGAGCGCAGCGCGTCGCTGGACCGCGAGTACCGCGGCGAGATCATCCAGCCCGGTGCGCTGCGCACGCTTGACCAGCTCGGCGTCCTCGACGGCATCGGCGGTTACCCGATGCGCAGTTTCCAGCTGGTGCAAGGGGAACGCACGCTGCTGGACATCGACTACACGACGCTTCCCGCGCCGTACGACCATTTGCTCAGCCTGCCGCAGCGACTCCTGCTGGAGCGGCTGCTCGACGAATGCAAGGCGACTCCGGGCTTCCGTCTGCTCAGCGGCTGCTCAACCCGGGCGTTGCTGGAAGAGAACGGCGCGGTGACCGGGATCCGCTGCGGTTCCGGCGAGGGCGAGACGGAGGTACGCGCTCGCTGGGTGGTAGCCGCGGACGGCCGGTATTCGAAGACTCGTTCGCTCGCCGGGATCGGCTACGACAAGTTCGAGAAGTTCGAGCACGACGTCGTGTGGTTCAAACTGGTCGCCCCGGAGCGGCGCACCAGCGCGGTCCGCATCCACCGCACGGCCGCCGATCCGGTGCTGGTGCACGATTCCTACCCGGACCGCGTCCAGATCGGCTGGACGCTGGCGAAGGGCAGCTACAAAACGGTGGCCGCCAAGGGCATCGAGCACATCCGGGAGCATCTGGTCGCCGCGGTCCCGCAGCACGCGGACCTGATCCGCGAGCAAGTGACCGCGCTGTCCGAACTGTCGCCGCTGGACGTGTTTTCCGGCCGTGCGCGGGAATGGGTCCGCCCGGGACTCGTGCTCATCGGCGACGCAGCGCACACGCACAGCCCGATCGGCGCGCAGGGCATCAACCTGGCCATCGCGGACGCCGTCGCGCTGCACCCCGAACTCGTCGCCGCCGTGGCCGCGAAAGACAACCGGCCCGTCGCGCTCGCCGGTTTCGAGGCCGAGCGACGCGCGGCTGTGGACACCGTCTTCACGCTCCAGTCGAGGCAGAACAAGGGAATGCTGTCCTCCGGCCGGATCGTCGACGCCGTGCGGCCGGTGATCGCGAAGCTGCTGCCGCACACCCCGATCTTCCGCAAGATCCTCAATCTCGTCGCGTTCGGAGCTCGCCCGCGCGACGTGCGCGCGGACCTGTTCCGCGCGCCGAGCAACCCAGGAGGGACACGATGACCGAACAGAGCCGGGGCGTAGCGCTGGTCACCGGCGGCACCAGCGGGATCGGGCTCGCGGTGACCCGATCGCTGGCGCAGCAGGGCTACCAGGTGTACTTCTGCGCCCGCACCCAGGGATCCGTCGACGACACGGTGCGCGACCTGCGCGCCGAGGGACTGGACGTGGACGGCAGCACCTGCGACGTCCGGGAGAAGGACGACATCCAGGCGCTGGTCGCGGCCGCGGTCGACCGCTACGGTCCGATCGACGTCCTGGTCAACAACGCCGGCCGCAGCGGCGGCGGGCAGACCGCGGAGATCCCGGACGAGCTGTGGTTCGACGTGATCAACACGAACCTCAACAGCGTCTTCCTGATGACCCGCGAGGTGCTCACCAAGGGCGGCATGCTGGCCAAGGACAAGGGCCGGGTCATCAACATCGCGTCCACCGCGGGCAAACAGGGCGTGGTGCTCGGCGCGCCGTATTCGGCGTCCAAGCACGGCGTCGTCGGCTTCACCAAGGCGCTCGGGTTCGAACTGGGCAAGACCGGCGTCACGGTCAACGCGGTGTGCCCCGGCTACGTGGAAACCCCGATGGCACAGGCGATCCGCGGCCGGTACGCGGCGGCGTGGAACACCACCGAGGAAGCCGTGCTGGAGAAGTTCACCGCGAAGATCCCGCTCGGCCGGTACTCCACTCCGGAGGAGGTGGCGGGCCTCGTCGGCTACCTCGTCACCGACACCGCGGCGTCCATGACCGGGCAGGCGATCAACGTCTGCGGCGGGCTTGGCAACTACTGAGAGGACCGAGCACGTGGCTGCACCACTGCGGATCTACGAGACCGAACACAAGATCGACGTCGCCGCGCCCGCCTCGGCCGTGTACGCGCTGCTCGCCGACGTGACCCGCTGGCCGGTCTACTTCGGGCCGACGGTCCACGCACGCCAGCTCGAACGCGACGGCACCACCGAGCGAATCCGGTTGTGGGCCACCGCGAACGACGAGCCCAAGACCTGGACCTCACGGCGCGACCTCGACGAGGACGGCCTGCGCATCGACTTCCGCCAGGAGGTTTCGCAGCATCCGGTCGCGTCGATGACCGGGGCGTGGAACATCCAGCCCGGCGGACCGGACTCGTGCACCGTCGTCCTGGAGCACGCGTTCAGCGCGGTGCGGGACCTGCCGGAGAACGTCGAGTGGGTGAGCAAGGCGGTCGACCGCAACAGCGAGCACGAGCTGGAGAACCTCCGTGGCATCGCGGAAGGCCTCGCCGAGACCGAAGAACTCACCACGGTGTTCGCGGACAGTGTCGACATCGACGCGGACGCGGCGGCGGTCTACGAGTTCCTCTACCGGTCGGACCTGTGGCCGGAGCGGCTGCCGCACGTCCAGCGGCTCGACCTGACCGAGGAAACCCCGGGTCTGCAGGTCATGGAGATGGACACCAAGACCGCGACCGGTGCCGTGCACACCACGAAGTCGGTACGCGTGTGCTTCGACGACGAGCACGCCATCGCGTACAAGCAGCAGGTGCTGCCCGCGCTGATGACCGTCCACAACGGACTGTGGACGATTGTGCCGCAGCCTGGCGGCGGGGTGCGGGCGACGTCCGAGCACACCGTGGTGATCAAGCGCGACGCGGTGGAGAAGATCCTCGGCGAAGGCAAGACGGTCGAGGACGCCAAGGCGTTCGTGCGCAACGCGCTGGGCACCAACAGCACCGCGACGCTGAATCTCGCCAAGGCCTGGGCGGAGGAACGCGCCGATGGCTGACGGTGTCCTCCCGGTCGCGTCGCTGCTCGACACGCCGCTGCTGCCGGACGCGCTGCGCATCCTCGCGGAGAACAGCCCGAACCAGGTGGCGGTCCGGCTCGGCGAGACGGCACTGACGTTCGCTGAACTCGACCGGGCCGCGTCCGGGTTCGCTGCCGCGCTGGCGGAGCGGATCGGGTCGGCCGGTTCGGTCGTCGCGATGTCGTCGGTGCTGCACCCTGAGTTCGCGATCGCCTACTACGGCACTTTGCGCAGCGGAAACGTCGTGCTGCCGTTGAGCCCGCTGCTGCGGGAAGGCGACCTCGGCCGGGTGCTGACCGAGTCTTCCGCCGCGGCCGCGGTGCTGAACGATTCGATGACCGCAGCGGTCGCTCGTGCCTCCGCGACGCCGGAACACCTGCTGTGCTTCGGGAATGCGGACCGCGCTAATTCGGTCGCCGCGCTGGCGGCTGGTCCGGTCGGCGCTTTAACGGAACTGGAGCCGGACGCAGTCGCGTGCATCCACTTCACCAGCGGCACCACCGGGCAGTCGAAGGGCGTGCGGCTCACGCACCGCAACATCGCGGTCAACGCGGTGCAGGTCGCCGAGGCGCACGGGGTGACCGGAACGTCGGTGACGTTCAACCACCTGCCCAGCTATCACCCGATGCACCTGAACTCCGCGCTGATCGCCGGAGCCACCCAGGTGCTCTGCTTGGTGCCGGATCCGGTGGCCACGATCGGTCTCGCGGCGGGGGTGACGCACTACTACTCGATGCCGTTCCGCCTGGCCCGGCTCGCCACCGATCCGCGACTGGCGGACCTGAAGCTGCCCGGCTGCGAGGTCATCCTGTCCGGTGGTTCGGCGTTGTCCCCGGTGCACGCGGAAACCCTCCGCGCGCAGTTCGGCATCCCGGTCGTGCAGGGTTACGGCCTCGCCGAAACCGCTCCGCTGGTCCTCTCCGACGGTCCGGCGGCACCGCGTCCGGGTTCGGTCGGCCAGGTCGTGCGCGACACCGAGGTGCGCGTTGTCGACTTGACGACTCGGGAGCCGCTGCCGGCCGGCGAGCGCGGTGAAGTCGAGGTGCGCGGCCCGCAGGTGATGCGCGGCTACCTCGGCCGCCCGGACGGCGACGGCATCGGCGCGGACGGCTGGCTGCCGACCGGCGACGTCGGCTGCCTGGACGAGGACGGGTACCTGTTCCTGGTCGACCGCATCAAGGACGTCTTCAAACGCGACAACTGGCTGATCTCGCCCACCGAAATCGAGGCCGAGCTGCTGCGCCACCCCGGCGTGGCGGACTGCGCGGTGGTCGACCAGCCTGACGAGTTCGCCGGCGCGGTGGCGGCCGCGCTGATCGTCCCGGCCGGCGACGAGTGGGTGCCGCGCGCGGGCGAGATCGCCGCGGAGTTCAACGCCGCCCAGCCGTATTACAAGCACCTCGAGCACGTCGAGCTGACCAGGGCGATCCCGCGTTCGCCCAACGGCAAGCTCGTCCGCCGCGAGCTGCGCGAGGCGCTGTCCTCCGTGCGCGGCAGCCAGAATCCCGGAACCGCACTGCTAGGAGCCGATACCGTGGTCACGTTCATCAGCAAGTTCACCGTCAAGGGCGAGCCGGAAGAGTTCGAGAAGGTCTTCACCGAGCACGCGCAGTACATGGCCGAGCAGCCCGGCTTCGTCGCCTACCAGATGGTGCGGTCGCTGCGCGATCCCAAGGTGTATCTGAACATCGGCCAGTGGGTCGACGCGAACGCGCACAAGGCCGTCGTGACCAGCCCGGAATTCCAGGCGCACGTGAAGAAGTTCGTCGAGCTGGTCGACGTCGAGGCGGACCTGTACTCGACGGTCTCCGAGGCGTCGGCGTGAGCGATCTCGGTCTGGCCGGCCGCAGCGTCCTGGTGGTCGGCGCCACCAAGGGGCTGGGGCTGGCCATCGCCCGCAAGTTCCGCGCGAGCGGCGCGCATGTGCTGCTCGACTACGCACACGACGACGAAGCCGCCAAAGCCGCCCTCGCGAGCCTCGAAGGGCTGCCCGGTTCGGCTTCCCTGATCCGCGCCGATCCGTCCACTGAGGACGGTGCGGCACAGCTCGCCGCAGCTGTCTCGGCGGCTGGTCGCGGGCTGGATGTCCTGGTGCACAACGCCGCGTCGTGGCATCCGATGCCCGCTGCCGGAGCGTCGGTTGCCGACCTGCATACCGATGTCGCCACCGCACTGGATCCGTTGCTGCGCCTGGTTCCCGCGCTGCTCGAACACCTTGCGCCAGGCGGTCGAGTGCTCGCGGTCTCCAGCTCCGGTGCGCAGCGGGTCATCCCGCGTTACGTAGCGCTGGGCGTCGCGAAGGCCGCGCTCGAATCGCTGGTGCGCTACCTGGCGGTCGAGCTGGCTCCGCGCGGCATCACGGTCAACGCCGTCACCACCGCGAAGCTGGACAAGGGCGACGAGACCACCCAGCCGGAGATGGTGCAGGTGCTGGCGGCCCGCACGCCCGCCGGGCGGCTGAGCACGCCCGCCGACGTCGCCGATGTCGTCGCGCTGCTGAGCGCGCCGGAAGCGAGCTGGATCCACGGCCAGGTGATCACCGCCGACGGCGGGCTCAGCCTGCGGTCTTGACGTAAGGAGAACTCCGTTGCAGCTGATTGACCTGTCCTCCCCGATCGATCCGGAAGGCTGGGAGCCCGAGCCGCTGTCGCTGGTCACCATGTCGGCCCAGGACGGGGCCAAGCACCTGGTGTCGGAGATGCGCGAGCACTTCGGCATGGACCTCGACCCGGAAGTGCTGCGGGACGCCGAATTCCTCACCAACGACACGGTGTCGCTGACCACGCACACCGGCACGCACATCGACGCGCCGGCGCACTACGGCGACGCCACGTCGTACGGTTCGGCCCCGCGCACGATCGACCAGATGCCGGTCGACTGGTTCCACCGTCCCGCCGTGGTCCTGGACTTCACCGGCCGCGCCCCGGGCGTCATCACCGCGGACGACGTGCGCGCCGAACTGTCCCGAGTGGACTATCAGCCGAAGGAACTGGACATCGTCCTGCTCCACACCGGAGCCGACCAGCACGCGGGCACGCCGAAGTACTTCACCGAGTTCGTCGGCCTCGACCAGTCCGGGCTGGACCTGCTGCTGGACTTCGGCGTCCGCGTGATCGGCACGGACGCGTTCAGTCTCGACGCGCCGTTCACGCACATCATCGAGACCTACCAGCGGACCGGCGACAAGTCGGTGCTGTGGCCGGCGCACATGCGCGGCCGCGACCGGGAGTACTGCCAGATCGAACGCCTGGCGAACCTGGCCGAACTGCCGCGGGCGCACGGTTTCACGCTGTCGTGCTTCCCGGTGAAACTGGCCGGCGCCGGTGCCGGATGGGCTCGCGCGGTCGCTATCGTCGAGTAGCTTCCGCACGAGAAAAGGCCCCGCGACTCCTCCTCTCGCGGGGCCTTTCCTTGTGCCTCAGTCAGCCCACTCGGGTTTCTCCAGCAGCTCGATCACTGCGCTGCTCCAGGAGAATCCCGCGCCGACGCCCATCAACAGGCAGGTCTGTCCCGGCTGCAAGCCACCGGTGCGCACGAGGTTTTCCAGGCTGACGATGTGGTCGCCCGCGCCGAGGTGGCCGATCTTGCTGTCGAAGTCCCACGTGGTTCGTTCGAGCGGAACGTCCATGTGGCGCAGGTAGTTCGACACCAGCCGCCGTCGCCCGAAATGCGGCAGCACGAGACGGTCCACATCGGACAGTTCTAGTTCGGCGTCGCTCAGTGCGCGTTTCAATGCTTCGCGCTGTCCGTCGAGAATGGCCGCGAGGGTCTGTGACATTCCGGCCTCGGACACGTAAGATCGTTTGTGCGCGTCCAGATCGACCAGCTGCCGATTGCTCATCTCGACTTCACCGAACGCCGCCCCCGCACGGTGCATGCCTTCCAGTTCCGGCCCGCTCACCACCGCCAGGCTGCGCAACCGCGCGAACCCGCTCACGCTGGACAGCACCATCGCCGTCCCGCCGTCGGCGTACGCCGTGCCCGGATCGCTGTGCCAGCGGTCGAAATCGGGCCCGTCAAAGCGATCCGCCGCGGTGATCAACGCTGCCTGCCGCGCCGGGTCCGCCAGAAGGTAACTGGCCGCGAGGTCGAGAGCGGCCATGCCGCCGTTGGAAACCTGCCGCACCTCGATCGCCGGACAGGTCCCGCCGACCGCCGCCCGCTGCACGTACGCGGCAGGCGACCACAAGTCGTAGCCCTGATGGAACAACGTCGCGTGCAGCAACACCGCGATGTCGCCGCGCGCCACCCCCGATCGCGCCAAGGCGACTCGCGCGGCCCGGGCCGCCATCTCCGGCGGCGCGATCCCGTCAGGCGCGACGAGGACCGATTCCATCTCGCTTTTGCGCGCCGTCTCGGCCGAGCATTGCCCGCTCCGCACCGCTTCGGCGGTCGTCGTCGCCGGTGGCAGCCAGCTCCCGAGCCCGGCGAGGTACAGCCCGTCGAATCTCATGCCGCCACCCTTCCCGCGGGCTCTCGACAGCCTGTGGGAACGGACTCGACCTGGCGGTCCAGCAGGGGTCGAGCAGCCGTCGACCGCCGTGCCGCACGATCCGGTTTGTTTCCGGTGCCACCGGGGTTTCGGGCGGAAGGAGTTTCGGGTGATGACCGAGGTCGCACTGCTGTTCCCGGGCCAAGGCTCGCAGCACGTCCGGATGGCCGCAGGCCTGTACGGGCACGACGACGTCTTCACCGACGCGGTGGACGAAGTCTTCGCCGCGCTGGGCCCCGACGGCCCCGCCATCCGCGCCGACTGGCTGACCGACTCGCCCGCTGTTCCCCTCGACCACGTCACCCGCTCGCAAATCCTGCTGTTCACCGTCGGCCATGCCCTGGGCCGGATGATCCTTTCCTGGGGCGTGCAACCGGCCGCCCTGCTGGGCCACAGCGTCGGTGAGGTAGCCGCCGCGACCCTTGCCGGTGTCTTCGAAGTCCCCGCCGCCGCCGAGCTGATGTGGCAGCGGGTGCAGGAACTGGCGTCCGCTCCCGCGGGCGGAATGCTCGCCGTAGCCGCGACCGTCGAGGACGTCGCGCCGGTCCTGACCGATGACGTCGTGATCGGCGCGATCAACGCTCCCCGCCAGCTGATCCTCTCCGGCCCGGAAGCACCCTTGGCGGAGGCGGCGGAGAAGCTGCGCGCCGACGGGCGGATGTGCCTCCCGGTCCCCGCGACGTCCGCCTTCCACAGCCCCTCCTTGGCCGAAGCCGCCGCCCGATGCCTCCCGTCCGTCGCGGCCGCGCAGCCCTCGCCGCCGAAGATCCCGATGGTGTCGGGCTACACCGGCCGCGTGCTCACCGATGCGGAAGCGACGGACCCTGCTTACTGGGCCTCCCACCCCGTAGAACCGGTGCGGTTCTGGCCCGCCGTCGGCACGCTGCTGGGGCCGGACTCGCCGCTCCCGGTAGATGGACGGCGGGTGCTGGTGGAGACGGGACCGTCGCAGTTGCTGGCCAAGGCGGCGCGCCTCCATCCGGTGGTGCGGGCGAAGGAGGCTTCGGTGCTGGCGATGCTGCCCGCGCGAGCTGGCGGCCCGGACGCGGACCTCGCCGCGGTGGCGGCTTGCCGAGAGGCGCTGGAGGCGGCGGGGAGCTGCGGGTGATGGTGGCCGTCTAGCGAGGCGGACGGCTGCGGAGCACGTGACGGTGCCGCTCCGCTCCCGCCCGTGATCGCCCTCGGCGAGACCAGCCGCTTCGTCGGCTCCGGCCACGGTTCGCCGGACGAGCAGCAGCGGGCGGCTGGGCAGTCGGTCTCGCTCGGCTGCACCACTCACCTGGGCGATACGGTGCAAGGACGTCCGCACGTGTTACGGCTGAGTTGAGATCTGCGTAGCGACTCGTTCACTGACCGGTGTTGTGCTGTCGAAAGGCTGCGGCCTCACCCGGCCGCAGCGATTTCCGAGGCGCGAGGCGGTGGTGACGCGATGTGGCTGGTCGAATGTCCGTCGTTCTGGGACCAGGGTTTGATCCGCCCGCTTGTCACCGAACACGGCAAAGTCGTGCTGATGTGCGATTCCTGCACCGCGGTGTGGCGAACCCCGTCCGGCATCGAGGAGTTCGAGCACGTCGAACCGGAAGCGCCGGAGTGGTCCATCGGCTCGGACACGCACGTCCGCCCCGGAACGACCCGCTGGGCTGAGCTCGCCGACGTGACCTCCGCCGGTTGGGGCGACCTCCGTTGGCGCGAACTGCCCTGAACCTGGGCAGCTGCACGGATTTCCCGCGGCGGCCAGGCTGCCGAGACCACCGCGTGCGCGGATCACTCGTCGCCGACAACGCGACCCTGCCGGACACACCCGCTGTTCGCATGAGCAAATAGCTCCGTGTCGTTTCGGTGGATCCGGGCTTAGGTTCGGGCAGTGGCGAACGAATTGACCATTCCGCTCCTGCCCTGTCCGTCCATCGACGAGATCGCGTCGTTCTACGAGATGCTCGGCTTCGAGATCACCTATCGGCAGATGCGGCCGAACCCGCACCTCGCGCTGCGGCGGGAAGACATCAATCTGCACTTCTTCGGCATGGACGGCTACGACCCGGCCCAGTCGTACAGCACGTGCCTGGTCATCGTCCCGGACATCGGCGAGCTGTTCGAGTCCTTCGCGGCGGGAATGCGTTCCGTGCACGGAAAACTGCTCGTCTCCGGCATCCCGCGGATGACCCGGCCGCGGCTGCGCAACGACCGGTACGCCGGGTTCACCGTCGTCGATCCGGGCGGCAATTGGATCCGGATCCACAAGGCCGGCAAAGAACCCGAAGCGCGGACCAAGCTAGCGAAAGCGCTGGAAAACGCCGCGCGGCAGGCGGATGCGCGCGGCGACGCTCGCCAGGGCCTGAAGATCCTGGAAGGCGCGTTGAAGCGAGCGACCGGCGACGAACCGGAGTTCGAGGCGGTGCGGGAGTACCGCGACGAGCTGGTCGAACGGATCAAGGGGGCGGAGCCAAGCGTTTGAGCATGGCCTTGACCCCTCCTCGCCGCCGCTAGTCAGTGTTACTATCTACCGGTACTCAGCATCACTGACTAGCTGAAGGGCGTTCGATGGGCAAGCAGGCGACGGAGATGCTCAAGGGGACCTTGGAGGGCATCGTCCTCGCGATTCTTGCCGGGCGGCCCGCTTACGGGTACGAGATCACCTCGTGGCTGCGCGAGCGGGGATTCACCGATATCGCCGAGGGCACCGTTTACGCGCTGCTCGTGCGGATCGAGCAGCGCGGGCTCGTCGACGTCGAGAAAGTGCCGTCCGAGAAGGGACCGCCCCGCAAGGTTTACACGCTGAACGCCCCGGGGCGGGCGAGTCTCGACGAGTTCTGGCGGAACTGGCGGTTTCTCTCGGACCGACTCGAACAGCTGCGCAAGGAGGGGATCGATCATGGAGAATGACGGAAAAAGCAGGTATCTGCATTATCTGGAAGTGGTCACCGGTCCGCTGGAGGACAAGAAGCGGTACCGGCGGTACAAGGCGCGCGTCGAGGAGTTGCCGCCGGACTACCGGGCGGCGATCAAGGCGTTGCACCGGTATCTGCAGTACTTCGGGCCGGGGACAGCGGAAAGTCATCTGCGGATGCTGGACGATCTCATCGACCTGTTCGAGCAGAGTGCGGCGAACGGGACGACGGTCCGGGGCATTGTCGGTGACGAGCCGGTCGAGTTCGCGGAGGAGTTTCTCCGGAGTTATCCCGAGGGAAACTGGATTTCTCGCGAACGGACGCGGCTGACTGAATCCATCGACCGCGCGGTGGGCGGTGCGGTATGACGGCGCCGGCGATACGAGTGCGGGGGTTGCGAAAGGCGTACGGCAAGCTGGAAGTGTTGCGCGGCGTCGATTTCGAGGTGGCGCGCGGCAGTATTTTCGCGCTGCTCGGGTCGAACGGCGCGGGCAAGACGACGGTCGTGCGGATTCTGTCCACCTTGCTCAAGGCGGACGCGGGGGAGGCGGAGGTCAACGGGTTCGCTGTGGCGAGCCAGGGCGGGGATGTCCGCGAGTCGATCAGTCTCACCGGGCAGTTCGCGGCCGTCGACGAAATCCTTACTGGGCGCGAGAATCTGGTCCTGGTGGCCAAGCTGCGGCACCTCAAGAACGCGGGCGAGATCGCGGACGGGTTGTTGCGGAGATTCGCGCTGACTGAGGCCGGGCCGCGCAAGGTGTCGACGTACTCCGGTGGCATGCGCCGCCGTCTGGACATCGCGATGAGCCTGATCGGGGACCCGCAGGTGATCTTTTTGGACGAGCCGACGACGGGACTCGATCCGCAGGCGCGCAACGACGTCTGGCGCGCGGTCGAAGAACTCGCGGAGCAGGGCGCGACGGTGCTGCTCACCACGCAATACCTGGAAGAGGCCGAACACCTCGCCGACCGGATCGCGATCCTGCACGAGGGGCGGGTGCTCGTGAACGGCACGCTGGAAGAGCTCAAGCGGCTGCTTCCGCCGGCGAAGGTCGAGTACGTCGAGAAGCAGCCGACGCTGGAAGACGTCTTCTTTTCCCTGGTCGGCACCGGAAACAAGGGGGACGGGCAATGAGCGGCCACTTCGTCGCCGACAGTTCAGTCCTGTTAGGACGGTCGCTGCGGCACGTCACCCGCAGCCTGGACACGATCATCACGACGACGATCACGCCGATCGCGATGCTGCTGCTCTTCACCTACGTCCTCGGCGGCGCGATCAACGCCGGCTCGGAGTCGTACGTGACCTACCTGCTGCCCGGCATCCTCCTGATCACCATCGCCTCCGGGATCGCCTACACCGCGTTCCGGCTTTTCCTGGACCTGAAGGGCGGCATCTTCGAACGCTTCCAGTCCATGCCGATCGCGCGCTCGGCGGTGCTGTGGGCGCACGTGCTCACCTCGGTGATCGCGAACCTGATCTCCGTCGCCGTCGTGGTGCTCGTGGCGTTCGCGATGGGATTCCGCACCAGCGCGGGACCACTGGCGTGGCTTGCGGTGCTCGGAATCCTGGTGTTGTTCACCCTGGCACTGACCTGGATCGCGGTGATCCCCGGCCTGACCGCTAAATCCGCGGACGGCGCGAGCGCGTTTTCGTACCCGCTCATCTTCCTGCCGTTCGTCAGCTCGGCCTTCGTACCGACCGCCACCATGCCCGGCCCGGTACGCGCGTTCGCCGAACACCAGCCGGTGACGTCGATCGTCAACACGATCCGCGACCTGTTCGCAGAGCGCCCGGTGGGCGGCGGGATCTGGATCGCGCTGGCGTGGTGTGTGGGGATTTTGGTGGTGGCGTATTTCGTTGCCAACGTGATTTATCGACGCAAGATTTCTTGATCACGCTGGCACGCGTGGTTGCCACCGTGCGGGCGTGGACGGTTCGGCGCGCATTGCCTGGTGCCGGACGGTGGCCGGGTCGCGAGGGTTTTCGGTAAATGGCGGGTGCGCGCGGGCGCGGCTGTCCGTCCTTGCGGGCGGCTCGCTGTGGCGACGCGCAGCACCGGCCACCCGGCCGAGCCTCAGTGCTCTATCGCTGCAAGATCTCCCTGCTCACCCCAAAGCCCACAGCCGTGCGTAGTGGCCTCCTGCGGCGACCAGTTCGGGGTGGGTGCCCTGTTCGACGATGCGGCCGTGGTCGAGCACCACGATCCGGTCGGCCTTCGCGGCGGTTGCCAGGCGGTGCGCGACTACGAAGGTGGTGCGGCGACGGGCGAGGTGTTCGGTGGCGCGGAGGACCGTGGCTTCGGTGGCTGGGTCCAGTGCGGCGGTGGCTTCGTCCAGCAGGAGCACGTCCGGGTTGACCAGTTCGGCTCGGGCCAGTGCGACGAGTTGCCGCTGGCCGGCGGACAGGGAGCGGCCGCGTTCGCCTACTGGTTGCCGGAAACCGGCGGGGAGTGCGGCTACTCCGTCCAAGGCGCCGACGGCGCGCACGGCGGCTTCGACTTCCGCGTCGGTGGCTTCGGGGCGGCCGTATCGCACGTTGTCCGCGACGGTGCCGGAGAACAGGTGCGCTTCCTGCGGCACCACGCCCATCCGGGCGCGCAGTGCGGGCAGGTCGTATTCGCGGACGTCGACGCCGTCGATCAACACCGCGCCGCCGGTGGCGTCGTAGTAGCGCGCGACGAGCTTCACCGCGGTGGACTTGCCCGCGCCGGTCGCGCCGACCAGCGCGACGGTTTCGCCTGCCGCGACGTCCAGCGTCAGATTCTCGAGTGCGGGCTTTTCCGCGCCGGTGTAGGAGAAATCGACGTCCTTGAACCGCACTTCGCCGGACAGGTGTGCGGGCAGTTCGACCGGGTTCTCGGCAGGCGGCACCGACGTGGGGGTGCGCAGCAGGTCGCCGATGCGGCTCAGGCCGACGCGGGCCTGCTGGTAGCCGTCGAACACTGACGACAGTTGCTGGATCGGCGAGAAGAATTGCTGCAGGTACAGCAAGAATCCGAGCAGCACACCGGCTTCGAGCGTGCCGCCTGCGACGCGGTGGGCGCCGACGACCAGCACCGTGGTGGTCGCCAGATCCGACATCAGCGAGACGAGCGGGAAGTACGTCGCGATGTACCGCTGCGCGCGCAGCCGCGACCGGCGGTAGTCGTCACTGCGCGACGCGAACACCTCCGCCGAACGCTCTTCGCGCGTGTACGCCTGGGCGACGCGCAGACCGCTGACGTTCTCCTGCATGTCTGCGTTGACGACGCTCACCTTCTCGCGCGCCTCGCTGTACGCACGCGAAGCGACCCGCCGGAAGATCAGCGTGGCTACGAGCAGGATCGGCAGCATGGCCAGCGCGTAGACGGCCAGCGCGGCATCGGTGACCAGCAGCGCGACCGTGATGCCCACCAAGGTGAGCGCACTGACGACCGCGGTGGCGAGGCCGGTTTGCAGGAACGTGGACAACGCGTCGACGTCCGTGGTCATCCGGGTCATGATCTTCCCGGACAGCTCGCGCTCGTAGTAGTCCAGCCCGAGCCGTTGCAGGTGTGCGTAACTGCGCACGCGCAGCGAGTAGAGCACCGTCTCGCCGACACGGGCGGTGAGCCGGGTTTGCCAGCGCACCACGAACCAGTCGGCTGCCACCACGAGCGCGCCGATCCCGGCCAGCAGCCACACGACGCTCGCCACGCCGGGCAGGACGCCGTGGTCGACCCCGCGCTGATACAGCGCGGGCAGTGCGAGCGAGGCCAGCGCGTCGGCCGCGACCAGCCCGATCACGCCGATGAGCGGCCACCGCACCGGACGCAGGATCCGGGACAGCTTGAAGCCGGGATCCGGGGCCGTGACGTCCACATCGGACAGTCGTGGCCGGTCGGTGGCCGGAGGCAGCCTGCGGACGCCTTCCAGCAGTTCGGGGGTCGGCGGCACGTCGGCGCCACCGCTGCCCGCGAATCCGCTGCCGCCGCCGGGTACGCCGCCGCGGGACTGCGCGGCCTCGGCGAGAGCGTCGACCTCGTCGCGCTCGTACTCCGGCCACAGCACTGCCGTGGTGCCGTCCGAGCCCGGCTCGAGGTTGTCGCAGCGGTGCGGTTTTTCAACGTCGTCGCCCGGCCCGGCGACCAGTTCGCGGAACAGCGCGCACCGCGCCAGCAGCTCCTCCTCGGTGCCGACGTCGACCACCTGGCCCTGATCCATCACCGCGATCCGGTCCGCCAGCTGCAGCGTCGACCGGCGGTGCGCGATGAGCAACGTGGTGCGTTCGGCAGTGACCGCGCGCAGCGTGTCGTGGATCGCGGCTTCGGTGACGGTGTCGATCGCCGACGTCGCGTCGTCCAGGATCAGCACTCGCGGGTCAGTGAGCAGAGCCCGCGCGAGGCCGAGCCGTTGCCGCTGCCCGCCGGACAGCGTGAGTCCGCGCTCGCCCACCTCGGTGGCGTAGCCGTCCGGCAGCGCGCGGATGAACTCGTCCGCCTCCGCCGCGCGGGCGGCCGCGAAAACCTCCTCGTCGCTCGCGTCCGGGCGGCCGTACGCGATGTTGTCCCGCACCGAGGTGGAGAACAGGAACGCTTCCTCGAAGACCACGCCGATCGCCTGCCGCAGGTCCTTCAACGGCACGTCGCGCACATCCAGCCCGCCGACCCGCACCGAACCCGAGTGCACGTCGTAAAACCGGGGCAGCAGCATGGAAATCGTGGACTTGCCGGACCCCGCCGTGCCCACCAGCGCGAGCGTTTCGCCAGGCCGCGCTTCGAGCGTGAGCCCGTCGAGCACCGGGTCGCTGCGGGTGTAGCCGAACTTCACGTCGTGCAGCTCGACGCCCAGCGTGCCGGGCGGCAACGGCCGCGCGTCGGGGCTGTCGGCGACCTCCGGCTGCGCGTCGATCAGCTCGTACACCCGCTCCGCGCCAGCCCGCGTGAGCTGCGCCTGCACGACCAGCCCGGACAGGAACCGCGCCGGGCCGATCAACGCCGCGAGATACGTGGCGAACGCGAGGAACGTGCCGAGACTGATCTGCCCGTTCAACGCCAGCACGCCGCCGATCGCCAGCACCGCGACCTGACCCGCGGCAGGCAGTGCCGACGTGGTCGCTGTCGGCAACGCGGACAGCTTCGCCGCGCGCAACCGCTCCGCGAACAGCTTCCGTGCCGTGCGCTCCAGCCGCGCGACCTCGCGTGCCTCCTGCCCGAAACCCTTCACCACGCGCACGCCGGTGACGGTCTCCTCGACGTGCTGCGCGACATCCGCCGCGCGCTGCTGCGCCGACCAGGTCGCCGGGAACAACCGCCGCCTGCTCAACGCCACGACGATCCCGACCGCGGGCGCGACCACCAGCGCGATGAGCGTGAGCAGCGGCGACATCCACAACATCGCGCCCAGCGACAGCACCGCGAAAATCACCGACCCCGCCGACAGCGGAACCTGCATCAGCAACCCGGTGACCAGCTGCAGATCCGAAATCGCGCGCGACACCACTTGCCCGGTGCGCAACGCGTCCTGCTTCCCGCCGTCCAGCCGCGAGACCGCGCCGAACACCCGGTTCCGCAGATCGTGCTGCACGTCCAGCGCCAGCCGCCCGCCCACGTACCGGCGCAGGAACGCCGACCCGAACGCGACGACCTGCAACGCCACCAGCCCCACCGCGAGCCCGGCCAGCTGCGCCGTATGCCCGGCCACCGCGTCGTCCACCGCCGACCGCACCAGCAACGGACTCGCCGCCTGCACCCCGACGCTCAGCACCGCCGCCGTCATCGCGAGCACGACAACGCCGCGGTGCTCCCAGCAGGCAGTGGACAACCGGCGCACCCAGCCGACCGGTCGGGGCGCCGTCTCAACGATCGGACGGTCTTGACGCGCAGGCGTCGCAGTGGTGGTCACATCACAAGGTTAGGGAGCGGCACCGACAATTTATTCCCGAGCAAGCCGCCGGCCCGGACCAAACGGGCACAACCGACGCTCCGCCGGACAGAGGTGACGAACGGCACGCCAGCGGGTTCCGCCGGACCCTGGAAGCCCTGCGGAGCAGGGAAACCCTGGTCCGGGCGGCACAGGTGAAAGGTTGAACGTTCACCTGGTCACGGGGAAGAACCCCGGCCAAATCCACCCCCGAACGAGCGCTCCCGCCCAATGTTCTTTAAGCTAGTACCCGGCGACCCGCTCCCAGTGACCCCCAGGCTGGTTGAGCGGGTCGCCCCTTCTCCCCCTTCCCTGCTCGCGCCTGGCGGCGCTTCGCCGGGAAGGGGCGTTGTATTACCCGGGGGGCCGAGCCCCCCGGACCCCCACGGTGCGTTCGGCGGCGGTTGGGTGGGGGTTGGGTGTGTGTGGTGGGTGGAACAAAAAAGCGTTGGGGCATAACGGAAGCGGCGAGGGCCTTTGGCCCTCGCCGCTTTGTCGTGGCTGGTTACGCTAGTGCGGTTTCCACGGGGGTGTGGGGGAGGCCGTGGGCGGTGGCTACCGGGGCGTTCGTCAGGGCGCCTGCGTGGGTGTTCAGGCCAAGGGCCAGGGCCGGGTCGGCGGAAAGGGCGGCTTTCCAGCC
Source organism: Amycolatopsis sp. CFH S0740 (assembly GCF_004522315.1). Lineage (NCBI taxonomy): Bacteria > Bacillati > Actinomycetota > Actinomycetes > Pseudonocardiales > Pseudonocardiaceae > Amycolatopsis > Amycolatopsis sp. CFH S0740. Next base: position 34,348 of record NZ_SDLS01000038.1, on the reverse strand, counting down.
CTTGTCTGCCAGTTGCACGGCGTAGGGCAGGGTGACGTTGGTCAGGCCGTAGGTGCTCGTGCGCGGGACCGCGCCTGGCATGTTCGCCACGCAGTAGAAGACCGAGTTGTGGACCGTGTAGGTCGGGTCGTCGTGCGTGGTCGGGCGCGAGTCGGCGAAGCAGCCGCCCTGGTCGATGGCGATGTCCACCAGGACGCTGCCCGGCTTCATGCGGGAGACCAGGTCGTTGGAGACCAGCTTCGGGGCCTTCGCGCCCGGGACCAGGACCGCGCCGATGACCATGTCCGCTTCCAGGACCGACTCTTCCACCGACAGGCGGTTCGAGGTGACGGTGCGGATGCGCCCGCCGAAGTCGTTGTCGATCTGGCGGAGGCGGTCGACGTTCGTGTCCAGGATCTCCACGTCGGAACCGAGGCCAAGGGCGACCCGGGCGGCGTTGAGGCCCGCCACGCCGCCGCCGATGACGACCACGCGCGCCGGGTGGACGCCGGGGATGCCGCCGGGCAGGACGCCGCGGCCGCCGCTCGGCTTCATCAGGGCGTAGGCGCCGACCTGCGGGGCCAGCCGGCCCGCGACCTCGGACATCGGGGCCAGCAGCGGCAGCGCGCCGTTCGGCTTCTGCACCGTCTCGTAAGCGATCGCGGTGGTGCCCGCGGCCAGCAGCGCGTCGGTCAGCGGACGGTCCGCGGCGATGTGCAGGTAGGTGAACAGCACCAGGTCCTTGCGCAGGCGCGGGTACTCCTCGGCGATCGGCTCCTTGACCTTCAGCACGAGCTCGCCCTCGGCCCACGTCTCGTCCGCGGTGGCGAGCACCTTCGCGCCCGCGGCGACGTACTCCTCGTCCGTGATGGACGACCCGGTCCCGGCACCCGTCTCGACGAAGACGTCGTGCCCGCGACCGACCAGTTCGTGCACGCCTGCCGGGGTCAACGCGACCCGGTACTCGTGCTTCTTGATCTCACGGGGAACGGCGATGCGCACTGTCCTGCCTCCTGGCGGCGGTTCTGTCGAAGGTGTTGCCACTCACGGTGATCTACCCGGACGGCGGTGTCATCATCCCGCCGCCACAGTCTTGCGCCGGGTCAGTAGTGCTCCCAGGACAACGCACTTGACCTCGACCGCACTCGAGGTAGTTGGCTGGCACCCGGCGGAGACCTCGAGGAAGGGCTTACATGCGAGCGGTGTGGCTGCGGGAGTTCGGCGGGCCGGCGGTGCTGCAGGCGGGGGAGGCCCCCGATCCGGCTCCCGGGCCGGGACAGGTGCTGATCGAGGTGGCGTTCGCCAACGTCACCTTCGTGGAAACGCAGTTCCGGGCGACGGGGACGGGGCCGTTCGGCAGCACGCTCCCGATGGTGCCCGGCAACGGCGTCGGGGGTGTGATCAGCCGGGCCGGGGAGGGCGTCGACCCGGCTCTGGTCGGGAAACGCGTGGTGACGTCGACCGGCGGCAGCGGCGGTTACGCGCAGCGCGTGGTCGTGGACGCGGCGTTGGTGTTCCCGGTGCCGCACGCGCTGAGCCTCGACGCGGCCGTCGCGCTGCTGGCAGACGGCCGCACGGCGACCGGGCTGGTGCACGCGACCGCGGTGGCGCCGGGGGAACGGGTGCTCGTCGAGGCTGCCGCCGGAGGGGTCGGCAGTCTCTTGGTGCAGCTGGCGAAGGCCGCGGGCGCGGAGGTCGTGGCGGCGGCGCGCGGGGCGGAAAAGCTTGCCCGCGCCCGGGAATTGGGTGCGGACCTTGCGGTCGACTACACCGATCCGCAGTGGACCACGGAGGCCGGGGAGGTGGACGTGGTGTTCGACGGCGTGGGAGGCGCGGTCGGCACCGCGGCGTTCGGACTGGTGCGGCCCGGCGGGCGGATGGCGATCTACGGTCTGGCAAGCGGTTCGTGGACCGAAGTGTCCGAAGAGGACGCTGCCGCGCGCGGCGTGAAGCTGATCCGGTCGATCGGCGACGCGGCGGAGATGCGCGGCTACACCGAATCGGCACTGGCGGCCGCCGCGTCCGGACAGCTCACGCCGGTGATCGGGCAGCGGTTCCCGCTGGAGCGGGCGGCTGACGCGCACGCGGCGATCGAATCTCGGGGCACGATTGGGAAGACGCTGCTGGTCGCGTGACCGGTTTCGACGTCGACAGTTTCCTCGCGCAGCCGCTGACCGCACGGGTCGCCACCGCTGGTCCGACCGTCCGGCCCACCTGGTATCTCTGGGAGGACAGGGCGTTCTGGATCCTCAGCGGCCCGTGGTCGCGGCTGCCCGCTCGGGTGCGCGAGGAGCCGCGGATCGCGGTGACGGTGGACGTCTGCGATCTCGCGACCGGCTTGGTGCGTCAGGTGATCGCGCGCGGGTCAGCCGCCCTCGAACCGTTCGACGTGCCGCGCGGACGACGGAAACTGGTGCGGTACCTGGGCCCGGATGAGTCCGCGTGGGATCCGCGGTTCCGCGCGTACCTGCTGGACGATCCGGCTGAACGCGGCACGGTGTGGGTCCGGATGGAGCCGGAATCGTTGCGCGCCAACGACCTCAGCTACCGGGTCAGCTCCAGCGGAGTGCGATCAGCTGGGTAAGCAAAGCGAGCCGTACGTCAGGATCATCAAGATTCAACGGAACAAGTTCCAACAGCCGCTTCATCCGGTACCGCAACGTGTTCGGGTGAATGCGCAACCGTTCCGCAGCAGCGCGGGGGTCGCCGGGGTGTCGGAGCCATTCGTAAAGAGTGTCGACGTACCCAGCATTACTCGCGTCGTCGTGTGCGCGCAGCACGCCGAGCGGGCCGAGTTCCGACACCTGCGCCGCCGCTGCTCCGGCGGCGGCGCGGTGCAGGACCAGGGCCGTCCAGGCCTCGTCGTAAGCCACGACGCGACCCTCGACCAGTCCGGCTCGCAGCAGGCCCAGGGCCTCGTCCGCTTGGGCGCGCGACGCGGCCAGCGCGGTCGGATCGCCGGGCGCGCCCGCAGCCGCGCGCGGTAGGCCGCCTCGGCGGGACGCGGGTTGGGCGAGCAGCGCCTCCCGCAGTTCCGGCCAGCCGCCCTCGCCGGGGCGGTCCGGAACCACGACGTACAGCAACCCGCCCAGTTCAGCCGCGACCGGACGGCGTCCGAAACCCTGCGAGATCCGTTCCAGCAACGCCAGCAACAGTCCTTCGGCGTCCCGGCTGTCGCCACCGCTGACGTCTACGACGACGACCCGGTGCGGCTCGTCGGAGAGGTCCAGTTCGGCGACTACTCGACGCGGCGGGACCTGTCCTTCCAAGACCGCGCGCAGCAATTCGGCGGAAGCGCGGCGTTGGGCGTCCGTATGCGCGCGCCGTCGCAGCAGGTGCAGTGCGACCACCGGGGCCGCGTCCGCGAAAGCCGCCGCGCGTTCCTCGGAAACGGGGCCGGGGACGACCGCCCACATCGAGCCCAGCAGTTCGCCGCCCATCCGGATCGGCACGATCAGCCGCGGCAGGGTGCCGTCGCGCTGGGCCGGGACGAAGATCGTCTGCCTGCCGCGGGAAAGCTCGCGGAACACGCCGCGCGAGCGGAACCGGGCCAGTACGTCGTCCGGGATGCGGCGGCCCATGATCGTCGCGACGCGCGCCGGGTCGGTGAGGTCCTGGCGCGCGGAGTACGCGAGCACGCGCGAGTTGGTGTCCTCGATCGTCACCGACGCGTCGACCACCGCGGCAACCGCGTCGGCGAGCCGGAAGAGGTCGCCGGAACCGGGGTCACCGCCTTCTTCGAGCGCTTCGGATTCGTCGGCGAGCGCGTCCAGCACCGTGCGCAACAGCCAGACCAGCTGAGCCCAGGACGTCGCCGCGTGCACCTGGATCAACGCGATCCCGGCCGACTTCGCCGCGCGCCGCACCGACTGTTTCGCCGCCAGCGGCGGTTTCAACAGCACCGCTGCCGCACCCCGTCCGGCGCTCACCCGGACGAGTGCCGCCGCGTCCGCCTGCTCGATCGTGGCGACGCCCAGCACCAGGTCGCCGGCGGCGATGGCGGACTCCGCGCCCGGTTCGGCGATCACCACGTCGCCGACCGCCGGACAGCCTTCGGGCACGAGGAGCGCGTGGAGCAGCGTGGGACCGACCCGGTCCACGACGCTGCGCACCGAAACCACAGCTACCTCCAGCGCTCCTGACGTTCTTGCTGGAACGGTAGAAGACTGCACCGGTTTCGCCACCCGCGGCACTAGTTAGCGCGAAACACCTTCGGCCACGGCTTGAAGTACGACACCAGCGTCGCGCCCAGCAGCAACGTCAGCCCGACGCTCATCGCCCCGGTGCCCGACACCGCGCTCGCCCCGACGATCTCCCCGCGCGAAGCCTGCTCGCCGTGCTCGACAAAAGACGGGACCACCAGCAGGTTGCCGCCGACGAAGAGGGCGAGCGTCGCCACCAGCTTCCACAGCACCCAGTGGTAGCGCACCAGCTTCCACTTCGTGCCGAGGCCGAGCACCACACCGGTGGCCAGTGCGAGCAGGCTGGCCGGGAAGTAAAGCGTGCCCGCGAGGATCCCGGCGATGACGTTCGCGCTGCGCGTGGTCACCGGATCGAAGCCGGCGATCGCGAGAACGCTGCAGATCAGCACCGCGAGCTCGGCTCCGATCCAGCCGACCGACGTGACGACGTGGCCGAACAGGAACCACTTCCGGGTCGACGGCCGCATTCTCCAGTCCATGCCCCTGAGCGTGCGCGTTACCGCATCGTCGCGTCGTCCGTCAGCGCTCGGCACTTGTTCCTACGTCCGGGTGCGTAGGACTCTCATCCCGTGAGACCTGTTGGGCGTTTCGTCCGGCCTGGTTAGCGTCGCGCCAGCCGACCCGATCCCGACCGCTAGGAGCGAGCAGATGCCGGAAGACACCACGAGCTGGTCCTTCGAGACCAAGCAGATCCACGCGGGGGCGGCGCCCGATCCGGCCACCGGAGCCCGCGCGACGCCGATCTACCAGACCACGTCGTACGTCTTCCGCGACACGCAGCACGGGGCGGATCTGTTCAGCCTCGCCGAGCCCGGCCACATCTACACGCGCATCAACAACCCGACCCAGGACGTCCTGGAGCAGCGCGTCGCCACCCTCGAAGGCGGCGTCGCCGGTCTCGCGTTCGCCTCCGGTTCGGCGGCGGTCACCGCGGCGATCCTGACCCTGGCCAACGCGGGCGACCACTTCGTCACCAGCCCGTCGCTGTACGGCGGCACCTACAATCTGTTCCACTACACGCTGCCGAAGCTCGGCATCGAGGTCACCTTCATCGACGACCAGGACGACGCCGAGCAGTGGCGGGCCGCGGTCCGGCCGAACACCAAGCTGTTCTTCGCCGAGACGCTGGCCAACCCGAGCAGCGCCGTCCTCGACATCCGCAAGGTCGCCGACGTCGCGCACGAGGCCGGGGTCCCGCTGGTCGTGGACAACACCGTGCCGACGCCGTACCTGGTCCGCCCGATCGAACACGGCGCCGACATCGTCGTGCACTCGGCGACGAAGTACCTCGGTGGCCACGGCACGACCGTCGCCGGCGTGCTGGTCGACGGCGGCACGTTCGACTTCGGCAAGGACCCGTCCCGGTTCCCCGGCTTCAACGAGCCCGACCCGAGCTACCACGGCCTCAAGTACTGGGAGGCGCTCGGCCCGGGCGCGTTCGCGGCCAAGGCGCGCGTGCAGATCCTGCGCGACACCGGCGCGGCGATCGCCCCGCTCAACAGCTTCCTCATCCTGCAGGGCATCGAGACGCTGTCGCTGCGCGTCGAGCGGCACTCCACGAACGCGCAGGCGCTCGCGGAATGGCTGGAAGAGCGCGACGAGGTCGAGAAGGTCTACTACGCCGGCCTGCCGTCGAGCCCGTACCACGCGGCGGCGCAGAAGTACCTGCCGCGCGGCGTCGGCGCCGTGCTGTCGTTCGAGCTGCGCGGCGGGGTCGAGGCGGGCCGGAAGTTCGTCGACGGCACCGAACTGCACAGCCAGCTGGTGAACCTCGGCGACGTGCGCAGCCTGATCGTGCACCCGGCTTCGACCACGCACAGCCAGCTCGGCCCCGAGGAGCAGGTCGCCGCGGGCGTCACGCCGGGTCTCGTGCGGCTCGCCGTCGGACTGGAAGGAATCGAGGACCTGAAGGCCGACCTCGAGGCTGGCTTCCGGGCCGCCAAGGCGGCGCTGTGACGGATCCCGGCGCGAGTCTTCCGCCCGTCACCGGCGCGTGGCGGGCGGGCGACCCATCCGGCAGGCGGCAGTGGTTCACCGGTCCCGGCGCGCTCGCGCTGGAGGCCGGTGCGACCCTGCCCGGCTACACCCTCGCGTACGAAACGTGGGGAACGCTCAACTCCGACGCGTCCAACGCGGTCCTCGTCGAGCACGCTCTCACCGGCGACAGCCATGTCGCCGGGCCCGCTGAACCGGGGCATCCGAGTCCCGGATGGTGGGACGGACTGATCGGTCCCGGCAAGGCTTTCGACACCGACGAGCTGTTCGTCGTCGCGCCCAACGTGCTCGGCGGCTGCCAGGGGTCGACAGGTCCGTCCTCGCCCGCTCCGGACGGCAAGGCGTGGGGCAGCCGATTCCCGGTCTTGACCGTCCGGGACCAGGTCAAGGCCGAAGCGGAACTCTCGGACGCGCTCGGCATCGAACGCTGGGCCGCCGTCGCGGGCGGTTCGATGGGCGGGATGCGCGCACTCGAATGGGCCGTAAGTCAACCCGATCGGGTCGCCTCCGCGCTCGTTCTCGCTTCGACCGCTCGCGCGTCCGCCGAGCAAATCGCCTGGGCTGCCCCTCAGCTGCACGCGATCCGCGGCGACCGCGCTTGGCACGGCGGCGACTACTACACCGCAGCCGAAGGCCCGTATCGCGGACTGGGCGTGGCCCGGCGGATCGCGCACGTCACCTACCGCTGCGAACCCGAGCTGGAGACGCGTTTCGGGAACCGTCCGCAGCGGGACGAGGATCCGCTGGCCGGCGGCCGGTTCGCGGTCGAGTCCTATCTGGACCATCACGCGGACAAGCTCGCCCACCGGTTCGACGCGGGTTCCTACGTGGTGCTCACCGAATCAATGAACACCCACGACGTCGGCCGTGATCGAGGCGGGGTGGCCGCTGCTCTGGGCCGGGTCACCGCGCGCACCGTGGTCGCTGCGGTGGACAGCGACCGGCTCTACCCGCCGTACCAGTCGCACGAGATCGCGGCGGGAGTCGGCGGCGAGGCCACGGTGCTGACTTCGCCGTACGGCCACGACTCGTTCCTGATCGAGACCGAGCAGATCGCCGCGCTGGTCAAGACTCTGCTGGGCTGAGACGCGGTGAAGGCCGCCTCGAGCGAACCCGAGGCGGCCTTCACCCAGTCTTGCGAACCGTCAGCCGATCGCCGAGGTCAGCGGCGAGTAGTAGCCGCCCCGCTGCCCAGCGGCAGTCGGGTGGTACGACTCGTCCACCGGCCACGTCAAGCTGTGCAGGTAGTCGCTGGCCGCCGAGCAGATGTTGTGCCCGACGAACGCCGACCGGACGTCCACGAACTTCCCGCCCGCGGCGGAAACCCGCGACGACAGCACCGAGGCCAGCGTGTCCGCCCCGGAGTTGATCGCCGACCGCTTCGTGTCGCTCAGCCCGACGTTGCACGAACCCGGCACGGTGTAGAAGCGCGGATACGAGAGCACGACCAGGCTCGCCCCAGGGGCCTTGCTCTTGGCCGCCGAGTACACCTTGTCCAGCAGCCCCGGCAGGGTGTTCTGGACGTAGGTCTTGGCGGTGTTGACCCGGTCCACGCAGGTCTGGTCGCTGCCGAGCGTGCACGTCTTGATCACGTCGGTGAACCCGGCGTCGTTGCCGCCCACGGTGAGCGTGATCAAGGTGGCGTTGGACGGCATCGAGCTGATCTGGTTCAGCACGTCGCCGGTCTTCGCGCCCGAGCAGGCGAGGAAGGTGAAATTGGTGCCGGAGTGGGCGTTGGCCCACAACTGGCCGTACGCGTTGGCACTGCGTTTGCAGCTGCCGGAATCTCCGTAGCTCCCGGCGCCCACTCCGGAGGAGTAGGAGTCGCCGAGCGCGACGTAGTTTTGCGACGCAGCGCTCGCACCGGTGGCGAAGCCGAGCGAGGCAGCGAGAGCGACCCCCAGGGCCGCGCACATCCGAAGGATGCGTCGTGATGGTTGACGGGTGTTTGCAGCCATAGGTCACTCCTGTCGTGACAGCTTGACGCGGTAAAGCTTTACCAGGTGCAATCCCCACGAGACACCCCTGAAATCCGGGTGCGTCCACTTGGCTCAAGCAGGAAGTAGGACCGGAAGTTAGCGCTCGCTAACCACGGGACCTACTATGTGCGGATGCCGGCGAATTCCCTCCCACTGGTGAACGGCGCGAAGCCGAACAGGCGGGAACAGATCCTCTCCGCCGCCGCCGAGCTGTTCGCCCACCACGGTTTCCACGGCGTCGGCATCGACGACATCGGCGCGGCCGTCGGCATCTCCGGTCCCGCGCTGTACCGGCATTTCCGCAGCAAGGACGCGATCCTCGGGGAAATGCTGAACTCGATCAGCCACTTCCTGCTCGAAGGCGGCACCGCGCGCGCCGCGGCGGGCGGCACACCGGACGAGCTGCTGGCCGCGCTCGTGCGGTTCCACGTCGACTTCGCGCTCGACCATCCGGCGCTCATCACCGTGCAGGAGCGCAATCTCGCGAATCTCACCGACGGTGACCGGAAACAGGTGCGCGCGCTCCAGCGGCAGTACGTCGAGGTGTGGGTGCGGGCGATTCGCGAAGCTGTGCCCGGCCTCGGCGAACGCCAGGCGCGCTCGGCGGCACACGCCGTGTTCGGCTTGATCAACTCGACGCCCTACAACCGCCATCTCGGTGACGGGGCACTCGCCGATCTGCTGTGCCGGCTCGCGCTGGGCGCCCTTTCCGCGGCGGGCTGAGCCCGCGATCCGGGGTATCCCGCCGACCGCCGGTCTGGTGTTTGATAGGCACGTGACCGCGGACCGGAGCGAAGGCGAGCAGCGGCTCGTCGAGAAGGCGCAGCGCGCGCTCGTCGCCATCAGCCTTGGCGAGGACACCGAGGCGCTGGAAGAGGTCACGCCCACGTCGCAGGAGCCGGGCGAACGCGACGAGGAAACCAAAGAGCTGATGCTGCTGCTCTTCGGCGAGTGCAGCGCCATGGTGTCGACCCTCGGCGACGGCGGCACCGCCCCGGTCAAGGTGCAGGTGTTCGACGAGGCGGGCGAAGAGGTTTCGATCGACCAGGCCGACCCGCCGGTCCGCACCGCCGTCCGCACGCTGCTGGCCGAGGTGCACGGCAACACCGCCGCCGCGCGCGAACAGGTCGAGATCGCGCTGGCGAGCGCCGCGCCGAACGAGGTGGACAGCCTCCTGCTGCAGGCACTGCGCTGGACGATCCGGCTGTCGGTCGAATGCCTCGAACGGGATCTGCCGGTGGCGGGCTGGATCTCGGACGCCGTCGCGGGCTGACTGTCTCGTCTCGCCCGTCCGTGTCCGCTGCAACGCCACAGTGGGTTTCCCGAGTGCGGCGTCGTTACGGCGCTGCGCAGGCTCAGGTCGACGGTGCCGCCTGGCCTGGGTCGCGGGTGTGCTGGCCGTGAGGGGAACCCTGAGGGAATCTGATTCCCTCAGGGTGGCCCTCACGGACCTCAAGACGCGGTCATGTCGGGACGAATCGGGCATTCCGGTGGTGGTGGTGTCTCTTGTGGACGGTCCGCGACTGAGGCCGCGCGGCTTGTAATAAGTCCCTGGCAACTGAATCAAATGCCGTGAGGGTTCCCCTCGCGGCATCCACGCCAGCACAACCGCGCTCATCGACCGAGGGCGGCTTCGCGCACCGCGTTCGTGGAGGGTTTTGTTCCTTCGGCAGCGGGCGGGCGTGGTGGCGAGGTCCGTGAAGGGCTCCTTGAGGGAATCAGATTCCCTCAAGGAGCCCTTCACGGACCTCGGAGGGAGGAGTCGCCCAGCGCGCCGCAGCACCCTCGCAAGCACCGCTACCCCGAACCCGCCGCACACCCGCGCTACCGAGAAAGCCTCACTGGGTATTCCACCCGCACCCAATGTCACACTGCGGTGCCGAGGACTGGGCTGGACAGGGCGGTTAACGAGCACTAACATCTCCGGCGGAGTTAACGACCGCTAACGTCTCGACGGAGAGTCATGGACACGCCGGTACTGCGCAGTTCCGCGGATCCGAACAGCGACACCTTCACCCGCAGCGTCACTTCGCACGGAGAATTGGTCGAGGATCTGCACAAGCGGCTCGCCGCCGCTCGTCTCGGCGGGCCGGAGAAGTCGCGCGCCCGCCATGTGGAACGCGGCAAGCTGCTGCCCCGCGACCGGGTGGACGCGCTGCTGGACCCGGGATCCCCGTTCCTCGAACTGTCCCCGCTCGCGGCCACCGGGCTGTACGACGACGAGGCCCCGTCGGCGGGCATCATCACCGGGATCGGGCGGGTGTCCGGCCGCGAATGCGTGATCGTCGCCAACGACGCCACGGTCAAGGGCGGCACGTACTACCCGATGACGGTGAAGAAGCACCTGCGGGCGCAGGAAGTCGCCCTGCACAACAACTTGCCGTGCATTTACCTGGTCGACTCGGGCGGCGCGTTCCTCCCGCGCCAGGACGAGGTCTTCCCGGACCGCGAGCACTTCGGCCGGATCTTCTACAACCAGGCCACCATGTCCGCTCGCGGCATCCCGCAGATCGCCGCCGTGCTCGGCTCGTGCACCGCCGGCGGCGCCTACGTCCCGGCGATGAGCGACGAAGCGGTCATCGTGCGCAATCAGGGCACCATTTTCCTCGGCGGCCCGCCGCTGGTGAAGGCCGCGACCGGCGAGGTCGTCACGGCCGAGGAACTCGGCGGCGGCGACGTGCACTCGCGGCAGTCCGGCGTCACCGACCACCTCGCGGACGACGACGCGCACGCGCTGCGCATCGTCCGCGACATCGTTTCCACGCTCGGCCCGCGCACGCCGCGGCCGTGGGACGTCAAGGCGATCGAGCCGCCCGCCGCGGACGAACGCGAGCTGTACGGCGTGGTGCCGACGGATTCGCGCACCCCGTACGACGTGCGCGAGGTCATCGCCCGCGTCGTCGACGGCAGCCGGTTCGCGGAGTTCAAGAAGGAATACGGCTCGACGCTCGTCACCGGCTTCGCGCACATCCACGGCCACCCGGTCGGCATCATCGCGAACAACGGCGTGCTGTTCGCCGAGTCCGCGATGAAGGGCGCGCACTTCATCGAACTGTGCGACCGGCGCTCGATCCCGTTGGTGTTCCTGCAGAACATCACCGGCTTCATGGTCGGCCGCGCGTACGAGGCGGGCGGCATCGCCAAGCACGGCGCGAAAATGGTCACCGCGGTGGCGTGCGCGCGGGTGCCGAAGTTCACCGTGATCATCGGCGGTTCCTTCGGCGCGGGCAACTACTCCATGTGCGGCCGGGCGTATTCGCCGCGGTTCCTGTGGATGTGGCCGAACGCGCGGATTTCCGTGATGGGCGGCGAGCAGGCGGCGTCGGTGCTGTCAACGGTGCGCCGCGACGCGATCGAGGGCCGCGGCGGCGAATGGTCCACTGAGGACGAAGAGACCTTCAAGGACCCGATCCGCGAACAGTACGAGGAACAGGGCAGCCCGTACTACTCCACCGCGCGGCTGTGGGACGACGGCGTGATCGACCCGGCGGACACCCGCACGGTGCTCGGCCTCGCGCTTTCGGTCGCGGCCAACGCGCCTTTGCCCGAGGTCAACTACGGCGTTTTCCGGATGTGATAGGGCATGTTCGAGGGTTCTCTATTTAACACTGTTCTGGTCGCCAACCGCGGAGAGATCGCGGTTCGCGTAATCCGGTCGCTGCGTGCGCTCGGGATCCGTTCGGTCGCGGTGTACAGCGACGCGGACGCCGACGCCCGGCACGTCCGCGAGGCCGACACCGCGGTGCGCCTCGGCCCGGCCGAAGCGGCGAAGAGCTACCTGTCGATCCCGGCGATCGTCGCCGCGGCAAAGGAAACCGGCGCGCAGGCGGTGCACCCGGGGTACGGCTTCCTCGCCGAGAACACCGCGTTCGCGCGGGCTTGCGCGGAGGCCGGGCTGGTGTTCATCGGCCCGCCGCCGGAAGCGATCGACAAGATGGGCGACAAGATCCGGGCGAAGGCCACGGTCTCCGCGGCCGGGGTTCCGGTCGTGCCCGGTGCGTCCGATATGGACATTCCGGAGGGCGGGTTCGCCGAAGCCGCCGCGAAAGTCGGCTATCCGCTGCTGCTGAAGCCGTCCGCGGGCGGTGGCGGCAAGGGCATGCGCCTGGTGCACCAAGAGTCCGAATTGGACGCTGCGGTCGAGTCCGCGCGCCGGGAAGCGAAGAGTTCCTTCGGCGACGACACGCTGCTCATGGAGCGGTTCGTCACCACGCCAAGGCACATCGAGATCCAAGTGCTCGCCGACACCCACGGCACCGTGCTGCACCTCGGCGAACGCGAGTGCAGCCTGCAGCGGCGGCACCAGAAGATCATCGAGGAAGCGCCGTCGGTGCTGCTCGACGAGGCCACGCGGGCGAAAATGGGCGCGGCGGCCGCGGAAGCCGCGCGGTCGGTCGGCTACGTCGGCGCGGGCACGGTCGAGTTCATCATGTCCGCGCACAATCCGGACGAGTTCTTCTTCATGGAGATGAACACCCGGCTGCAGGTCGAGCACCCGGTGACGGAAATGGTGACCGGGCTCGACCTGGTGTCCTGGCAGGTGCGGGTGGCGGCAGGGGAGCCACTCGGGCTGACGCAGGACGACGTGCGCCTCGACGGGCACGCGGTCGAGGCCCGCGTTTACGCCGAGGATCCCGCGCGCGGGTTCATCCCGACCGGCGGCACGGTGCTCGCCGTGCACGAGCCCTCCGGCGACGGCGTGCGGGTGGACTCGTGGATGTCGGTCGGCGCGGTGGTCGGGTCGAACTACGACCCGATGCTGGCGAAGATCATCGCGCACGGCCCGGACCGCGCGTCGGCGCTGCAGAAACTGGACCGCGCGCTGGCCGACACCGCGTTGCTCGGCCTCGGCACGAACATCGCGTTCCTGCGCGGCCTGCTCGCCGACGAGGACGTCCGCGCCGGACGGCTGGACACCGAACTGGTGGACCGGCGACTGTCCGAATTGGTCTCCTCGGAAGTCCCGGCAGGCTTTTTCGTCGCCGCGGCCATGGACCGGCTGATCTCGCTGCAGCCGAACGGTGCGGTCGTGGACCCGTGGGACATCCCGAGCGGATGGCGGCTCAGCGGTCCCGGCGGGATCACTTTCCGCTTGCGTACCGGGGAAAACCAGGCCGTGGTGCGGGTCGAGGGCACGCCGTCGGACGCTTCGGTGCAGGTGGACGACGCCGAGCCGGTGCGCGTTTCCGCCCGCCGCGAAGGCGATCTGCTCGAGGTGCGCCGGGCGAACGGCGTGGAGCGGTACCGCTGTGCGGACGGTCCACAACGGACAGTGTGGCTGGCGAGGGAAGGCCGGTCGTTCGCGTTCGCCGACCAGGAATTCACGTTGTCCTCGCGCGGCGAGGCGGCGGGTGCCGGTCCGGTGAAGAGCCCGATGCCGGGAACGGTGCTGGTGGTGAAGGCCGCCGAAGGCGACGCGGTGAGCGCGGGGACGCCGCTGCTGGTCGTCGAGGCGATGAAGATGGAGCACACAGTGACCGCGCCGATCGACGGTGTGGTGACTGAGCTTTCGGTGCGGGTCGGCCAGCAGGTCGCGCTCGACGAGACGCTGGCCGTGGTGAGTGCGGCGGAGGAGAAGCAGTGATCGACTTCCGGCTGGACGACGAGTACGAGGCGCTTCGCAAGACGGTCGAGGACTTCGCGCAGGCGGAGGTCGCGCCGGTGATCGGGCCGCTGTACGAGAAGGAAGAATTCCCGTACGAGCTGGTCGCCAAGATGGGCGAGATGGGTCTGTTCGGCCTGCCGTTCCCGGAGGAGTTCGGCGGCATGGGCGGGGATTACTTCGCGCTGTGCCTCGCACTGGAGGAACTGGCGCGGGTCGATTCCTCGGTCGCGATCACGCTGGAGGCGGGGGTTTCGCTCGGCGCGATGCCCATCTACCGCTTCGGCACCCAGGAGCAGAAGGAAACCTGGCTCCCGATGCTGACCACGGCCGAGGCGCTCGGCGGGTTCGGCCTCACCGAACCCGGCGGCGGCTCGGACGCCGGGGCCACCCGCACGCGCGCCCGGCTCGACGGCGACGAGTGGGTCATCAACGGCAGCAAGGCGTTCATCACCAACTCCGGCACCGACATCACGAAACTGGTCACCGTCACCGCGGTCACCGACGTGATGGAGAACGGCCGCAAGGAGATCTCGGCGATCATCGTCCCGTCCGGCACGCCGGGCTTCTCGGTGGCCCCGAAGTACTCGAAGGTCGGCTGGAACTGCTCGGACACCCACGAACTGTCCTTTTCGGACGTCCGGGTGCCCGCGGAGAACCTGGTCGGCAAGCGCGGGCGCGGCTACGCGCAGTTCCTGTCCATTTTGGACGAGGGACGGGTGGCGATCGCGGCGCTGAGCGTCGGTCTCGCGCAGGGCTGCGTGGACGAATGCCTGAAGTACGCGAAGGACCGCGTCGCGTTCGGCCACCGGATCGGCGAGTACCAGGCGATCCAGTTCAAGATCGCGGACATGGAGGTCCGCGCGCACACGGCCCGGCTGGCGTACTACCAGGCGGCGTCGAAGATGCTGCGCGGCGAACCGTTCAAGAAGGAAGCGTCGATCGCGAAGCTGGTGGCGTCGAACGCGGCGATGGACAACGCCCGCGACGCGACGCAGATCTTCGGCGGATACGGCTTCATGAACGAATTCCCGGTCAGCCGCTTCTACCGCGACGCGAAGATCCTGGAGATCGGCGAGGGCACCAGCGAGGTCCAGAAGATGCTGATCGCGCGCCACCTCGGGGTCGGCGCCTGAGACCCAGCGCCGCCGGGGCGTCCGGGCGGAGTCCCGGCGGCGCTGCTTCACTGGTCCCTATGGAGTTCACCATCCGGCCTGGGGCCGCCGGAGACGCAGCCGTTTTGCTGGGATTTTTCGACGACGCCGTCGAATGGCTGGTCGCGCGCGGCAGCGCGGGCCAATGGGGCACGCAGCCGTGGAGCACCAACCCGAAACGCGTCGAACGGGTGCACGAGTTCGTGGCCGAACCCGGATTCCGGATGGCGGAGATCGACGGAAAACCCGCAGGCGCGCTGATCCTCGGGCAGCCCATGCCCTACACCCCGCAGGTCGACGAGCCCGAACTGTACGTGCGGCTGCTCATCACGTCTCGCCGGTTCACCGGGCACCGGGTCGGCTCGCGGCTGCTGGAGCACGCGATGGACGAGGCGAAACGGCGTGGGATCGACCTCGTGCGCGTCGACTGCTGGGCGGGCGGCGACGGCGATCTGCCGCGTTATTACGAGAGCCAGGGCTTCAAGCCGACCGAGCAGTTCACTGTCGACGGCTGGCTCGGCCAGGTCCTTGAGCAACGGGTTGGGGGATAGCGGCGCGGACTGATCCGGAGGACGATATTGGCACAGTGTCAATAGACTGAGGAGTCCGCCATGGCGAGGCAGTCGCTCTCCGGAAAGGTCGTTGTCGTCACGGGCGGCGCGCAGGGCATCGGGGCGGCCACCGCCGCCGCGCTGCACCGGCGCGGCGCCCGGCTGGTGCTCGGCGACCTCGATCGGATCCGCGCCGAGAAAACCGCCGGCGAGCTGGGCCCGGACGTGGTCGCGTCGCCGCTGGACGTCACCGACACGGCCGCCTTCACCGCGTTCCTGGACGACGTCGAACGCACCATCGGGCCGATCGACGTGTTGATCAACAACGCCGGCATCATGCCGCTTTCGCCGCTGGACGAGGAGGACGACGCGGCCACGCGGCGGCTGCTGGAGATCAACGTGCACGCGGTCGTGCACGGCACGCGCGAGGCGGTCAAGCGGATGAAGCCGCGCGGTCGCGGGCACATCGTGAACGTGGCGTCGATGGCCGGAAAGTCCGGATTCTCCGGAGCGGCTACGTACTGCGCTACGAAACACGCCGTGGTCGGGTTGTCCGAGTCGGTGCGGCTGGAGCTGCGCGGCACCGGTGTCGAGGTGTCGTGCGTGATGCCCGCGGTGGTGCGCACCGAACTCGCCTCCGGGTTGGGCGAGGCGCGGTTCATCAAGTCGGTGGGGCCCGAGGACGTCGCGGCGGCGATCGTCGACGCGCTGGAGCGGCCGAAGTTCGACGTCTTCGTCCCGAAATCGCTCGATCTGACCGGCCGGATCACCAGGCTGTTCCCGCGTCCGTTCGGCGAATGGCTGGTGCGCGCCCTGGGCGGCGACCAGTTGCTCGCGTCGGCCGCGCATTCGCCCGAGCGCGCCGAGTACGAGGGCAGGGCCGCCCGGAGCGCGCCGTCGGCCGTCCCGCCTGGTGGGAGCAGCTGAGGCGGACGTGCGCTTGCCGGGTGCTTGCGGGAGTGGCGTGTTGATGCCGCGCCCGCGCGCACGGCAAGATGCCCGGCAGACGACGAGTTCCAGGAGGCGCAGCATGGTTTCCCCACCGGCCCGGTTGGCTGCCGCGGCGGCCAATGTCGTGGGCAAGGTTTTCCAGGGTGGGGTCGCCGATCTGCGGCCGATGCCGAGGGTGCTGATCGACCAGGGGCCCAACCGGTCGGTGTACCGGATGACGCACGGCGCGGCCACGACCTCGGGCCCGCCGGTGCTGCTGGTGCCGCCGCTGGCCGCGCCGGCGCTGTGCTTCGACCTGCGCCGCGGCTGCAGCCTCATCGAGCACCTGGTCGAGGGCGGACGCCCGACCTACCTGGTCGACTACGGCATGGTCGCGTTCTCCGACCGCAGGCTCGGCATCGAGCACTGGATCGACGAGGTGCTGCCGAGGGCGATCCGGAAGGTCAGCGAGGACGCCGGCGGACAGGGCGTGCACCTGGTGTCGTGGTCGCTCGGCGGGATCTTCTCGATGCTGGTCAGCGCGGACCAGCCGGGCCTGCCGATCGAATCGATCACCGCGGTCGGCTCGCCGGTCGATTTCACCGCGATCCCGATCGTCGCGCCGTTCCGCCCGCTCGTGGACCTGACCGGCGGGCACCTGCTCACCCCGGTGTACCGGGTGTTCGGCGGCGCACCGTCCTATTTGGTCACCCGGGTGTTCCGCGCCACCGGGATCTCCAAGGAGATCACGAAACCGCTGGCGATCCTGAAAAACCTCGACGACCGCGACTACCTCGCGCAGATCGAGGCCGTGGACCACTTCATGGACAACATGTACGCCTATCCCGGGCGCACGTTCGGCCAGCTGTACCACCGCCTGTTCCGCACCAACGACCTCGCCGAGGGCACCGTCGACCTGAACGGGCGCAAGATCAGCCTGTCCGACGTGAAGACGCCGATGCTGGTGGTGGCGGGCGAAAACGACACCATCGCGCCGCGGGCGTCGGTGGAACGCGTGGTGCAGCTGCTGGAGAACGCACCGGAGGTCCGGTTCCGCACCGCGCCCGGCGGGCACCTCGGCGTGCTCACCGGACGCCGCGCCCGCGGCACGACCTGGCGGTACCTGGACGAGTTCCTGGACGACCGGGTCAGCTAGCCGAGGGCTGCGCCGGGAAGAACCACGTCCGCACGTCGCGGGTGAGCAGCGCCCGCAGCGCGAGCCCGGAGAAAATCAGCGGCAGCAGACCGGGCAGGCCCTTGCTGAGCAGCGTGACGACGCTGTTCAGCACCAGGAGGCTTTCGATGACCGCGGCGGTCACGTAGGCCCATTGCTGACGCTTGGGCAATACGACCGCGCACACCGCGAGCGCGATGGCGGTCGCGTAGGTGATCGCGATGTAGAGCTGCGTGAGGCTGATCAGCTCGATCAGCGAAACCCCGGCCATCCCGGCCAGCAGCAGCGGGCCGATCGCGCTCAGCGCGACCTGGATCCACATGAAGATGCGGGCCTGTTTGAGGTCGGCCGGCGCCACCGGAGCGGTCATGCCGGGCAGATTAGGGCATTTCCGCGGCTTTCCGCGTGAATTGCGGGCGGCGGAGATCAATCCGATATCCGCGCGAAGTCGGTGAAAAACCGGCGGTACCGTGAAGCGGTGATCGCTGCATACGTGACGTCGCTCGGCGACAGTTCCGAGATCAAGGTCGGGCAGCTCCCGAACCCCGAGCCGGGGCCGCGCGAGGTGCTGGTGAAAGTCTCCGCGGTGACGGTGAACCACGTCGACACCTTCATCCGCTCCGGCGCTTATCCCACCGCTCTTTCGTATCCGTTCGTCATCGGCCGGGATCTGGTGGGCACTGTTGTCTCGTCGCCAATAGACCGCTTCGCTCCGGGCGACCGAGTGTGGTGCAACAGCCTCGGCCACGACGGTCGGCAAGGGTCCTTCGCCGAGTACTGCGCGGTGCCCGAGGAACGGCTTTATCGCTTGCCGGACGGGGTTTCCGACGACGCCGTCGCGGTCCTGCACACCGCCGCCACCGCGTATCTGGGCCTCTTCGAACACGCCGGCGCCGGGTACGGCGAGACGATCGCGGTCCTCGGCGCGGCGGGAGGCGTCGGCAGTGCGGTCGTCCAACTCGCTTCGACCGCCGGCCTGCGCGTCGTCGCGACCGCCCGCGCCGAGGACGCGGAATGGTGCCGGGAATGCGGTGCCGATGAAGTTTTCGACTATTCCGATCCCGACCTCTACCGCAAACTCCCCGTGGTGGATCTGCTGTGGGACAACGCCGGAAAACACGACCTGGTCTCGGCGGTGCCACTCCTGTCCCGCGGCGGCCGCATCGTGGCGATGGCCGGAATGGAGTCGAAACCGACGCTGCCGATCGGCGAGCTGTACACCCGCGACGCCAGCATCCGCGGTTTCGCCATCAGCAACGCCGGTGTCACCGCGCTGGGTTCCGCTGCCCGCGTCATCAACCGGGGCCTGTCCACCGGAATCCTCCGGCCCCGGATCGGCACTCGCCTGCCCCTGGCGTCGGCCGCGGAAGCACACCGGTTGCAGGAGTCAGGCGAGGCACGAGGCCGGATCGTGCTGGAGGTCTGATCCCGCGACGTCACACGGTGAGGACGACCTTGCCCCGCAGATGACCGCCTTCGAGCAGCCGATGCGCGTCGGCGATGCGCTCGAACGGGAACGTCTCCTGCACGTGGACCCGCAGCTTGCCCTGCTCGACGAGCGCGACCAGCTCCCGCAGTGCGATCGGATCAGGCTCGACCGCGATGCCGCTGAACCGCATCCCGGCCGCCTCGAACTTCGCGATGAGCGCGGTGTCCTCCTCCGCGACCGCCGTCACCAGGTGCCCGCCTGGCCGGAGCACCCCCAGCGAGCGCTCAGCCGCGTCGCCGCCAAGCGTGTCGAGCACAACGTCGATATCTTTGGCAGCTTCGGAGAAATCGACCTTCGTGTAGTCGATGACTTCGTCGGCCCCGAGCCCCTCGACGAACTCCCGCTTGCTCTCGCTGGCAGTGGTAATCACATGCGCGCCAAGGGCTTTGGCAAGCTGGATCGCGACATGCCCGACCCCGCCGCCACCGCCGTGAATCAGAACGCGATCGCCCGCCGTCACGCCACCGAGGTCGACCAACCCTTGCCACGCCGTCAACCCGACGACCGGCAACGCCGCGGCCTCGACGTGCGAAAGCTCCTTCGGCTTCTTGACAAGATGCAAGGCCGGAGCAGCCACCATCTCGGCGTACGCGTTGGCCGCGCGGGGAAACAACGGCATGCCGAACACTTCGTCGCCAGGCCGGAACCGCCAGCTCAACGCCTCTTCGACCACGCCGCTGACGTCCCACCCGAGCACGAACGGCGGTTCGCCGAGCAACGGAAACTCGCCCTCGCGCAACCGCGCCTCCAACGGATTGAGCCCGATCGCCTTGACGCGCACGAGGACTTCGGTAGGCAAGGCCCGGGGCTCCGGCGCGTCCACGATCGTGAGCATTTCGGGACCGCCGAGCTTCTGCTGGGTGATGATTCGCATGACTCTCCTGGTTTCTGGAGGGGTACGAAAACCAGGCTAGGAATCCGATAGGTACCTGCGGGTACCTTGGACTCCATGAGCGGTACCCGCGGCATCTTCCTCGCCGATTGCCCAGCGCGCTTGGCCGTCGACTTGATCGCCGACAAGTGGACAGTGGTCGTGCTCGCGGGCCTCAGCGAGGGCCCAGTCCGCCACGGCGACCTGGTCGAGCTGATCGGTGGCATCTCGAGGAAGGTGCTCACCCAGACGCTGCGTCGACTGGAAGCACACGGGCTCGTTCGCCGCCAGGCGTACGCGGAGGCACCACCGCGGGTCGAGTACGAGTTGACACCGCTGGGAGCTACGTTGATCGAGCCGATCCATACGCTGACGGAGTGGGCTCGGGCTAATGGGGACGCGGTTTTGGATGCGCTGGATTCGGCTCAACAGAACAGTTGAGTGACGGCGTCGACTGAGAAGACCGCACGGCCCGCTTCGGGCGAGCGGGCCGAGCGGTCTCGATCACTTCAACTCAGCCGACGACTTCCCCAGCACCCGCCGAGCCACGATCAGCTGCTGGATCTGTTGCGTCCCCTCGAAAATGTCCAGGATCTTCGCATCCCGGGACCACTTCTCCAGCAGCGATTCCTCCGTGTACCCATACGATCCGGCCAGCTCGACGCACTTCAGCGTCACATCGACCACGGTCCGGCCGGCTTTCGCCTTGGCCATCGAAGCCTGCAGCGAGTTCGGCTGACGGTTGTCCGCCATCCACGCCGATTCCAGCGTCAGCAGGTAGGCGGCCTCGTAATCCGCCTCCAACTGCAGGAAAGTCGCGGCCGCGGCGTGCTGGGTCAGGGCCGGGCGGTCGTAGTCGATCACCACGCCCGCTTCGGCGAGGATGCGGCGGGTTTCGTCGAGTGCCGCACGGGCGACGCCGATTGCCATCGCGGCTACCAGCGGGCGGGTGTTGTCGAAGGTCTGCATGACCCCGGCGAAACCCTTGGCCGTGTCGATTTCCGGCGTGCCCAGGAGGTTTTCCTTCGGCACGCGGCAGTTCTCGAAGCGCAGCACGGCGGTGTCGGAGGCGCGGATGCCCAGTTTGTGTTCCACGCGCACGACCTCGAAGCCCGGCGTGCCCTTCTCCACCACGAACGACTTGATCGCGGCGCGGCCCTTCGTGCGGTCGAGCGTCGCCCAGACCACGACGGCGTCGGCGCGCTGGCCGGACGTCACGAAGATCTTTTCGCCGTTCAGGATGTAGTCGTCGCCGTCCTCGGTGGCCGTCGTGGTGATGGCGGCCGAGTCCGAACCGCAGCCGGGCTCGGTGATCGCCATCGCGGCCCACAAGCCCTTGAACCGCTCGAGCTGCTCGTCGGTCGCCACCGAGCCGATCGCGGCGTTGCCGAGGCCCTGGCGCGGCATGGACAGCAGCAGGCCGACGTCGCCCCAGCACATTTCGATCGTGCCGAGCACCACGTTCAGGTTGGCGCCGTTGCGGTTTCCCTTGGGGCCGTCGTCCTTTTCGGACCGGCGGACGCCCGCCGCGCCCGCGCCGCCTTCGCCGGAGGAATTGAGTCCGTCCAGCAGCGCGGCGAACATGTCCAATTCGGACGGATAGGTGTGCTCGGCGCGGTCGTACTTGCGCGAGATCGGCCGGAACACCTCGGCCGCAGCCTGGTACGCCTGGTTGATCAGCGCGCCGGCCTTCTTCGGAGCTTCCAGGTTGATCATGAGTTGCCTTTCGGAGCAAGAAAAAGGATCAGAGGAGGACGGCGCCTTCCATCACGCCGATCGCCCGCAGGTCGCGGTACCAGCGCTCCACCGGATGCTCCTTCACGAACCCGTGCCCGCCGAGCAGCTGCACGCCGGCGTTGCCGATCTGCATGCCCTTGTCCGTCGCGAGCTTGCGGGCGAGCGCCGCTTCCCGCGCGTATTCCTTGCCCTGCTCGGCCCGGGCGGCCGCGCGCAGCGTGACCAGGCGCAGGCCCTCCAGCTCGATCGCGATGTCCGCCACCGAGAACGCGACCGCCTGCCGTTGGCTGATCGGTTCGCCGAACGCGGTGCGCTCGTTCACGTAAGGCACCACGTAGTCCAGCACGGCCTTGCCGACACCGGCGGCGAGCGCCGCCCAGCCGAGCCGGGAAAGCCGGACCACCTCGGTGAACACGTCCGCCTTGCCGCCGCCGAGCAGTGCGCCCGCGGGCAGCGAAACCTTCTCCAGGTGCAGCTTCCCGGTGGCCGCGCCGCGCAGGCCCATCGCGGGTTCGGACTCGATCGTCACGCCCGCGTTGGACGATTCCACCAGGAACAGCGCCGGTCCGCGGCCTTCCAGATCGGCCGAGACGATGAACAGCTCGGCCTCCGCCGCACGCGGGACGAGCGACTTCACACCGTCGAGCTGGTAGCCCTTCGGGGTCCGCTTCGCCTTGGTGGCGGGCTTGAACGGGTCGAACAACGGCGTCCGCTCCAGCAGCGCGAGCGCCGCGGCGGGCACCTGCTCGCCGGTGAACGCGGGCACGTAATCGGCCTGCTGCTGCTCGTCGCCCCACGCGACCAGCGCGGTGCTCACCGCGGACGGAGCCAGCACGGCCACCGCCAGTCCGAGGTCGCCGTGCGCGAGCGCCTCCGCGACCAGCGCGTTCGTCACGACCGAACGCTCAGTGCCCGCTCCGCCCAGCTCTTCCGGAATCCCGACGAGGCTGACGCCCAGCTCGGCCGCGCGACTCAGCAGACCCTCCGGCGCGGTGAGCTTCTCGTCGGCGTCCGCGGCGGCCGGACGCAGCTGTTCGGCGGCGAACTCGCTGACTGTCTCGACGATGAGCTTCTGGTCCTCGTCCGGCGTCAGGTCGAACAGCCCGCGGTCGTCCGGCTTCGCCAGCCGCGCCGGTTTGCCCAGCCGCTGGACCGAGGTGAACGACCTGGTCGCCGCCCCCGCCGCGCGGAACCCGCTGCGGGTCCCCGTCTTGACCAGGTTCTGCACCGGCCCGCGCAGCCCGACCCGGTCGATCGCCTTGCTCCCGGCCAACCGGGTGAGCGCGGCCAGGCCGAGGCCCATCGCGTCTCGTTTCCTTGGCGCAGCCATGCAGCATCTCCCTCGCGTTACCTACTCACGAGTAGGTTAGCGCGGCGATGCGGAATCCGCCAGTGCGGCCCGGCTCACCCGACGACCGGCCGCCGGGCCAGCGACGTGCGTTCGAACGCGATGAGCAGCAGGACCGAGGCCGTGACGATCAGCAGCAGCGAGGTCGCGGGCACGTGTCCCACCAGCGGGGTGAGGGCGAGCAGCAGCGCCGCGAGCACGAGCCGCTGCCGGTTCCAGCTGCCGAGGTTGCGCCGCCGCAGCGAGCTGAGCGCGACCAGGTACAGCGCGAGCCCGCCGGTCAGCGCCCACAGTGCGACGCCGTGCAGCGAGTCCGCCGGACTGTGGTCCAGAGTCAGGAACGTCTTCTTCAGCCCGAGCGCGACGAGCACGATGCCGGCGATGAGCGGCAGGTGCAGATAGGTGTAGGAGTCGGTGGCGATCTTGGTCCGCGCGAGGCCTTCGGCTTGGGCGAGCCTGCGTTCGGCGACGTTGGCGACCAGATCGAAGTACGTCCACCACATCCCGGCGGCGAGCGCGATCCCGCAGATCGCCGACCCGGCGACGAGGCCGGTGATCGGCACGTGCCCGATCCCGATGCCGATCGCCACGACCGATTCGCCCAGCGCGATGATCACGATCAGCCCGAACCGCTCGGCGAAGTGCGCGGGCGAGTGCAGCCGCCAGCCCGCAGGACCGGTCAGATAGACGTTGAGATAGTCCACCGCCAGCGCGACCACCCACAGCGCTGGCTGCCACGGCCCGCCCACGACATCGGCGACGGCCAGCAAAGCCAGGCTCGGGAGCAGTCCGCGCAGCATCTTCAGCAGCACCAGGCGCAGTTCGGCGTCGTGCCGCGCGGCCCCGACGTACGCGACGATATGCAGCAGCCGCACGACGCCGTAACAAGCGACGAACAGCAACGGCCCATCGAGCCCGCCCGGTTGGTTGGTGAGTGCCTGCGGCACGGTGAGCGCGACGAGGAACATCACCGCCATCGCGCCGAACATCGCCAGCCGGGCGATGCCGTGGTCGACGTGGATGGTCGTGCCGAGCCACGCGTAGCTGCACCAGCACCACCACAGCACCATCAGCACCAGCAGTCCCTCGCCGACGCCGAGGAGGCTCAGGTGTCCGGCCATCAGTTCGGTCGTCTGCGTGATGGCGTAGACGAAGACCAGATCGAAGAAAAGCTCAAGGGTCGTGACGCGGTGGCCTTCGTCCGCGCGAACCAGATGCAGCAGTCTCGTGGGCACGGCCGATGCTGACACGGATGGGCGACCGATCGGGGCGGTTTCGCTGACAGCGTGCGACCGACCTCGCGAGGTTCTCTTCTCTCAGAAGTTGTGACTTCACCTCTGAAGTACTTCACTAGTGAAGTTGCAACAACTTTTTAGAGAGAACCACTTGCGAAGTGGTCTGCCCGCCCGCCGCGACCGCCGTCAGCCGAGCCCGAGAACCGCGTGCAGCACCGCCGTCAGCTCCGTCTGCAGATGCGGCCTGTTCTTGATCCGCCCGGTCCGGCTGAGGTCGTTAGCGATGGTCAGCGCGGCGTGCACCCGGATCTTCGCCTCGCGCGCCGGAAGCTCCGGAAACACCGCGCACAGCAAGGAAACCCACTGGTCGACGTAGTCCCGCTGGACGCGGCGCAGATCCGCCTTGTCCCGCTGCGGCATGGTCGCGCGGTCCGCGGTGAAGGACACCAGCAGTTCCGGCGTGCGCAGCAGAATGTGCACGTACGACGCGGCGAGGCGGCCCAACGCGGATCGTTCGTCCGGGGCCCGCAGTGCCTGTTCGGCGGCCAGCGCGAGCCGGTCGGCGGCGCGGTGTCCGATCGCGACCATCAGCGCGGCTTTGCTGGGGAAGTGCCGGTACACGCTGGGCCCGGCGATGCCTGCCGCCGCGCCGATGTCCTCCATGCTCACCGTGTGGAAGCCGCGTTCGGCGAAGAGCCCGGTCGCGGCGGTCAGCACCTGCTCGCGGCGGGACGGCGTGCCGAGGCTGCTCGCGACCGGCGGCGCGGGTTCGTCCGGGACCGGCAGTGAGGCGTTGAGCACAGTCTGCGCCAGTTCGACCAGCAGCGGCACGAAGCGCTTGCGCGCCACCGACGTGTGGTGCACCGCGACACTCCCGAACACCGACAGCGCGGCCCAGCACAGCAGTTCGGCCTCGTCCGCGGACAGCTCGGGACGCAGGGTGAGCAGGGCTTTCGTCCACGCGTCGAGCACGGCGCCGGACCGGCGGCGGATCTCCCGGCGCTGCTCGCGCGGCAGATGCGGACCCTCCCAGCGCCACAGCGCGGCGATCTCCCGGCGTTCGACCGCCTGCGTCGCGAGGCCGGTGAGCAGGGCGTCCAGCTGGGCGAGCGGCGGCGCGGAATCGGCGAGCGCGGCCGCGGTGGCCGACTCCATGTCGTCGATCCCGGCGAGCACGACGTAGGCGAGGATCGCCTGCTTGTCGGCGAAATGCCGGTACAGCGCGGGGCCGGTGACCCCCGCCGCCGCGGCGATGTCGTTGATCCCGACGCCGTGGAACCCCCGCGCGCGGAACAGCTCGGCCGCGACGGCAGCGAGCTGGGCCTTGCGGTCGCGAGGGCGCGTACCGCGGGCGGGATACGTACTCATGGTGAACTGACCATAGCGCTAATCGAAACTACGGCAACCCATTGACACCATGGGGTTCATCGGGCTTATGTTAATGGCCATTAGCACTTACCGGCCGGTATAGTCGGCCGCGAGATACACCGCAGTGTCCATCCATGCCGCTTCGCGGAGGAGTTGTTCAGTGAGTAGCGAGGCCTACATCTACGAGGCGTTGCGCACGCCCCGGGGCAAGAACAAGGGCGGTGCCCTGCACGGCACCAAGCCGGTCGACCTGGTGGTCGGCCTCATCCAGGAGCTGAAGGTCCGCCACCCGAACCTCGATCCGCAGGCGATCGACGACATCGTGCTCGGCGTCGTGTCCCCGGTGGGCGAGCAGGGCGCGGACATCGCGCGCACCGCCGCGCTCGTCGCGGGCCTGCCGCAGACCGTCGCGGGCGTGCAGCTCAACCGGTTCTGCGCGTCCGGGCTCGAGGCCACGAACGTCGCCGCGCAGAAGGTCCGCTCCGGCTGGGACCAGCTGGTCATCGCGGGCGGCGTGGAGTCGATGTCGCGCGTGCCGATGGGTTCCGACGGCGGCGCGCTGTTCATGGACCCGGCCACCGCCTACGACCACTACATCGCCCCGCAGGGCATCGGCGCGGACCTGATCGCGACGATGGAGGGCTTCTCCCGCGAGGACGTCGACGCCTTCGCGGTCCGCTCGCAGGAGAAGGCCGAGGCGGCCTGGTCCGGCGGCTACTTCGCGAAGTCCGTGGTGCCGGTCAAGGACATGAACGGCGTCACGATCCTCGACCACGACGAGCACCGCCGTCCGGGGTCCACTGTGGAGGGTCTGGCGAAGCTCAAGCCCGCCTTCACCACGATCGGCGAGATGGGCGGCTTCGACGCCGTCGCGCTCCAGAAGTACCACCAGGTCGAGAAGATCGACCACGTGCACACCGGCGGCAACTCGTCCGGCATCGTCGACGGGTCGGCCATCGTGCTGGTCGGTTCCGAGCAGGCGGGCAAGACCTTCGGCCTCACGCCGCGGGCGCGCATCGTCGCCACCGCCTCGATCGGGTCCGAGCCCACGATCATGCTGACCGGTCCGACCCCGGCCACCGAGAAGGTGCTGAAGACCGCGGGCCTGACCCCGGACGACATCGACCTGTGGGAGCTCAACGAGGCGTTCGCGTCCGTCGTGCTCAAGTGGCAGAAGGACCTGAACCTTCCGGACGAGAAGATCAACGTCAACGGCGGCGCGATCGCCATGGGCCACCCGCTCGGCGCCACCGGCGCGATGCTGGTCGGCACCGTGGTCGACGAGCTGGAGCGCCGCGAGGCGCGCCGGGCGCTGGTGACGCTGTGCATCGGCGGCGGCATGGGTGTCGCGACCATCATCGAGCGGGTGTGAGGACCGAGATGACCGAAAGCAAGACCATCCGCTGGGACAAGGATTCCGACGGCATCGTCACGCTGACCCTGGACGACCCGGACCAGTCGGCGAACACGATGAACCAGGCCTTCCGCGAGTCGCTCGCCGCGACCGTGGACCGCCTCGAGGCGGAGAAGGACGACATCACCGGTGTCGTGCTCACGTCCGCGAAGAAGACCTTCTTCGCCGGCGGCGACCTGCGCGACCTGATCCAGGCGAAGCCGGAGCACGCGGCGGAGATCACCGCGTCCAGCGGCGCGATGAAGAGCCAGATGCGCCGGCTCGAGCAGCTCGGCAAGCCGGTCGTCGCGGCCATCAACGGCGCGGCGCTCGGCGGCGGCCTCGAGATCGCGCTCGCGACGCACCACCGCATCGCGGCCGACGTCAAGGGCAGCCAGATCGGCCTGCCTGAGGTCACGCTCGGCCTGCTGCCCGGCGGCGGCGGCGTGGTCCGCACCGTGCGGCTGCTCGGCATCCAGAGCGCGCTGCTGAACGTCCTGCTGCAGGGCCAGCGGATGAAGCCGCGCAAGGCGCTGGAGATCGGCCTGGTGCACGAGGTCGTGGACACCGTCGACGAGCTGGTGCCCGCCGCGAAGGCGTGGATCAAGGCCAATCCCGAGGGCGGCGTGCAGCCGTGGGACGTCAAGGGCTACAAGATCCCGGGCGGCACCCCGTCGAACCCGAGCTTCGCGGCGAACCTGCCCGCGTTCCCGGCGAACCTGCGCAAGCAGCTCAAGGGCGCGCCGATGCCCGCGCCGCGCGCGATCCTCGCCGCCGCGATCGAGGGTTCGCAGGTCGACTTCGACACCGCGATCCAGGTCGAGACCCGCTACTTCGTGAGCCTGGCGATCGGGCAGGTCTCGAAGAACATGACCAAGGCGTTCTTCTTCGACCTGCAGACGATCAACTCCGGCGGTTCGCGTCCGGACGGGTTCGAGAAGTTCACCGCCAAGAAGGTCGGCGTGCTCGGCGCCGGGATGATGGGCGCCGCGATCGCCTACGTGTCCGCGAAGGCGGGCATCGACGTGGTCCTCAAGGACGTCTCGCAGGAGGCGGCTGACAAGGGCAAGGGCTACGCGGTCAAGCTCGAGGAGAAGGCGCTCTCGCGCGGCAAGACCACGCAGGAGAAGTCGGACGCGCTGCTGGCGCGGATCAAGCCGACCGCCGACCCGGCCGACTTCGCCGGCGTCGACTTCGTCATCGAGGCCGTGTTCGAGAGCGTCGAGCTGAAGCACAAGGTGTTCGGCGAGATCGAGAGCATCGTCAACGCGGACGCGGTGCTGGGTTCCAACACCTCGACGCTGCCGATCACCACCCTCGCCGAGGGCGTGCAGCGCACCGAGGACTTCATCGGGATCCACTTCTTCTCGCCGGTGGACAAGATGCCGCTGGTCGAGATCATCTGCGGCGAGAAGACGTCGCCCGCCACGCTGGCGAAGGTCTTCGACTACACGCTGCAGATCCGCAAGACCCCGATCGTCGTCAACGACAGCCGCGGCTTCTTCACCTCGCGGGTCATCGGCACCTTCATCAACGAGGCCGTGGCCGCGCTGGGCGAGGGCGTCGAGCCGGCGTCGATCGAGCAGGCGGGTTCGCAGGCCGGTTACCCGGCGCCGCCGCTGCAGCTGATGGACGAGCTGACCCTGACGCTGCCGCGCAAGATCCGCGCGGAAACCCGTGCCGCGATCGAGGCCGCGGGCGGCACCTGGAACGCGCACGCGTCCGAGGCCGTCATCGACACGATGCTCGACAAGTACGACCGCAAGGGCCGTTCCACCGGGGCGGGCTTCTACGAGTACGACGAGAACGGCAAGCGCACCGGTCTGTGGCCGGGCCTGCGCGAGGCGTTCAACTCGGGTTCGGCGGACGTGCCGTTCGAGGACCTCAAGGAGCGCATGCTCTTCGCCGAGGCGCTGGAAACGGTGAAGTGCTTCGACGAGGGCGTCCTGACCTCGGTCGCGGACGCCAACATCGGGTCCATCTTCGGCATCGGTTTCCCGCCCTGGACCGGTGGCGTGATCCAGTACATCAACCAGTACGAGGGCGGCCTGCAGGGCTTCGTGGACCGGGCCCGCGAACTGGCGGCGCGGTACGGCAGCCACTTCGAGCCGCCGCAGTCCCTGGTGGAGAAGGCCGCCAAGGGCGAGATTTACGAGTAAAAAAGATATTTCTCCGCGGGGCCGCTCCGGTTTTTCCGGGGCGGCCCCGTTTTTCATGTCTATTCAGGACGATTTCTGCTGTTTTCGTAAGGTGATCAAGGAACGGTCGACCGCGGTCGCTCAGCGTGAACTCGGGTCGTCCGGACGGCTGAACCCGGACTACTCGAATGGCCGCTGTCCGAGGGCGGAAACCCTTGGCATGGCGGCATAATTCCGGGACCCCTCCCCTGAGCCGCGTGGTTTACTTCGGCATGGACCAGACGGTGGCAGTCGCGGGGGAGCAGCTCGCGTTCGCTGGTGCGGATCGGCTCGTCAAGCTCATCGGGGCGCTTTACCAACGATCTCGAATCGGCGACCGGCCGCGGGAATTGCTGGACGACGGAGAATGGCGTCCCGGTTATCACCGGGAGCGCGCCGGGCGGCGCGGGCTGCCGATGGTGTGCCTCGTCGGCGACGCGCGCGCGGGCGTGCTCAAGGAGCTGGCGTCCCGGCTGCAGAACGCGGAACCGGCGGGCACCGTGCGTTCGGTCTATCTGCCCCTCGCCGATCGGCAGGACACCGATTCCGCCGCCGAGGCGACCAAGGAGAGCGTCGATGCCGTGCGCGACCTGCTGTGGCACGTCCGCAACAGTCTCGTCCGCAGCGGCCGCACCCGGGAAAGCCGGTTGCGGTTCCGGCTGTTCACGCTGGTCGATCAGCTCATGGCGAAGCAGTTTCCGGACGGCGACACCGATCCCGAACGCACGCTGTTGCGCGAGCTGCAGGAGAACGGCCTGCTGGTCCGCTTCCGCTCGGCCATCGACAGCGTCAGCCGCGAGCTGGTGCCGCAGCATCCGGCGTGGCGATTTCCGTTGCTGCTGCTGCGGTTGCTGACGTTCGGCACCTTCCGGCTCGCGGTCACCGGGCGCGTGCCGGGGCTGTCCGGGCGGTACCGGTGGTTCCTGCGCCAGCCGCACCTCGCACCGGAGATGTCCGGCAGTTTCGTGCGCTTCGCGCTGCGGCTCACCGACGGCGAATGGCAGAAGGAATCGCCCGAGTACGTCGCGCGGCTGCTGGTCAACGCGTTCCTGGAAGACCTGCGCCGCGAGTACCGGCTGCGGCCGTGGCAGTTCTGGCGGCGGCGCCGGATGACCTATCCGGTGCTGCTGCTCGACGAGGTCGGTCCCGCGAACGGCGGTTACCGGCTGCTCCGGCTGATGAACGACGTCCGCAACCAGGTCGGGCTTTTCGACCCGCTGTTGGTGGTGAGCGCGAGCCAGGCTCCGCCGCCGGACGCCGCGCCGAGCGAGGACCGGCCGAAGTACCACGCGACCGACGCCGCGGGCGCGTACCGGGTGTGGCAGAACCGGCTCAGCGCGGACCGGCGCGCCCGCCGCCCGACCGCGTGGTACCTGCCGATCGGGCTCGACGTGCCGCAGACGGAGCCCGAGGAAACCGAGGTGCGCAAGCGAATGCTGGCGCTCGGCGAGCACTACGACCTGTCCGGCGGACGCGGGCGGGCGGCGTGGTGGACGACGCGCTGGATCCGGGCCGGGGTGCCCGCGGTGGTGCTCGCGCTGGTCGCCGCGTTCGCCGTGGTGCGTTATCAGTCCTTTCTGGACAGTCACTGCGGCACGTCGAGCGAGTGGCTGACCCGGGTGGACGACCAGTGCGTCGGTGTGTCCGACGGCACCTTCACGCTGTTCTCCCCGGTCGACAAGGAGGGGACGATCCAGCAAGTCGAAGCCGTGGTCGCGGAGCAGAACCGGCGGGCCGAGGAACTGCACCAGCAGCATCCGGAACGGCCGTACATCACGCTGGTCGACCTGGAGGCGCTGACGTCGTCGAACGGCACCGCCGAGGGACTCACCGCGGAACGCGAATCGCTGGAAGGCTTCGCGGTCGCGCAGTCGCGGCAGCTCGACGCGACCGCGGCGGCCGAGCCGATCGTGCGCATGCTGATCGCCAACGGCGGCAAGGGAATGCTCCAGGGCGCGCAGGTCGCGCGCACCCTGCTGGAGATGGCAAAACAGGACCCCAGCATCGTCGGTGTGGTCGGACTCGACATGAGCAGCGAGCCGACCGCCACCACGATCCGCGCGCTCGGCGACGCGGGCATCCCGGTGGTCGCGGCGACCCTCACCGCGGATCAGCTCGCGGACCAGAACCCGATCTACTTCCAGGTCGCACCGCAAAACCGCCGGGAAGCAGCGGTGGCCGCGGCCTTTGCCGCCCAGCGCCCCGGTCCGCGCTCGCTTCGCATCTATTACTCCGACGACGACACTGACTTCTACAGTCCCAACCTTCGCGACAATCTGCTGAAAGAGTTCAAGGACAAGGGTTTCGCGGTCGAAGCACGCGCTTTCGTACCGGACGAAGGGCAAAAAACGAGGTCCGCGCATCTCCGCTACGGCGACCGGCTCGTGGGCAACGCGGGTGCCGCCGGGCGCGACAGTTGCTCCTACAACGGGTATGCGTTCTTCGCCGGACGAGGCGTCCCCGATTTCGGAGCGTTCTTGGCTGGGGCCGCGCAATGCGGCAGCACCGCGACGATCATCGGCGACGACGATGTCGCGCGTTTCGTCGCCGACTCCGTTGCGCGAGAAGATCATCGTGCGCTGCCGTACTACTATTTCGCGCTCGCGAACGCGCCGGCGACACCCGCGAAAGGTCTCGCGCGCGACTTCTACTCCACGCTCAACGCCAAGTTCTCCTTTGAACACACCGAAAAAGGCCGCTCGTTCGACGGACACGCGGCGTTGTCCTACGATGCCGCGCTGGTGATGATCACCGCGACCGCGTACCTGCGGGAGACGTCGTCGAAAATCCCGGTCACTCCAGGTGCGGTGTGGCGGGAGATCGCCGCGATCCACACCTCGCGGCCGGACGCGAACCAGATCAACAAATACATCGAGGGGGTGAGCGGAACCATCGACTACGGCGGCGACATCGGCAGGCACGTCCCGCAGGACAAACCGCTCGCGGTGCTGCAGGTCCAAGGCGGAGAAGTCGACCCGGCGCTACAGGGCTTCTGCGGCAAGTCGGTTCTGCGCGCCCCGGACCCGTGGTGTCCCGCGGACGGCTGAGCCCGCGGGCGCGTGAGACGATGCCCGCGGAGGAGCCGATGACTGCCGAAGAGCAATTACCCGTCCTGGACGAACATCGCGTCACCGTGCCCGCCGACGCCGAGACCACCTGGCGCGCGGTCAACCAGGTCGCAGAACGCTTCTCCGGCCGGTTGGCCACCGCGTACGCCTGGGCGGTCCGCTGCGCCGATTGGAAGGCAACTGGTCCGCGTCCGCTCGCGGAAGGATCCACCGTGCCCGGCTTCCGGGTCGTGGTCGCCGAACCGCCGCACCAGCTTGCGCTTGCCGGACGACACCAGTTTTCCGAGTACCGCCTCACCTTCCGGCTCGAATCCCTCTCCGCCGCACAGACCGTGGTCCGCGCCGAAAGCCGGGCCCGGTTCCCCGGGGTGGCCGGAGCGGGCTACCGCTTGCTCGTCGTCGGAAGCGGCGGCCACGTCTTCGGCGTGCGGCGA
Organism: Amycolatopsis sp. CFH S0740; assembly: GCF_004522315.1. NCBI lineage: Bacteria > Bacillati > Actinomycetota > Actinomycetes > Pseudonocardiales > Pseudonocardiaceae > Amycolatopsis > Amycolatopsis sp. CFH S0740. Next base: position 1,662 of record NZ_SDLS01000038.1, on the reverse strand, counting down.
ATGCTGGCGACGATCTCGCGGCTCGCGAAGGACTGACTCGACGGTTGCGTTTCGCGTTCTCCCCGCAGCCGGGCGGCTAGGCCACGCGATCATTGGGCCAAACGGACCAGTCCGGTAAGTCGGATCGATCACGAACCGCCCGTTCCGCGCGCCGCGCCCGGTAGCGTGCGAATCCGGTACGGCATACGGAACGGGGGACGTGGTGGCGCGGGCGGGTTCGGGGCCGATCATCGTGGTGCTCGCCTCGTGCGGGCTGGTCGCTTCGTTCATGCAGACGCTGGTCATCCCGTTGATCCCGGCGTTCCCGAGACTGCTCGACACCACGCCGACGGACGCGTCGTGGGTCGTCACCGTCACGTTGCTCGCGGCGGCGGTCTGCACGCCGGTCGCGGGGCGGCTCGGCGATCTCTACGGCAAACGCCGCGTGCTGCTCGTGAGCCTCGCGGTGCTGATCGCCGGATCCGTGGTCTCGGCGCTCACCAGTTCGCTCGCGCTGATGATCGTCGGCCGCGGGTTGCAGGGCTGCGCGATGGGCGTCATTCCGCTCGGCATCAGCATCATGCGCGACGAACTGCCGCCGGACCGTGTGAGCGGCGCGATTTCGCTGATGAGCGCGACGCTCGGCGTCGGCGGTGCGATCGGGTTGCCGGTCGCGGCGATCGTGGCCGAGCACGCCGACTGGCACGTCCTGTTCTGGGGCGCGGCCGGGCTCGGGCTCGGGTGTGCGCTGCTGATCCTGCGGTTCGTTCCGGAATCGCCGGTCCGCACGCCCGCGCCGTTCGATTTCCTCGGCACGCTCGGGTTGATCGTCGGTCTCACCAGCCTGTTGCTGCCGATCGTGAAGGGTGGCGAATGGGGCTGGGGGAGTCCGGCGACGCTCGGGTTCGCCGCGACCGCCGTGGTCGTTCTCGCGGCCTGGGGGTGGTACCAGCTGCGCCGGCGGGACCCGCTGGTCGATCTGCGCGTTTCGGCGCGACGGCCGGTGTTGTTCACCAACCTCGCTTCGGTGCTCGTCGGCTTCGCGATGTACGCGATGTCGTTGTCGTTCCCGCAGTTGCTGCAGGCGCCTTCGGCGACCGGCTACGGACTCGGGCTCAGCATGGTCGAAGCCGGTCTGTGCCTCGCGCCGAACGGCCTGGTCATGATGGCCCTGTCCCCGGTCTCCGCGCGGCTGACCAATCGCTACGGCGCGCGCGTCACGCTCATGACCGGCGCGATCGTGATCGCGGTCGGCTACGTTTTCGCGATTTTCCTGATGGCCAACGCGGTCGAGCTGATCATCGCGTCGGTGATCATCGGGGCGGGCGTCGGCATCGCTTACGCCGCGATGCCCGCGCTGATCATGAGCGCGGTGCCGGTCACCGAAACCGCGTCCGCGAACGGGCTCAACTCGCTCATGCGGTCCGTCGGCACCTCGACGTCCAGCGCCGTGATGGCCACGATGCTCGCCCACCTGACGATCACCGTCGGCTCGTTCACCGTGCCTTCGCTCGCGGGCTTCCGCGCCACGTTCGCGGTCGCCGCGGTCGCGGCGGTGGCCGGGCTGGCGTTGACCGCGGTGGTGCCGCGATTCCGTGCCGCCAGCCCGGAACTCGCCCGGGTCTAGCGCCTCGTGAGTGTTTATGCCGGTTAGTACTCCAGCTGTAGTTCGTGATCTTGCTG
>NZ_SDLS01000037.1:0-89356 GCF_004522315.1 Amycolatopsis sp. CFH S0740 | reverse complement strand
AACCAGCACCCGATCACGAACTACAGCTGGAGTACTAAGAAGGCTCCGGAGCCAACACAGAAAGAACGCGGCTGGGGAGAGGTGCTGCTGGCCGCATCTGTGCAGGGTGCGATCTTCGGAGTGGTCAAGGCCGCTGTCGATCGTGGCGGCGCGACTGGGTACGACAAGCTTACCGGCCAGTGGCCCGGGGATACTGAGAAGCACGACAAGGCCTGAGATCCGAAGACGCGCTAACGGCCACGGCCTGAGCCCGGCTCCCCAACCGGACCCAGGCCGTGGTCTTTCAGGCGCAGATCACCTTGTCGATCAACGAATAGAAGGCGTCATTCGCGGGTCCGCGGCCGAACGTCAGCGAAGCTTCCACCCGGCGCTTTCCGTCCGCGCTGGTGAACGCGATCGTCCCGTACCCGGGAATCCCGCCGGTGTGGCCGAAAACCGGGATTCCGCACGGCGTGGTCCGGGTTTCCACTCCCAGTCCGTACTCCTCGGCCGCGGAGCGCGGGGTGGTCATCTCCTTCAGCAGCGGCGGCGGTAACAGCCGTCCCGCGGCCAGCGCTTGGACGAACTTGTCCAGGTCCGCCGTGGTGGAGATCATCTCGCCCGCGGCGCCGCCGAAGCTCGGGTTCAGTTCGGTGACGTCGACCAGTTTCCCGTTCATCTCCTGATAGCCGTGTGCGTGCTTGCCCGGGATCCTGGTGCGGTCCCCGGGGACCACCGTGTGGTGCATGCCCAGCGGGCGCAGGATCCGCTTGGTCACCGCGTCGCCCCATGCGTGTCCGGTGGTTCGCTCAATCAGCATGCCGAGCACGGTGTAGTTGGTGTTGGAATACGAGAACTTGCTGCCCGGCGGGAAATCGAGCGGCCGCGCGGTCGCGATGGCGACCAGTGATTCCGGCGAAAAGTGCTGGTAGCGGACTTTCTCCAGATCAGCGCCGTCCAACGAGATTGCCCGGAGATAATTGTAGAGGCCGCTGGTGTGCTGCAGGAGCATTCGCACGGTGATCTCGTTGCCGCGCAGCAGGAGTCCGGGCAGGTAGCGCTCGACGGGCGTGTCGAGCTGGATCCGGTGTTCGGCGACGAGTTGCATCACTACGGTGGCTACGAACGTTTTGGTCGTGCTGCCGATCCGGAATCGCCCGGTGGGCGAGACCGGCCGCCGGGAGTCCAGTTCGGACACTCCGGCGGTCACGGTCCGGGAGTGTCCGTCGTGGACTGTCCGGATCTGCACGCCGGTCGCGCCTGCCGCGACCGTTTCTTCCGCGACGGTGCGGACGGGGTCAGCCGCGGCTGGCGTGGTGGGGGCGAGCAGGGCCGCGGTCAGGGCGAAGGGCACAGCGTTCAGCATTGGTTTCCTCGTTCAGTGTTGGCACTCAGCTGCAAAAGAACTTGTCGAGCACGGCGCGAGTCCAGTCGAAGTTCGGGCCCCGGCCCAACGTGACCGAAGCTTCGACGCGCCGTTTTCCGTCCGGGCTGGTGAACGCGACGGTCTGGAATCCGGGAATCCCGCCGGTGTGGCCGAAAACCCGTACTCCGCAGGTGGTGGTCGGGGTGCGCAACCCGAGCCCGTATTCCTCGGTCGCGGAGCGCGGGGTGGTCATCTGCTTCAGCAGGTCCGGCGGCACCAGCCGCCCCGCCGCCAGTGCTCGGACGAACTTGTCCAGATCCGCGGTGGTGGAGATGATTTCGCCGGCCGCCCAGGCCATGCTCGGGTTCAAGTCGCTGACGTCGACGAGCTTCCCGTTCATCTCCTGGTACCCGTGCGCGTGCGGGCCCGGGATCCCGGTGCGGTCCCCGGGAACCGACGTGTGGTGCAGGCCGAGCGGCCGCAGGATGCGTTGTGCCGCTTCGGTTCCCCACGCGTGCCCGGTGGTTCGCTCGATCAGCATCCCGAGCACGATGAAATTGGTGTTGGAGTAGGAATGCTTGCTGCCGGGCGGGAAGTCCAGCGGCTTGGCCGTCGAGAGCGCGACCATCGACTCCGGCGAACGGTGCTGGTACCGGATCTTTTCCAGGTCGGGCCCGAGCAGCGGGAGAGAGTCGGTGTAGTCGTAGAGGCCGCTGGTGTGCTGCAGGAGCATTCGTACGGTGATCTCCTTGCCGTGCGGCAGGAGTCCGGGCAGGTAGTGCTCGACGGGGGTGTCGAGCTGGATGCGGTGTTCCGCTGCGAGTTGCAGGACCACAGTGGACGTGAACATCTTCGTCGCGCTGCCGATCCGGAACCGTCCGGTCGGCGAGACTGGTCGCCGGGAGTCCAGTTCGGACACTCCGGCGGTCACGGTGCGGGAGTGTCCGTCGTGGACTGTCCGGATCTGCACGCCGGTCGCGCCGGACGCGACTATCTCCTGGGCGAGCGTGCGAACCGGGTCCGGAGCAGCGGTATTCGGCGCCAGCAGCGACGCGGCCAGCACCACCGGCACGGCGGTCAACATCGGCGTCAGCCCTTGCGGCGCGCGGCGAAGCGCACGATCAGGATCAGCAGGCACGCCACGGCGATTCCGCCGGAGGTCATCCGGAACATGGTGTCCAGCCCGGTGAAACCGCCGATCGAGTTGGTGGCGGCGCTGGCGACGAAGATCAGGCAGAGCAGGGCGGTGACGGCCGGACCACCGGCCTGCCGGCTGCGGGAGGCTTCCATTTCCATGCCGACGACATTAGGAACCGCCGGCGCCCGCCGACATGCCTTCAACACCCGACTTCACGGTAGCGCCAGCGCTACCATGCGCGTTCGGGCCTGCCCGGTCGCGCAAGAACAGTGCGGTTCTCACGGTTCCTTCCTGACGGCCGCGGGCCCGGCTGGTTATTCGGGGTTTCCGGTCGGAGGTGTCGCCGCATCCGCGGTCGGTAAAGTGATCCGCATGGCAGTGGGCCGGATCGTTTGTCTGCTTTTCGTCGCGGCCGTGCTGGGGTTCGAGAGTTTCGCGGGCGGCACGGTCCGGTGGGAGGAACTGCTCGCCGGGCTTGCCGGAGTCGGCCTCGCGGCGGCGCTGGTCCGCCGGTTTCCCTCCGCTGTCGTGGCTTGCGCGGTCGCTGTGGTGCTCGTGCTGTCGTTCGTGCCCGCGACGGCGGATCCCGTCCGGTTCTGGCCCTGGGCCGCCGTCGCCGGGTTCGCTTATCTCGCCGGGCGGTGGGGCGAGGATCGGCTGGGCGCGGTCGCTGCGGTGCTCGGCGCGGGTTTGCCGGTCGTCGTGTTCGCCGAGGTCGCCGAGCGCGGCGGATTCGGTGTCCTTCACGGTCTCTACCGTTGGTTCCTCCAGGTCCTCGTCGTCCTCGCGGTCGCGGGCGGTCCCTGGCTGACGGGGCGCTACCGGCGGCAACGCGCGCGTCTCCACGCTGCCGGGCTCGAACGGGCCGCCTTGCTGGAGCGCAACCGGATCGCACGGGAGATGCACGATTCCCTCGGCCACGAACTGGAACTCGTCGCACTTCGCGCGGGCGCGCTGGAAGTGGCCCCCGCGCTCGACGAGGAGGTTCGCGTCCGCGCTGGTGAGGTGCGGGCTGGGGTCACCGCCGCGACTGAGCGGCTGCGCGAGATCATCGGGCTGCTCGGCGAACCTGTGCCGGACCTCGATCGCCTCGTCGCCCGGGCGCAAGCCGCTGGTCAGGAGGTCCGGCTGACCGTCACCGGTGTGCCGGTGAACGTCCCCGCCGTGTATCGAGTGGTGCGAGAGGGGCTCACCAACGCCGCGCGGCACGCGCCCGGAGCGCCGGTGACCGTGGACGTCGTCGCCGAGGGCGATACCACGACCGTCACGGTCGGAAATCCGGCCGCCGCTGCGGATTCCGAGTCCGGGTTCGGCATCGCCGGGCTTCGGGAGATCGGGGAGGTCACGGCCGGGATGCGCGGCGACCGGTTCGTGCTGACCGTCGTCGTGCCGGCGGAGGGCCGTCGTCCGGCGCGGGAGCGGCCGCGGCTGTGGCGGCTCGGGCGGGTTCCGCTCGCGGCCGGCGGCGGGGTGCTCGTGCTCGCGCTCGGCCTGTACTTCGTGACCGGCACCGACAACCGGCTCGACCCGGCCGTATTCGAGCGGCTGGTCGTCGGACAGTCCCAGGAGGACGTCGAGAAAATGCTGCCCCGCTTCCAGATGCTCGGCGATCCCGCGCCCGAACTGCCCGGGCCGGCCCGGCCGGCGGACTGCCGGCGCTACTGGGCGAGCGTCCAGACCGACGCGCGCCTGTTCTATCGCCTGTGCTTCGCCGACGGGCGGCTGGCGGTCAAGGAAACCGCGCCGCGGGCGGCGGTGTCGCGATGATCCGCGTCCTGCTCGCCGACGACGAACCGCTGACCCGCGCGGGCATCGCCGCCGTGCTCGCCGCCGACCCGGAGATCGAGATCGTCGCGGAGGCCGGCGACGGGCGCGCGGCCGTCGAGCTGGCGATCGCGCACCGGCCCGACGTGGTTTTGCTGGACATCGTCATGCCGGTCCTCGACGGTCTCGCCGTGGCGGCCGAGCTGACCCGGACGGTCCCGACGGCAGGCGTGCTCATGCTGACCACGTTTTCCGCCGACGAGCAGATCGCGGCCGCGCTCGACGGCGGCGCCCGCGGGTTCCTGCTCAAGACCGGCGACCCGCGCGAGCTGTTCGCCGGGATCCGTGCGGTCGCGGACGGAGCCGCCTATCTCGCGCCGACGGTCGCGCACCGCGTCATCCAGCGGGTCCGGGGAAAGCGGCTCTCGAACGAGGCGCGGGCGCGCAAGGCGGTCGACGCGCTCACCCCGCGCGAACGGGAGGTGCTCGCCCTTGTCGGCGCCGGCCTGCCCAACGCCGAGATCGCCCGTCGCCTCCACGTCGTCGAGGGCACGGTGAAGGTGTTCGTCACGTCGATCCTGCGGCGTCTCGAGGTCGCGAACCGGGTGCAGGCGGCGATCATCGCGCACGAGGCGGGGCTTCTATGACCTTCGGCTAGTCCGTCCGTTGCCCGGAGATAGATGCCGGGGTACGGCCGCCGCGACGAATCTGGCCGCATGAGAAAAACCCTGATCGCTGTCGCTCTGATAGCGGCGGCTCTTGTCGGGCAGGCGGGCGTGGCTGTCGCCAGTCCGGCCGCCATGAAGCTGCCCGCGCCCACCGGCCGGTACCCGGTAGGCACGAAGGAACTGCACCTCGTCGACCGGAACCGCATCGACCCGTGGACCGGCAAAGCCCGCGAGATGATGGTGTCGCTGTGGTATCCGTCAGCCGGGAACGGCAAACCCACCAGCCAGTTCTCGCCCGGCGTCGCGGACTACTACGACCGTCTCATCGGCCCGGGCTCCGCCGATTTCGCGAGCACCGTCACCCACTCGCGCACCGGAGCGATTCCGCTGCCTGTCCGCGAACAGGCCATCCTGTACTCGCCCGGTGCGATGCAATCCCGCTTCCTCGGCACCGCTCTGATCGAGGATCTGGCGAGCCGCGGATATCTCGTGATCGGCATGGACCACACGCCGATCGCGCCCGTCCAGTTCCCCGACCGGGTCGAGCTGCCGCAGGCCGGTCTCGACCCGGCGCAGGTGCTGGCCGAACGAGTACGCGACACGAGCTTCGTGCTCGACGAACTCGGACTGTCGCGGGTCGGCATGTTCGGCCACTCCATGGGCGGCTATACGACCGCCGACGCGATGATCGCCGACCCCAGGATCAAGGCGGGCATCAACCTCGACGGCAGCATGGACCCGCGCTACGGCAACGCCGCCCGGGTCGGCGTCACGCGCCCGTTCCTGCTCATGGGCGGCGGCACGAGCAGCGGACGGCCCCGCAACCACCGGCACAACGACGACTGGGCCGCGTTCTGGGCCGCGTCGACCGGCTGGAAACGCGACGTGTACCTGCCCGACGCCGAACACATGAGCTTCACCGACGCGCAAGTCATGCTGCCGCAGGTCCCCGGCGACCACACGGCCATGATCGGCACCGTCGACCCCGCCGGGAGCCTTGCCGCGCAACGGAAGTACGTCGTGGCCTTCTTCGATCTGCATCTGCGTGGCCGGTCCACGACTGTGTTCGACCGGGCGGCGCATCCGGTCGTGGAGCTGATCCCGTGATCGCCGAGCTGCTCGACGGGCTCGCGTCCTTGCCTCCGGCGGCGGTTACCGCGGTCGCGGGGGTTCTGGTGTTCGGCGAGTGCACGCTGGGGCTTGGGTTTATCGCGCCGGGTGAAACGGGGTTGTTCGTCCTTGGCACGACAGCGACGGCTCCGGACCGGTTCGTCGTCATGTGGCTGGTCACCACGGTGTGCGCCATCGCGGGCGACCTCCTCGGATACTGGCTGGGACGGCGATACGGACCCTGGCTGCGACAGACCAAACTGGTGCGGCGGTACGGCGCGGCGGCATGGGATCGCGCTGCAGACACACTGCGCCGGCGGGGCGCGTGGGCCGTGCTGATCGCGATCTTCCTCCCCGTGCTCCGGACGCTCGTCCCCGCGGCGGCGGGCACGTCGGGCCTGCCGCTGCGGAAGTTCCTGCCCGCCGTGGCTGTCGGGGCGACGGCATGGTGCGCGCTGCACATCGCGATCGGCGCGGCCGCGGGCGAGGCGGCACGGCAGATCGAAACCTGGGTCGGCCGGGGGAGTTGGATTCTTCTCGCCGTACTCGTGCTGGGCGCGGCGGGCATGGCGCTCCGCCGCGCTGCTCGGTCACGGGCGAACGTATGAGGCGCGTCTGCCTTCTAGGCTGGCCTGGCGGCAGCTTCGTCAGCCGGGGTGGTGCGCATAGAGGCGAACGCCGATACCAGTGCGGCCGCGGTGAGTCCGACGCCGAACCACATGGCTCCGGTCAGTCCGACGTTGTTCGCGAACAGGCCGCCGAGCAGTGCGCCGAGGGCGATGGAGATGTTGTACCCCATGGTGTTCAACGACATCGCTGCTTCGAACGCGTCCGGGGCCGCGGCCAGGATCATGTTCACCTGGCAGAGATTGGCCGCGCCGAAGGCAATTCCCCACAACGCCACGGACACCGCGAGACCGGCCGGGTGATTGCCGACGAGGAGCAGAAGCAGCAGCGAGACGACGAGCCCGGCGCAGGAGATGACGAAGGTCGCCTTCATGTTCCTGGTGACGGTGTGGGCGGCGGCGAAGTTGCCCGCTGCGCCGCCGACGCCGAAGACGATCAGCAGGATGGTGATCAGACCGGGCGAAGCCGCCGCTTGGCTTTCCATGAACGGGCGGATGAAGGTGTAGGCACCGAAGTGGCCGAGCACGTAAAGCGTGACGGTGATCATGACTGCACGCAGGCGGCCGTTGCGCACCGGCAAGAGGAAGATCTCGCGGACGGGGATGGCGTCGGTCGAGGGAAGGGACGGAACCGCCGCGGCCACGAGCAGGCACACGACCGCGCTGAGCCCGGCCCAGATCGTGAATGTCGTGCGCCAGTCGGTGAGATCGGCGATGAAGGTGCCCATCGGCACGCCGACCACCGTGCCGATGGACATGCCCGACAGGACGACCGCGGCGGCGCGGCTGGCTTGGTTCGGCACCAGGCGCGTCGCCATGCTGACGCCGATCGCCCAGAAGACCCCGTGCGCGAAGCCCATGATCAACCGGGTCGCGAGGACCACGACGAAATCGGGCGAGTGCGCGGTGATCAGATTCCCGGCGGCGAGGACGACGAGCAGCGCGGCGAGCAGCGCCCGGCGGTCGACCCGGCGGGTCCAGGCCACGATGAAGGGGACGCCGACGCCTGCGGAGACGCCGTATCCGGTTACGACCATCCCGGCGATGCCCACCGAGACGGCCAGCCCGCCGCTCATCGGAGTGAGGAGGCCGACGGGCATGAGTTCCGTGGTGACGAAGACGAACAGGCTCGCCGTGATGGCGGCGACGCCGAGCCATGCCCGTGAAGACGAGGGCGAGGCAGTGCTGGATGAGGACATGCTTCTTCCTGGATTCGGTGGTTAGCGGGGTATCCGGCTCGGTTGCGCTTCAGTGCGCCGAGCCCGTCAGTTCCGGAGACCAGGCGCTCCGGTGTCTCGGGAACTGCTTGTGCGAACCAGTCTCGCGACGACCGATTCATGAGTCCAACACAACCTTGTCATCCCATCTATCGTGATTCACGATGGATGGGTGGAGTTGCAGCAGATGCGGTACGTGGTCGCCGTCGCCGAGACCATGAGCTTCACCCGCGCCGCCGAGCGGTGCCTGGTGGTGCAATCCGCGCTGAGCCACCAGATCGCACGTCTCGAACGCGAGCTGGGCGCCCGGCTGTTCGAACGGACCAGCAGGCGCGTGCGGATCACCCCCGCCGGGGAAGCGTTCCTGTCCGCGGCCCGCGAGAGCCTCAACGCGGCCGAACGGGCTGCCGCCGAGGTTTCCGCCGCCGTCGGCGAGGTGCGCGGGCGGCTGGCTGTCGGACTGATCCCGACTGTCGCGGCGGTGGACATCCCCGACGCGCTGCGCAGATACCGCATCGAATACCCCCAGGTGCGCCTCGGGATCCGGGTCGGAGCCAGCGAAGACCTCGCTGACCAGGTCCGGCAGGGGATCATCGAGGTCGCGTTCCTCGGGCTTCCGACCTCGATGCGTCCCCAAGGAGTCAACGCACGCGAGCTGGCCCGCGACCGGCTCGTCGCCGTTGTCGCCCCGGACCACCCGCTCGCCGGGGAACGCACCGTCGACCTTCGCCGGCTCGCGACCGAGGTATTTATCGACTTGCCGCTCAACACCGCGGGCCGGAACCAGTCGGACGAGGCGTTCGCCGCCGCCGGTCTGAGCCGCGAAGTCGCGTTCGAGGTGACCACCGCCGACTTCATGATGGCCCGGCTTGTCCGGCAGGGCTTGGGAATCGCGATGCTGCCGTCGATGTATGTGCCGCAGCTGTCCGACCTGACCACGATCGAGATCACGGACGCCCCGACGCGCGTCGAATACCTCATCTGGGCCGATACGGGGTTGACCCCGGCGGCGACCGCGTTTCTCGAGATGCTGGAGCTGCCGCCGGAAAAGGACGGCTGAGCGCGGCTCCGCGGTCGACCGCTGCCGTGCGCGAAGTGACTACGCTGGGGGATCGAATCGACCGTTGACGATGGGGCAGTGTTGGAGAGAGACCCGGAGTGGCCACCCGACCGTCCCGTCGAACGGGTCACCCGGCGCCCGCCGCCTGAGCACCCGCCGGCGGAAGACGGTCATCGCGGGCAGTTGCCGCAGCCGCCGCCGTCCGCGCCGCGATGGCCGCCGGTCCGCTCGTGGCGGCAGGAGCGCGGGCAGAACAGCATGCCGTTCGGCGCGCCGCCGCTGGCACCGGATGATCCGGACGCGACAGTGTTCATCCCGCGCGTCGGCGGGGTGCCCGCGAGTTCTAAGTGGCCGGTCGTCGATCCGGATGCGTTGCGCCCCTACGACTCGCTCGCGACCCAGATGCTGCCGCGGCTGCCCACCGCCCCGCCCGGCGAGAGGCCGGGGCGCCCCGGCCGTCCGCCGCGGGTCGAGCCGAAGGCGCCGTCGATCGCCAAGTCGAGCGGGAAGATGGCCATCGCGTCGCTGGTCAGCCGGGTCACCGGGTTCCTGTGGAAGATCATGCTCGTGTGGGCAGTCGGCACCGGCGTGGTCAACGACTCGTTCACGATCGCCAACACATTGCCGAACAGCGTCTTCGAGCTGCTGCTCGGCGGCGTGCTCAGCAGTGTCGTGATGCCGCTGATCGTGCGTTCGCAGGACGATCCCGACGGCGGTGCGGCGTACACGCAGCGCATGCTCACGATGGGACTGACGGTGCTGGGCGTGGGCACCGTCCTCGCCGTGGCGGCGGCACCCGCGCTGACCTCGCTGTACCTGGATCAGGGCGGACACGCCAACTCCGAACTGACCAACGCGTTCGCCCGGCTGCTGCTGCCCGAGATCTTCTTCTACGGCGTTTTCGCGCTGGTGTCCGCGGTCCTCAACGCCAAGCACATCTTCAGCCCGACGGCATGGGCGCCGGTGATGAACAACGTCGTCGTCATCGCGACCCTGGCGTTGTTCATGCTCATGCCGGGCAAGATCTCGACCGATCCGGTGCGGATGGGCGACCCGAAGCTGCTCGTGCTCGGCATCGGCGTCACGCTGGGCATCGCCGTGCAGGCGGTGCTGCTGGTGGCGCCGCTGCTGCGGACGGGATTCCGCTTCAAGTGGCGCTGGGGCATCGACAAGCGGATGAAGGAGTTCGGCGGCCTCGCGCTGTGGATCCTCGGCTACGTCGCGATCAGCCTGGCCGGCCTCACCGTCAACACCCGGGTGCTGACCAGCGGCGACCCGGGCGGGGTGACCATCTACGCCAACGCCTGGCTGCTGTTCCAGCTGCCCTACGGCGTGATCGGGGTGTCCCTGCTGACCGCGATCATGCCGCGGCTGTCGCGCAACGCCGCGGACGGCGATGTCCGCAAGGTCGTGGCCGATCTTTCCTACGCGTCGCGCATCTCGACGGTGATGCTGGTGCCGATCGCCGCCGTGCTGACGGTGGTGGGCGAGTCGATCGGCATCGCATTGTTCAGCGGCGGCGCGAACTCCGTCGCCCAGGCGGGCCGGCTCGGCGAGGCACTGGCGGTCTCGTCGTTCGGGCTGCTGCCCTACGCGCTGGTCATGTTGCAGCTGCGGGTGTTCTACGCGATGAAGGACGCGCGCACGCCGACGCTGATCATGGTCGTGATGACTGTGGTGAAGGTTCCGCTGCTGTATCTGTGCCCGGTGCTGCTGGACGCGCACAGCATCGTGCTGGGCACCATGCTGGTGAACTCGCTGACGTTCGTGGTCGGCGCGATCCTGGGCCAGGTCTGGCTGTGGGTGAGCCTCGGCCACCTGCGCAGCAAGCGGGCGCTCGGGGTAATCCTGTTCACGCTGGTCGCGAGCGCACTCGGCGCTGCTGCGGCGCTGGCTGTCGGATGGCTCGTGCCGGACTTCGGGGGGCGGGCTACTGCGTGGGTGAAGCTGATTCTGCAGGGTCTGGTTGGGCTGGGGGTGTCGTTTGGGGTGCTGGCGGCGTTGAGGATTGAAGAGCTCGCGCCTGCTCGGAAGAGGCTTGCGCGGTTGGTGAGGCGTGGGGAGCGATCGACGGACGGGTAGGTCCGGCCGGTGCGAACGTCCGTGAANGACGGACGGGTAGGTCCGGCCGGTGCGAACGTCCGTGAAGGCCACCCTGAGGGAATCTGATTCCGTCAGGGTTCCCCTCACGACCTCACTGGAGCAGAGAAGCAACGGGATCGTCTTCGGTCATCTGGCGGAGAGGCGGCCAGGGCGCGCCCGATTTGATCGCTGCGCATCCGCTGCGTGCCTTGCCGGCCGGTCGATTTCGGGACGAGAAAAGGAACCTTCCGGCAAGACTGTGCCGGTACATCCCGTACCTGCGGGGGTGTGCCCGCCCGCCCGTGATCGGCCAAGCTGGGCTGGTGGCGACGTATCGGCAGGTGTTCGGCAGACCGGAGTTCCGGGCGCTGTTCGCGAGCATGGTGGTTTCGGTCGCGGGCGATCAGTTCGCGCGGGTGGCGTTGTCGTTGCTGGTCTTCGACCGGACGCGGTCGGCGGGCTGGACCGCGGGGGTCTACGCCTTGACGTACGTGCCGTCGATTTTCGCCGGTCCGTTGCTGTCGGGCCTGGCGGATCGGTGGCCTCGGCGGCGGGTCATGGTGGCGGCGGATCTGCTGCGTGCGGGGCTCGTCACGGTCATGGCGATTCCCGCGCTGCCGTTGCCTGCGGTCGCGGCGCTGCTGGTGGTGGTCCAGGCGGCTGGGGCACCGGGCAACGCGGCTCGGGCGGCGACGGCCGCGGCGGTTCTGCCGGGGGAGGAGTTCCTGCTGGGCAAAGGCGTGCTGGACACGGTGGTCCAGCTGGCGCAGGTGGCGGGGTTCGCGACGGGCGGGACGCTGGTCGCGTTTCTCGGTCCGGGGCAGGCGCTCGTCGCGGACGGGGTGACGTTCGTGGTGTCGGCGGCGGTGGTGCGGTTCGGGATCCGGGTGCGGCCCGCGCCGGGGGTGGTGGGCGATGGGACGCGGCTGGGGCGGTGGTGGGCCGATCTGCGGGCCGGGACGGTGCTCGTCGTGCGGACGCCGCGGTTGCGTTCACTGGTCGGATTGGCTTGCGTGGCCGGGTTTTACGTCACGGTCGAGGGGCTGGCGGCGCCGTACGCGGAGTCGATCGGCGGGTCCGCTCAGGCAGTCGGGGTGCTGCTCGCGGCGAGTCCGGCGGGGACGGTGCTCGGGATGCTGATCGTGTCGCGGCTGCCGTCGCCGATGCGGATGCGGTTGCTCGGGCCGCTCGCGGTGGCGGCCAGCGTTCCGCTCGTGGTGTGCGCGATTCAGCCGGGGCTGGCCGTGACAGCGGTCTTATGGGGGCTGTCGGGCATGGCCAGCGCTTACCATCTGCCCGCGTCGGCGGCGTTCACACTGGCGGTTCCCGACCAACGGCGGGCCCAGGCTTACGGACTCGCCGCGACCGCGTTGACGACCAGCCAGGGCGCCGGGATCGCGCTGGCCGGGCTCGCGGCGACGGCGGCCGGCCCGAGCACGGTCCTCGCCGTCGCCGGGGTGCTCGGCGTGCTGACGGCGATCGCGGCGGGGGCGGCTTGGAACCGCGCCCGCCGCGCTGCCGAACCGGGGTAGCGGATCAGCGGGCCCACTCGTTCCCGCGGCGGCCCCATTCGTTGCCTCGGCGGATCCATTCGTTGCCCTGGCAGCGGGTCCACTCGTTGCCGCGGGCGAAACGGGTCCATTCGTTGCCGGGTGCGTTGCGCATAGTGATGCCTTTCTCGCGGTGGTTGGTCCGACCGGCGTATCGACGGCCGGTGACAATGCGATTACCGTGATTAATCTTCGTTGACAGGGGCGGATACCAGCGTGACGGGAAAGAGTGGCAGACGCATAACGACGTGGGGATTGTGGTCCCTGCGACGTCCCGCGCTGTCCTTGGTGCTCACGGTCGACGCGGCGGCGGTCGCGATCGCGGTGCTTTCGTCCTTGTCCGCCACGATCACCCCGACGCAGTGGCTGTGGTTCGCCGTCCTCACCGCGGCCGCGGTCGCGCATCTCGAGGCGGTCCGCACGATCGAGCGGCGTCGCGAGCAGGCGTCGAAGAAAGCGCCGTACACGAATCTCAAGAGCCTGTGGGTGTTCGCCGCGCTGCTGGTGCTGCCGCTGCCGCTCGTCATCGGCTTGACCGCGGTGTCGTATGTGTATTGCTGGTACCGGGTTTACGGGCCGACGATCCTGTTCCGGAAGTTCTATTCGGCCGCCACGTTCGTGCTCGCGTCGGCCGTCGCCTCCGCTGTCCTGGACGGCCCGCTGCTGCCGCACGATTTGTGGTCGCTGCTGCGCGTGGCCGCCGCGGCCGGGGTGTGGTGGCTGGTCAACTACGCCCTGGTCGTCGTCGCGATCGGGTGGTCGTCGCCCGAGAAACTGCCGATTCGGCAGGCGCTGGGGCATCCGGGCGACCAGCTGGTCGTCGCCTCGGCGCTGGGGCTCGGCGCGACCATGGCCGTCCTGCTGGTCCACGAGCCGTGGGCACTGCCCGCTCCGATGATCGCCGTGCTGTGCGTGCACCGCGATCTCCTGCTGCCCCAGTACTTGCGGGCGTCGCGCACGGACCAGAAAACCGGCCTGGCGACGCCGGTGTACTGGGCCGACGTCGTCACCGCTGCCCTCGACCGCGCGAAACTCAGCGAGACCGGACTCGGCGTGCTTTTCCTGGACGTCGACAAGTTCAAAGCCATCAACGACACCTACGGGCACCCGGCGGGCGACCAGGCCATCCGCGCGGTCGCCGACCTGGTGCGCGCGGAAGTCCGGGCTCAGGACCTCGTCGCCCGCTACGGCGGGGACGAGCTGGCGATTCTGCTGCCGGGCCTCGAACCGGGCCAGTTGCTAGCTGTCGCCGAGCGGATCCGCTCCCGGCTCGCGCGTACTCCGGTCGTGCTCACCGCCACTACGGACGGTCAGCCTCGCACGCTGTCCGGGGTGAGCACCTCGATGGGGGTGGCGTCGTATCCCGGCGACGGCATTTCGGTCGAACAACTGCTCATGTCGGCGGACGGTGCGTTGCTGCAGGCCAAGCAGAACGGCCGCAACCAGATCAGGGTCGCAGCAGCGGCGCCGGTGCGGGGGATGCATGGGATGTCCGAGATGCTGTCAGGGAAATCTCGGGAAGATCAGGGCAACGCGGTTGCGGATCATTCTCGTCAAATGCCCTGAATGCGACGCGATATGGCCGGCTGGCGGTTCCTTCGGCCGGGACAATTTCGTTCAGTTCCAGCTGTTCCTGGACCTGTTGGGGGAATCCGAGATGAGCACCCCGTACGAGGAACTCGGTTCGCTTTAGCCGCCACCTGGAACGGCGCACGCTGCCGGTTTGCTCCCGGTTCACTGGCTGGTGTGCGCCTCGCCGCGGACGCATGGTGGTCGGGCGGTACCCCGGTTCCCGCACCGTCCGTGGCGGCTTGACCTGCGCGGACGGGTCTCGTCACTCGGAAGGGGCTCTTGTGATGACCGCTGTCGCGCGCGGTAGCCGTTCACGTTGCTTGGCTGGGGACCACGGGGTCGCGCTGCGCTCGCTGCGCGCGGCGGCCGAGAACTACGCCGCGCTGGGCTGGCCAGTGCTGCCCGGGCCGGTGTGCGACGGTTTGACGACCTGGGATCCGGTCAGTTTCGAGCGGCTTGGCGGCCGGGAGTCGACGATGTCCCCGTCTGAGGCCACGGTCGATCGCCGGGTGGTTTCGCAATGGTGGGCTGTGCATCGGCAGGCGATTCTCGCGCCGGTAGGAGAGCATTTTGACGTCGTGCGCGCGCCGACACACCTAGGCTGGCGCGCCCTAGCCGCGTTCGACGGCGGGCGCCCGCTCGGCCCGATGGCGCTGTCGCCGCACGGAGCTTTTTTCTTCGTCGAGCCCGGGACTTGCCGGGCCTCCGAACTGGCGTCCGGGGTGGAGGTCCTTTCGCCGGGTGACCTCGTGGTGCTTCCGCCGAGCCGGGTCGTCGCCGGGGTGGTGTGGTGGCGGATATCGCCGTTAGAGCGCGACTTGTTGGGTGATGGAGCCGGGATTTTGCGGAAGCTTGCCGAGCTTTCCGGCGAATCCCCGTAGGTCTCGCGCGCCGCACGCCGACTGGATGATTCGCGCCCGGCGCCATGCCGAAGTCCACGAGGTGAGGGAGCGAGCGCGCTGAACTCCGGCACAAGTTGGGTCACTCGTCCAGGTGGTCTCGCGGTTGTCCTCGCGATGATCGGCTATCCGAGCGCGGACCGAATGCCGCGAGGGAAGCGAGGATAGCCATGACTGCCTGGTGGGGACTGGTGGGCTTGGCCGGACTGCCCGGGATCTTCGGCCTGATCCGCGCGTCGGCCAGACGGGACCCGCTGGCGCGCTATCCGACGGCGCGCGAACCCGCGGTCCCGAACGCCGACGCGGCGCACACCCCGTTGATGACGCCCCGGGTGACGCCGGAGATGCTGCATCGCGACGGGGGTCTGCCGGGCGGTGAGGCGGAGTCTGGCCGGGTTGCACCGGAGATGTCGCATCGCGACGGGAGCCCACCTAGTGGCGTAGCGAAGTCTGCCGGGGACATGCCGGAGGTGATGCGTCGCGATGGTGGCGCGGCGGAGTCTGCCCGGGGCGCGCCGGAAGTGCTGCGTCGCGACGGGGGTTCGGCGGGTGGCGAGGCGGAGTCTGTCCAGGGCACGCCGGAGACGCCGCGTCGCGATGGGGGTCTGTCGGGTGGCGAGGTGGAGTCTGCCGGGGGCAAGGTGCCGCGGGCGAGGGCCAGTGACCACGATCGTCCGGTGCCGACTGCGGGGGTTCGGCCGGAAGCGCCGCCGTCGGCGGGGCGGTTGCGTCGGACTGGGGCGCTGAAGTCGTCGCCGGGTGGTCGGTCTGCGGTGCGGGAACCGTTGTCTCGCAGGCAAGTTGCCCGGCCTTCGCCTTCCGCAGCGCAGGAACGGGACGCAGAGGGGCTCGTTCCGACGCAGCCGTTCGCCGCGCCTTCGCGCTCGGACAGCGAGCCCGGGAAATCCGGAACTCTCGCTGGCGAATTGCCGCAGGCCGCTCCGGAACGTGCCGAAGAGCCGTCGCCCGCAGCGGAGCACAGGAGTCCGGGCAGGCGGCTGAGCGAGACGGCTCGGCAGTTGGCCGCCTCGGCCGTGCGGACCGTCCGGGAGCGTCGAGGCCAGTTCATCCGCATCATTCGAAAGGGGAATTCCCGATGACCGCTCAAGTACGTCGTCAGATCTGCGCTCTCGTTGCCGCGGCCGCGATCCCGCTCGCCGGGGCCGGGACCGCCGAGGCCGCCGTCGTGGTGCCTGGTACCGCGCAAGCGCAGAACACCGGCGACACCGCCAATGACGATCACGACAACGGCAACAACGGGTTGTGGGGCCTGCTCGGGTTAGTGGGCCTGCTCGGCCTCGCGGGTCTGGTGCGCCGCGGTCCCAAACCAGGTGCGATGGCGGGTTACCCGGCCGCGCCGGATCGGCAGGCTCCGCCCGCGAATACCTATCCTCCCGCTGGTCCGCGACGTGAGCCGCCCGGTGTGTGAGGTTGATTTCCGGCTAGGCGGGGAGGGCCGCAGCGGCCTCCCGTCTCGTTGACGAAAGTTGCTGTGCGGGAACGGCTCGATTGCTCGGGCCGTTCCCTTGCGCACGAAGAAACCGCTGTCCGGCACGGTGATTCCGCGCTCGTACCTGGTGAACGCGCCGGCCGGGAGTGATGCGGGCCGCCAGCGCGTGGAGCGGCCGCCGGAAACGAGTTGTCCGCACGAAAAACACTGCCCCGGGCAGCAGTGTCCGTACGAGAAGCACCATCCCGGGCAGCAGCGTCCGCACGAAAAGCGCCGCCTCGGGCAGCGGTGTCCGCACGAAAAAGCGCCGCCCCGGGGCAGCAGTCGCCGGGGCGGCGGAAGTGGGTTACCGTGTCGAACACGCCGGGTGGGACCGGCATTGCCTCAGCCAGGGTCACCGGTCCCACCCGTGCCGACGTCGCGGGGCGTCGGGGCCGTCCGTGGCGCGGAACTGGAGTGTGCAGCTCTTTCCGCGCTCCGCACGCACCTCAGGACGCTGACGCGAACCGTCGGACTCCGTGCCTCGGCCTGCTTTCCGCACACACAGCGGGCGGCCTCGGCAGGAGGCTCAGCCGCCCTGGACGCTGCCGCCGTCGACGACGGCGCCCGAGGCGCAGTTGTACGGGGACTGGCCGGAGGCGCTGTTCTCGCCCGGCGACAGGATCGGCACGCCGATGCCGTTCAGCGAGTTGCGGACCGGGACCTGGACCCCGAGGACGTTTACGTCGTTGCCGCACAGGCCGAGCGTGCCGTTGACGTTGTGCGCCACGTCGGTGTTGTTCAGGTTCACCAAGCCGACCTGGCCGGGTCCGCCGTGGTGGTGCCCGTGGTGGTGGCCGTCCGCGGTGTCGGCGGCCGCGATGCCGCCGAACAGGAACGCGCCTGCCGCCAACGCGCAGGACACGAGACCGATCTTCTTCAGCATTCAGAACTCCTCTGGGAATTTCGGCGACCGGCGATGCCGATCGCGGACTCTGACGATTGCGTCAGCGGTCGCGGCAATGAAGGTGTGTGCTCCGCGGCCGGATAAGGAAAACGTACTGGCATTCCGGAGTCGTTTCCACCTCTCGCCACCATCGTGTCGGCCGCCGATCCGCTGACCGGGCTGCAAGGTCTCTTTCGGGTTTATCCGGGAGCGCTATTGTAATGGGGCCAACAACATTCGCTTCTTCCTCGCCGTTCAAACATCGAGCCCGGTGGAATATGCGCATTCCCCGGAGATCAGAATATTCCGCGCACGCGAAAGGGCTCTGCGCCGCCGGGGACGGCGGCACAGAGCTTCCGGAAACCGTTGCTACCGGGCGGGCCAGGCCTCCGCTTCCGCCGCGAGAGCTGTGGCGACGTCGAGTTCGCTCGAGCGCACTTGCGCGGCGAGCGTCCCCGGCCGCGGCTGGAGCAGCAGCCAGCCGGTGACGTCCTGGTCGGTGTAGCGCGGCGCTTCGTCGTCGCCGATGCCAAGGGCCGCAAAGTATTGCCGCGCGGCCCACGTTTCCGGGACCCACGCCCGTTCCCAGCGCAGCACGATCCGCGCGAGGTCGTTGCGCGGGTCGGCCGGATGGATGAGGCGGTCGCCGGCGATGGCGACCAGGCGCGGGGTGTAGGTGGCGCCCGGGGCGCCGATCATCAGGTGACTGTCCATTCCTCCCCCGAGTCCGCGGGCGGAGTTCGTCCGCCCGCGCGAAAAAAGCTGGGCATTAGCGGGGAAAGACGGCCGAGGGCGACGGCACCTCGCGGGCGCGTCCTTCCGCGGCTCTTGGCTGAACCGCTGCCGATAGTACGGATGCGCCGGACGCGGCGGAAACCTGCCCGGCGCAAGGGAAACCGGCCGCCGGGCGGGGCCGCGCGGCTCAGTCCGGCACGGCCTCCGGTGGCTGCGGAAAACGCTGAGAAGGACTGCCGTGACTACGGGATCCGGCGAAATAAGCAAAAAGCTCGCCGCAATTCTGAACCACGATCTCCTCTGTGTCCGATGTGTTCCGGCGGAATGTCCGCCCGGCGCGGCCGATGCCGCATCCCCAGTGCCGGGAGCGAAGCGGTTCGGGGTCGGTTCGCTCCCGGCAGTCTCGACAATATCGGGCGGTCCGGGGAGAAAGCACGCAATTTCCGGGAAAGCATTCCGAAGAGTGTCTTTTCGGCGGGTCAGGAAATTGCGCTGGTTACCCAGCCCCTTCGGGGGCGAAACTTCACGATCGGAGGGTCCTGAGTTCTGTTTTGTCCGATCAGCAACTACTGTGCGTAATGTACAGCAAAGGGCTGGTGCGCTCGCACCAGCCCTCCGCCGTGATTCCGGTTGTGCTCGACGGATCAGTCGAGGTCAGGCTCCCGGACGTCCGCCGCGGCTTCGGTCGAGTGGCTGTACGCGCCCGTCGGGCCGGCCCCGACGTCCCAGGTCCGGTATCCCGCTGCTCCGGGCACTGCGAGCGCGGCGACTCCGGCCGAAGTGGCGCCGTCCGGGCCTGCGGCGAGCTCCGAGGCGCTGTACCAGGCGTGGTCGCGTCCGGCGTGGCTGCTCACCTGCGCCGAGGCGGCCCCTTCCGGACCGGCTGTGGTGGCTTCGTCGTGATACGACGAGCCCCAGTCCCGGGACGCCTCGCGGATCTTGCGCACCGGGGCAGCGTCAGCAGTCCGCACCGCGGCTTTCTTGGCCCGCGATGCCGGGGCGGCCTTGACCGGGGTCACGACGTGCTCCTTGCCCGGGGTCGCCGAGCGGACAGCGGGGGAAACCGGGGCCGAGGCCTGGGTGTGCACAGCGTCCTGCGCGGGCCAGAGCGGACGGCCGACGTCCCCGCTCGTTTCCCGCGAACCGTGCAGCACAGCGGCGCCGCCGATGCCCGCGAGGCTGCCGTCGTGCTCGCTCCACCGGTTGCCCCACTCGTCGACTCCGGACTCGTGGTGCAGCACGCCCGCCCCGCCGATCCCGGCGAACACGGCCGACTCCTCCTCGCTGCTGGACTGGTTGGGCCACCAGCCCGTGGTGAGCGGCAGTGTTTCGCCGGGGCCCTCGGCGGCCACGGCGGTCCCGGGCAGGGCCAGGCACAGCGGAGCGAGGATCAAGCCGGACAGCAACGTCCGTTTCATCGACATGACAGTTCGTTTCCTTTCCAAGGGAAAGCGCCCGAAATGAAAGACGTGGAGCCGCGAACGAGCGCTGGGACGACCGGCGTTGCGCCGGGCCGGACTGACGTTACCCCTGGTCCCGCGCGAATTGCCGGCTCCGGAAAGCGATCCGCCCGCCCGGGTGCCCGCGCTTTCGTTCGGCAGCGGCGAAAAACCGGAGTTCACCTGGGGAAGTCCTTTCCCGGCAAGGTAAACCGGATTTCACGCCAGGGTGACGGAGGTTTCCGCGCGGTTCACCGGATCGGGAGGCGCGGCGTACACCCTTCCCAGTGGCAACCCCGCGACGAGCGGGCGATGTCGTTAGCGGGCAAAGAAAATCGAGGGCATGTGTTCCTTACGCCGGGCCGGTGCCGCGCTCGCCGCCGTTCTGCTCAGCTTCGCCCACTGTCCGGCCGCGTCGGCGGCCAGCGCGCCGCAGCTCCTGCTGGGACAGGACTTTCCGGACCCCGACGTCGTCAAGACCGGCTCGGGATACTTCGCCTTCTCGACGACCACCGGGTCCGGCAAGGTCCCGGTGGCGAGCGCGCCCGCGCCGGAAGGCCCGTGGCGGATCGTCGGCGACGCGCTCGCGGCCGCGCCGACGTGGGCGAAGCCGGAGGGCGGATTCTGGGCCCCGGACGTCACCGAGGCGGCGGACGGCACCTTCGTGCTGTACTTCGCCGCGACCCGCCTCCCGAACGGGCCGATGTGCCTCGGCACGGCGACTTCCGCACAACCCGCGGGCCCGTACCAGCCGGACGGCGACGCGCCGCTCGTGTGCGTGCCCGAGGACGGCGGCGACATCGATCCGCAAACCTTCCTCGACGCCGACGGCACCCGGTACCTGCTGTACAAGGCGAATGGCTCGGCCTCGGGCCCGCCCGCCGCGATCTGGTCGCAGAAGCTGAGCCCGGACGGACGGTCGCTGTCCGGTCCCCGCACCGAACTGCTGCGCGCGGACCTCGGCTCGGAGAAAAACGTGGTCGAGGCACCGACGATGGTGAAGACACCGTCCCGGTACGTGCTTTTCTGCTCCGCCGACACGTTCCAGAGTTCCGGTTACCACACCGGTTACGCCACCGCTCCGACGCTCGCTGGCACCTTCGTCAAGGCGGATGCGCCGTTTCTCTCCACTGAACGGCTCGGCGGCTCTGTCGACGGACCGGGCGGCGCGGATGTGGTCGAGGGGAACATCTATTTCCACGGCTGGCTCAACGGCGGGCGGCAGGCGCGCGGGCTGTATCGGTTGCCGATCAGTTTCCCGGGCGACGTCCCGCAACTTGGCTGAGCACAGCGGAAACGGCCGCCGCGGGGCAGATGCTCCGCGGCGGCCGCTGTCGAGCCGGCGTCAGTGGCCCTGAGCCGAGCCGCCGTCGACAGTTCCGGTTACCACACCGGTTACGCCACCGCTCCGACGCTCGCTGGCACCTTCGTCAAGGCGGACGCGCCGTTTCTCTCCACTGAACGGCTCGGCGGCGCCGTCGACGGACCGGGCGGCGCGGACGTGGTCGAGGGGAACATCTATTTCCACGGCTGGCTCAACGGCGGGCGGCAGGCGCGCGGGCTGTATCGGTTGCCGATCAGTTTCCCGGGCGACGTCCCGCAACTTGGCTGAGCACAGCGGAAACGGCCGCCGCGGGGCAGATGCTCCGCGGCGGCCGCTGTCGCGCCGGCGTCAGTGGCCCTGAGCCGAGCCGCCGTCGACGATCGTTCCGGAGGCGCAGTTGTACGGCGACTTGCCCGCGGCCTCGTTCTCGCCCGGCGACAGCACCGGAACGTTGATGCCCTGCGCGACGTCGCGCACCGGGACCTGCACGCCGAGCACGTTGACGTTGTTGTCGCACACGCCGCCGACGAGGTTCAGGTTGTGCACCGCGTCCAGGTTGTGCACGTTGCCGAGACCGACCTGGTCGACCGGGTCGCCCGTCGCCGTGCCCCCGGCCGCGGAAGCCGATCCGCCGAGGACGGCCATGCCCGCGGCGAGCGCCGTGGCGACGAAACCGAGCTGCTTGATCACTGGTGAAAACTCCTTGCCAACAACAACCCGCCGCGTTTCGGCGGGAAGAAAACGGGCCGCGAATCCGGGATCGCGGCCGGGCAAACGGGGTTCGTGCTCCGGACGGGGCCGGTGCGCCCCTGGGCAGTGCTGCACCGGTCCCGTCCGGCCGGCGTCGCTCCGCGTCGGCGGCCCGGGAATGTCGGGCAGGTCCCGGCCCGAGCGGGCACGGACGACGCGGAGGCGAACTGCCGGACTTCGCGCCGCGGCCGGTTGCGCGTCCGGCCGGGTGCGAAGGATCAGTGGTGCTGTGTGCGGAGCTCGCGCTGTATTCCGCGCGAGCCGGGGGTTGCGGACGCGACTGTGCCCGGCGCGAAACCGGGGTTGTTCAGCATGGGAAGCGCTCCTAGCGGGATGGGCGATCACGTCGGGCGAAGTGCCGGTCCTGGGGTGCGTCGGGAAACCTACTGGCGCGAAGCGGGCGGCTTCCACTTCGTTCCACCATCGTGTCGGGTCGCGATTCCCTGACCGGGATTTCCGTAACCCAATGGGGGAAGCGGTTTTCCGGGCCGGGAAAGCGAACTATCCGGTCTCCTCCGGAAGGTGCCGCGGCACGTGCGCACCCCGCTCTTCGACCCGGCGCATCACCGGCGCGGCCAGAATCCCGTGTATCAGCACGGAAAGCGCCACCGCCAGCGCGCCCACCCGCCACAGCTGGTCGGCGCCCGGCAGGTTGGCTTGGTGGAGTCCGTAGGCGAGGTAGTAGAGCGTTCCGATGCCGCGCACGCCGAAGAACGCGATCGCGAGCGCGGCGCGTCCGCGGGCGGGGGAGCGGATGAGGGAACCGACTCCGGTGAGCGGCCGGATAACGAACACCGCGACAGCCGCGAAGAGGACTTCGAGCAGGGTTGTCCCGCGCAGCAGGCCGTCGCCGAGGGCGAAGCCCAGACCCAGCAGCGTGATGGCGACGAAGAGCCGTTCGAGCTGGCGGCCGAAGGTGTGCAGGACCTCGTGGTAGCCGTGCGAACGCTCACTGGTCCGCACGCACACGGCTGCGGTGAACACGGCGAGGAAACCGTTGCCGTGCAGCAGTTCCGCCACCGCGAACGGCAGGAAGGCCAGTGCGAGCAGCACCAATCCGTCGGAATATTCGGCCAGCCGGAAGCGCGAGGACGGGATGCGGAAGAACGCCCACGCCAGCAGCCGGCCGAGGGCGAGGCCGACCAGCACCCCGATCGGCAGCGGAAGCAGCACGTCGGTGCCGATCGACTCGTGGGTGCCCGCCAGCAGCAGCGCGACCAGGACGAACGGCATCGCGAGGCCGTCGTTGAGGCCGGCTTCGGTGGTGAGGGTGAAGCGGATCTCGTTGTCCCGCGCCAGATCCGGTTCCACGCCGGGGTCGGGCACCCCGACGTCGCCGGCCAGCACCGGGTCGGTGGGGGAGAGCGCGGAACCGAGCAGCAGCGCGGCGGCGGGCGCGAGCCCGAGCCACCACCAGCCGAGCAGGGCGACCGCGGCGATCGAGAGCGGCATCGCGACGAACAGCAGCCGCCACGGCGACATCCATCTTCGCAGCCCGAACGGCCGGTCCACGGACAGGCCCGCACCCGCCAGCGCGAGCACGATGCCGAGCTGGGTGAAGGATTCCACCACGTCCGCATGCTGGGCGGGCGAGGCCCAGTCGCCGAGGTAGGGCAGCGGCAGCAGGCCGAGCAGCAGCCCGGCGAGCAACATCACCAGCGGGGTGGAGAACGGGCGGTCGGCGACCAGTTTCGGCAGCACGGCCGCGGCGAGCGCGAGCAGTCCGGCGACGCCGAACAGGACCGGGAGCGGCGGCACCTCAGGCGGTCGCTGAGGTGTCGAAGCGAAGTCCCTCGTCGCCCGCGTCCACGCGCACCGCGGTGCCGGGCGCGACGTCGCCGGACAGCAGCCGGCTCGACAGCGGGTTGTCCACGTACCGCTGGATCGCCCGCCGCAGCGGCCGCGCGCCGAACTGCGGTTCGTAGCCCAGTTCGCTGATCCGCCGCACCGCCTCCGGCGTGAACTCGACGGTGAGACCCTGCGCGTGCGCCCGCCGTTTCGTGCGCTCCAGCAGCAGTTCCGTGATCCGGTCGAGCTGGCCGGCTTCCAAGCGGCGGAAGACGACGATCTCGTCGATCCGGTTCAGGAACTCCGGGCGGAACGATTCGCGCAGCCGCCGCATGAGGCGTTCGCGCAGCTGGTCGCCGTCGCCGTCGGCGGGCTGGACGAAGCCGAGCGCGCCGTGGGTCGAGCTGCCGACGAGGTCCGAGCCGAGGTTGCTGGTCATGATGAGGACCGTGTTGGCGAAGTTGACCGTGCGGCCCCGGCCGTCGGTGAGGCGGCCGTCGTCGAGGACCTGCAGCAGCACGTTGAACAGGTCCGGATGCGCCTTCTCGACCTCGTCGAGCAGCACCACGGAGTACGGACGGCGCCGCACCGCCTCGGTGAGCTGGCCGGCGTCCTCGTACCCGACGTACCCGGGCGGCGACCCGATCAGCCTGCTGACGGTGTGCCGCTCGGAGTACTCGCTCATGTCGATGCGCACCATGCTGTCCTGGTCGCCGAACAGCGCCTCGGCCAGCGCCCGCGCGAGTTCGGTCTTGCCGACGCCGGTGGGGCCGAGGAACAGGAAGCTGCCGAACGGCCGGTCGGGCTCCGCGAGCCCGGCGCGGGACCGCCGCACCGCCTCGGCGACCGCGCGCACGGCGTCGTCCTGGCCGATCACGCGGTCGTGCAGGTGCTCCTCCAGGCCGAGCAGGCGCTCCCGCTCGGTCTCGGTGAGCCGCGTCGCGGGCACGCCGGTCAGCCGGGAGACGACCTCGGCGATGTCCGCGTCGGTGACCTCCACCGGTCCGCCTGGGCGTTCGACGGGTTGTTCGAGACGTTTCCGCACGTCAGCTGCCTCGTCGCGGAGCGAGGACGCGCGTTCGAAATCCTCCTCGGCGACGGCCTGGTCCTTCTCGCACTGCAGTTGGTCGAGCCTGGCCTGCAACTCGCGCTGGCCGTCGGGCTTGGTCCGCGCGCGCAGCCGTACGCGGGCCCCGGCCTGGTCGATTAGGTCGATCGCCTTGTCCGGCAGGAACCGTTCGGTCAGGTACCGGTCGGACAGGTCGACGGCCGCCCGCAACGCGTCGTCGGTGTAATGGACCTGGTGGTGGGCTTCGTAGCGGTCGCGGAGGCCGTGCAGGATCAACACGGCGTCCTCGACGGTCGGCTCGGGCACCAGGATCGGCTGGAACCGGCGTTCCAGCGCCGGATCGCGTTCGATGCCGGTGCGGTACTCGTCGAGCGTGGTCGCTCCGACGATGTGCAGCTCACCGCGCGCGAGCGCCGGTTTCAGCATGTTCCCGGCGCCCTGGCCGCCGCTGCCCTCGCTCGCGCCGGCGCCGACGATCGTGTGCAGCTCGTCGACGAACACGATCAGCTGGTCGCCGTGCTCGCGGATCTCCTTGAGCAGCGCGGACATCCGCTCCTCGAAATCGCCGCGGTAGCGCGTGCCGGCCACCATCGCGGTGAGATCGAGCTGCACGACGTGGCGGCCGCTGAGGATGTCGGGCACGTCGTCGTCGGCGAGCCGCTGCGCGAGGCCTTCGACGATCGCGGTCTTGCCGACGCCCGCTTCGCCGATCAGCACCGGGTTGTTCTTGGTGCGGCGGGACAGCACCTCGACGGTCTGCTCGATCTCGTCGTCGCGGCCGATCACCGGGTCGATCCGGCCCTCGCGGGCGCGAGTGGTGAGGTCTTCGCCGTACTGGGCGAGCGTCGGGGTGTCCTGCAGCGGTGTGAGGCTGTCCGCGGCGGAATCCTGCCGGAGGCGGTCGGTGGTCACGCCCTCTTCCCGCAGGATGCGGCCCGCTTCGGACTCCTCGTTGGCGGCGAGCGCGGCCAGCAGGTGCTCGGGGCCGATGAACGGGGAGCCGAGGCCGCGGGCGAGCTGATGGGCGTCGATCAGCGTGCGTTTCGCACCGGGCGCCAGCGCGGTCGCCGTGGTTTCGCCGTTGGCGGCGTGGTCGCGTTCGACGCGCCCGGCGACCTTGGCCGGGTCGACCCCGGCGCGGGTCAGCGCCTGCGCGGTGGCGGGCAGCTGGGTGGCGGCCCACAGCAGGTGCTGGGTGTCGACGTGCCGCCCGCCCCACGCGCCCGCGCGGCCCGCCGCCTCCGCGACGAGCCCGCGGGCCTGGTCGGTGAGCAGGCGCGCCACGTCGACCGAGTAGCCGCGGCGGCCGGGCGCGGCCTGGCCGAAGAACTGCGACAGGAACTGGTCGAAGGGGCTGTTGCCCTGGCCGGGCGGGAAAAATCCGGTCATCGGAGCGCTCACATCTCGGAATCGGGGTCAGGAGTCCGCTTACCCGTTGCCCGCGCCGGTAAACGGGCGCCGCCGGTCGTGCCTCCAGGTCGCACGTTTCGCGCTCCCGGCGTGCGGGCACCCGGGCGGTCGGAGGTGGTGGGATGTCCTCGAAGGACCGGCTGGCCGCGTACCGCGCCAAACGCGACCCGCGCCGGACCCCGGAGCCGAGCGGGGGCCGCGGGAACGCCGAACCGGTGTTCGTCGTCCAGCGGCACGACGCGAGCAGCCTGCACTTCGATTTCCGGTTGGAGATCGGCGGCGTCCTCGTCTCGTGGTCGGTGCCGAAGGGCCCGTCGCTGAATCCCTCGGACCGGCGGCTCGCCATCCGCACCGAGGACCACCCGCTCGACTACGCCCGGTTCGAGGGCACCATTCCCGCCGAGGAGTACGGCGGCGGCACCGTGATCGTGTGGGACACCGGCCCGTTCGACGTGCTCACCGACGACCCCGCCGAACAAGCCCTCGAAGACGGCCACCTCAAGGTCTGCCTGCACGGCGAGAAGCTGAAGGGCGCCTTCTCCCTGATCCGCCGCGACTCGTCCGACCAGGAGCAGTGGCTGCTGATCAAAAAGGACGACGAGGGCGCCGACCGCCGCCGCAAACCCGCGAAGACCCAGCTCGAATCCGTGCTCACCGGACGCACCAACCGGGACCTCGAATGACTCGAATGACTGGTCCCGGCTGGCGCGAGCCGACCCTCGCCACCCTCACCGACCGCCGCTTTTCCGACGAGGACTGGATCTACGAGCGCAAGCTCGACGGCGTGCGCGCGATCTGCGTGCGCGACGGCGGCGCGCCCACGCTCTACTCCCGCAACCGCAAGGTGATGGACAACGCGTACCCCGAAATCGTGGAAGCCCTTGCCGCGCAAGGCGGACCGCGATTCGTCGCGGACGGGGAGATCGTCGCGTTCGACGGGGACCAGACCAGTTTCGCCGCGCTCCAGCCGCGCATCCACCTGACCGATCCGGAGCGCGCCCGCGCGACCGGCGTGCGCGTGTACTACTACCTCTTCGACCTCCTGTACTACGACGAGCAGGACACCACGCCGCTCGCCCTGCGCGAGCGAAAGTCGATCTGCGCGACGCCTTCACCTTCAAAGACCCGCTCCGCCTGTCCTCGCACCGCAACACCGAGGGCGAGAAGTACTTCGAGGGAGCCTGCCGCCGCGGCTGGGAGGGCGTGATCGCGAAACGCGCCGACGCGCCGTACCACCACGGCCGCTCGCCGGACTGGCTGAAGTTCAAGTGCCAGCAGGGGCAGGAGATGGTGATCGGCGGGTTCACCGCCCCGCAGGGCAGCCGCATCGGTTTCGGCGCGCTGCTGCTGGGCTACCACGAGAAGGGGCGGCTGCGGTACGCGGGCAAGGTCGGCACCGGCTTCGACCACAAGCTGTTGACCTCGCTGCACGCCGAGCTGGCCCGGCGCGAAACCGACGGTTCGCCGTTCGCCGATCCGGTGCGCGAACCGGGTGCGCGGTGGGTGCGGCCTGAACTGGTCGCGCAGATCGGGTTCTCCGAGTGGACCCGCGACGGCCGGTTGCGGCACCCGAGGTTCACCGGCCTGCGCGAGGACAAGAAGCCGTCCGACGTGATCCGGGAGCGACCGTGAATATTTCCCATCCTGACAAGGTTTTCTACCCCGCCGACGGTCTCACCAAGGGCGACGTCGCCGAGCATTACCGCACGGTCGCGCCCGCGATGCTGCCGCACCTGCGCGGCCGCCCGCTCACGCTGCGGCGGTACCCGGACGGCATCGAGTCCGAGGGGTGGTTCCAGAAGCATCCGGGCGAGCACTTCCCGTCGTGGCTGCGCACCGAACGCGTGCCGCGGCGGGACGGCGGCGCCGACGAGTATGTTGTGTGCGACGACGAGGATTCCCTGCTGTACCTGGCCGACCAGGGCACGGTGGAGTTCCACGTCTGGCTGTCCACTGTGGACGCACCGGAGAAGCCGGACCTGCTGGTGCTCGATCTGGACCCGCCGGACGGCACCGACGTCGCCGACCTGCGC
Organism: Amycolatopsis sp. CFH S0740; assembly: GCF_004522315.1. Classification (NCBI taxonomy): domain Bacteria; kingdom Bacillati; phylum Actinomycetota; class Actinomycetes; order Pseudonocardiales; family Pseudonocardiaceae; genus Amycolatopsis; species Amycolatopsis sp. CFH S0740. The sequence continues at coordinate 61,402 of NZ_SDLS01000037.1, read as the reverse complement.
ACCGCCGCCCGCCGCATCCGCGACCACTGCGCCGACGCCGGTCTCGCCGCGTACCTCCAGGCCACCGGCGGCCGCGGCTTCCACGTCGTGGCGCCCCTCGACGCCACGGCGACCACGGACGTGGTCCTGGAACTCTCCCGAGCCTTGGCGGACCGCATCGCCGCCGCCGACCCGGAGCACCTGACCACCGCCCAGCGCAAGGACCGGCGCGGCGACCGCGTCTTCGTCGACGCGAACCGCAACGGCTACGCCCAGACGTTCGTGGCCCCGTACTCCCTGCGCGCCCGCCCCGGCGCGGCGTCGGCGACCCCGCTGGACTGGACGGAACTCGGCAAGGCCGAGTCGAACGGCTGGGGCCCGGACAAGCTGCACCGGCGGCTGGCGCGCAAGGACGACCCGTGGCGCGGGATGGAGAAGGACGCTGCGTCGGCGGAGAAGGCGCTGAAGAACCTCAGCTGACCCGCCTGTTCCGCCGCCGGGGCTGGCTGTCCGTGAAGGACTCCTTGGGGGAATCAGATTCAATCCCAGGAACTTGAGGCGGCGTTGCAGGTGCGTTCGAGCCGTGTCCGCCCAGATCGAAGGTCTCGCCTGGCCTGAGACGCGGGACGTGCGGGCCGTCGTGAGGGCCACCCTGAGGGAATCTGATTCCCTCAGGGTGGCCCTCACGGCCCACAAGACACGGGCAGAGGAGAATGAATGAGACCTTCACGGACGGCGTGCACCAGGGCCGCGGCGATCAGACCCCGGAGACCTGCTGAATCCAGTCCCGCCCGGCGGCCACACTGCCGTAGGTGGTGACGCTGGAGCGGTCGCTGGTGGAGCACACCCCGACCTGGATCCCGCCGTCGACCATCGGACCGCCCGAGTCGCCGCCCGCCACCGCGCCGTTCGGGGTGCTCGCCGTGATGGCCGGCCCGCCGGAGTTGTCGCTGTCCTGGGTGTTCGAGATCGTCACCTCGGCCTTCTTCAGCACGCTCGACTGGTGGTGGCCCTCGTCGGTGCTCTGCGTCGCGCCCCAGCCGTACACGGTGGCGCTGTCGCCTTCCTGCGCGTCGTCGGAGCTGCTGGCGAGGCGGGCGTACGTGCTGCCGCCGTCGGTGTTCAGCTTGATCAGCGCCAGGTCGCCGCCGGAGTAGACGTAGGTGGAGGCGGCCTTGGCGTGCACGCCGCCGCTGGCGCTGTTCGAACCGATGTACAGGTCGATGTCGGTGAGGCGCTGTCCGTTGTTGTCGTACATGCAGTGCTTCGCGGTGAGGACCCAGCGGCTGCCGATCAGGGTGCTGGTGCAGAAGAAGGTGTAGCCGTTCGCGTGGCCGTTGAAGCGCGTGATGTAGCCGGGGTTCTGCGCGGTGCTGCCGCCGATGATCGACGGCTGGGCGGCGGGGGCCGCGGGGCTCGCGGACGCGGGGGTCACAGCGAACGCGCCGAGCACCGCGCAGGAACCGGTCAGCACGGCGAGGGCCCGGGTGAGTGCGCGCATGTCGCTCCTTGGGGACAGTTTCCGATGGGGGACGCTTCCGAACGTAAGCAGCGCGGCCGGGCGGCGGAATCCGCCGAACCGCCGGTGGCGGGCAAGCGGCGGCGACGCGACTTTCGGCGGGTTGCCAACCGGTGAACGGATGCCGAGAATCCGTCTCGACCGGTCCGTTTTTTCCAGGAGAGGCGAAATGCGGTTGTTCGCCCCGGCTCCGGGCGGGGAGCGGCTGGCCAAGGCACTGGCCGAGGGGCCCTTCGAACGCGCCCTGACGCTGGCGATCGAGCGCAGCGGCCTCGGGCTGGCGCGGCTGCGCGAACGGCTCGCGGCCTCGGGCGTGCCGGTCAGCACGACCACGCTCAGCTCCTGGCGCACCGGGCGCAGCCGTCCGGAACGGCCGGAATCGTTGCGGGCACTGGCTTTGCTCGAGCCGGTCCTGGACGTCCCGCCGGGGACGCTGCGCGCGCTGCTGGACCGGCCGCGCACCGGCTCCCCGGCCCCGCGCGCGGCGCGCTGGGACCGGTTGTGGGAGAACCGCAGCCTGCTTCCGATGGTGCTGAACTCGTTCGAGGACTCTTCGCCGGAATCGGTCAGCGTGCACGAAACCCTGCACGTCGACGCCGCGGGACGGATGCGCGGTCTCCACGTGCGGGAAGTGCTGCGGGCGCTGGACGAACCGGCGTTCGTGCGCATCGTCGCGCTGCGCGGGTTCACGCCCGGGCAGTCGCCGGCGCTGGTGTCCGCGCGGTATTGCCGGCCCGGCGTCGTGCGGACGACGCCGGAACAGGCGTTCTCAGTGACTGAACTCGTCCTCGACCATCCGCTGGCTCCTGGCGAGACGGGGATCGTCGAGTACCGGTTCGCGTTCCGCGACGAGGAACCGGATTCGCGCTACGACCGGCGGTTCCGGCTGCCGATCGCGGAACACCTGCTGGAAGTGCATTTCGATCCCGCGGCGCTGCCCGCGGAATGCGTGGCCTACCGGCAGGACTCGCCGTCCGGTCCGGAGCAGGAGACCGCCGAGGTCCGGTTGCGGCCCGGCGTGCCCGCCCACGTGATCCGGACCGGACAGGCGGCCGGAATTCACGGAATGCGGTGGCGGTGGTGATTTCGTGACCGTCCGCGATCCACTGCGGACGGCCGCGGTTTGTCCTTCTTGGACAGACAGTGCTTTCCGTTGGGAACAGAGCGCTTCGCGCGCGGTCCGCTACTGAGCGTTCGATTCTGCGCTGACTGGTGGGCGGCGCTGCGCTGTTCGGCGCAATTTCGATGTTCCTGGCGAGTAGGCAGTTTTGGCCGGAGCACCCGGGGTAGCCGACTCCACATGTTTCATCGGCCTGGCGAGAGTGGACGCGACGACGGCCGGAGGCGTGATGGCTGAAAACAGCCGGTCGCCCGCCGGGCTCATGCGCGACGCGCGTGCGGTGTTCGAGGAGCTGACCGAAAAGGACATCGAATCCGTGTCGGCGTTCACCCGGGACGGCGACGGATGGAAGCTGCTGGTCGAAGTGCTTGAGCTGGAACGGGTTCCGGACACCACCAGCCTGATGGCCACGTACTGCGTGCGGGTCGACGCACAGGGCGGCTTCCTCGGCTACGAGCAGGTCCGGAAGTACGCGCGCGGCCAGATCGACGCGTGAGGAAGGGAAGGCGATTTCATGACCATGGCGACCGGACGGCAGGGCCAGAACGGCCAGCTGCAACGCGGGCCGGGCACCGGAAACCTCTACGACATCCTCGAACTGATCCTGGACAAGGGTCTCGTGATCGACGCGTTCGTGCGGGTTTCGCTGGTGGGCATCGAATTGCTCACTGTGGACGCGCGGATCGTCGTGGCCAGTGTGGACACTTATCTGCGGTTCGCCGAAGCGTGCAACCGGCTGGATCTCACCCGTGCTTCGAGTGCCACGACGCTGCCCGACTTGCTGGGCGAGGTGACCGAGAAAGGCGCCAAAGGGAAGTCCAAAGGCGCGTTGACCGGTGCGGTCGAGACGTTCGCCGAGCAGTTCCAGAAGTCCAGCGACAAGGACGAGAAGGACGAAGAGCCCGAAGAACGGCCGCGCGCTCGCAGCCGGCGCAGCAGTGCGAGGTCGAGCGAATGAGCACTTATCTGTACGGCATCACGTTCGCCGATCATCCCGCGGAAGTGGGCGATCTGCGCGGCGTCGGACCGTCGCCGTCGCCCGCGCGGGTGCTGGCGGCCGGGGACGAACTCCGTGCGGTGGTCGGCGATGTCGAGGGTGAACTGCGGGCGAAGCGCAGGGATCTTCTTGCCCACCAGGAGATCTTGCAGGCATTGTGCGAGAAGGGGCCGACGTTGCCGATGCGCTTCGGTGTCGTCGCGGACGACGACACCGCTGTCGAGGAGGAGATCGCGGCGAAAGCCGAGGTGTACACGGCTGCGCTGCAACGCGTCCGCGGACACGTGGAGATGAACGTCAAAGTCTCGCACCGGGAAGAGGCCGTACTCGGCCAGATCCTTGCCGGGGACAAGGAAATCCGGAACTTGGCCGCGAGCTTGCGGGAGGACGCCGGTCGCGGGCAGGCGGAGCAGGTGCGGTTCGGCGAACTGGTCGCCGGACGGCTGGAGGAACGCGAAGGCGAGGACGCCAACGCGGTGCTGAGCTACCTGCTTCCGCTGGCGTCCGAGCACGCTCCGGGACCGCGGGTCGACGGGTGCTTTTTCAACTGCTCGTTCCTGGTGCCGCAGGAGAAAATGGCGGAATTCCAGGACGCGGTGCAGCGGCTGACGACCCTGGTCGAGGAAGTGGCGGAGGTCCGCGCACAGGGGCCGCTGCCGCCGTACAGCTTTACCGAGGACGAATAGTGGGACTGCTCGGCGAGATTCTCCTGCTTCCGCTGGCGCCGGTGCGGGGCGTGGTCTGGGTGACCGGGCAGGTCGTCGACGCCGCCGAGCAGGAACAGATCGCACAGCTGCAGCGGGAGCTCGTTGCGCTGGAAAAGGAACTGGTGGCCGGAGGGATCACCGAAGAGGAGTTCGACCGCAGAGAAGACGAAATACTCGATCTGCTCGAAGAATTCGACCGGGGGGTTGCCGGATGAACGGAGCGAACAGATGACACCGGGAATGAAGGTCGCGGCCGCCGTGGTCGGCGGTTACGTGCTCGGGAGACGGAAAAAAGCCAAACTGGCCATCACCATGGGCGCCTGGCTCGTCGGGCGGAAGCTGAACCTGGACCCGAAGAAGCTGCTGTCGGACGTCACGCGCGAGCTGGCTTCGTCGCCCGAACTGGCCGGGGTCCGCGATCAGGTGCGGGACGAGGTGCTGGGTGCGGGCAAGACCCTGGCCGCGGACATCCTGACGCACCAGGCGGGGCGGCTGGCCAGTTCGCTGCAAGAGCACACCGACACCCTGCGGGACAAGGCCGCTGGTCTGCCGGCGGCGGTCAGCGGTCGCGACGACTCGGACGATCAGGAGCCGGAAGACGCCGACGACAACGAGGACGGCGGTACGGAAGAAAGCGAACCCCGGCCCCGTGCGCGCAAACGTCCGGCGAAACCGCGTGCGACGCAAGGGTCGCGCAAGTCGTCCGGCACTTCGTCGAGTTCGACTTCGCGGAAACGGACGTCCTCGGGCGGCCGTACGCAGAAGCGCTCCTCGGGCACTTCGGAGGTGAACCGTGGCTGAATCCCGTTCTGACAACGACGAACTCGGTCCCCTGGCGAAGCTTCGGGAACTGGCCTCGCGCAACCCTGCGACGGAACAACTGCTGCATGCCGGTGAGGAATACGCGCAGGCGAAGGCCGAACAGGTGATGTCCTCGGCGGGCAGCAAACTGGGCGAGGCGTCCCGGCGGCTGGCCGACGCGGGCGGCAGCGGCTCGCTGAAGGGATTGTTCAGCGCGGGCGAGAAGATCGCCGAAGGGAAATCCCCGGTGCGGGCGGCGGTCGAGGCCGGCGGCACCGCTCTCAAGAACTCGGTGTCGGGGCTGTTCGGCAAGCGCGGCAGAGGGTCCGGCGGCAAGAAGATCATCAACATCATCGAGGACATCGACATCGGCGTGCCGGTCCGCGAGGCGTACGACCAGTGGACCGAATTCCAGAAGTTCAGCAGTTTCGCCAAGGGCGTCACGAGCGCCGAGCAGACCGACGACACGACGTCGCAGTGGCGGTTCAAGATCTTCTGGTCGAATCGGTCGATGAAGGCCACGATCACCGAACAGATCCCCGACGAGCGGATCGCGTGGACCACCGACGGGGCCAAGGGCACGATCAAGGGCGTCGTGACCTTCCACGAACTCGCCCCGAGCCTGACGAAGGTCCTGCTGGTCATCGAGTACTACCCGGCCGGGCTTTTCGAGAAGACCGGCAACATCTGGCGCGCGCAGGGCCGCCGGGCGCGGCTGGACCTCAAGCACTTCCGCCGGTTCATCACGATGGCGGGAGAGGCCTCGGGCGACGGCTGGCGCGGCGAGATCCGCGACGGCGAGGTCGTGCGCTCCCCGGAGCAGGTGCGGGAAGACGAGGGCGAGGACGAACCGCGCGAGGAAGAGGACCGCGACGACGAGCCCGAGGACGAAGACCTTCCCGAGGAAGACGAGGACGACCTCGACGAGGAAGACGAAGAGGAAGACGACGAACCCGAGGACGAACGTCCCCGGGGCCGCCGCGCCGTCGCGGCGCGGTGACGAGGAGGCAGCAGATGAGCGAGTCCAGCCTGGCCGCCGGGCGACCGGCCGGAGTGTCCCGCCCGGGCGGTTCCGGCGGCGGCGCGAACCTCGCCGACATCCTGGAACGGGTGCTGGACAAGGGCATCGTGATCGCCGGGGACATCCAGGTCAACCTGCTCGACATCGAGCTGCTGACCATCAAGGTGCGGTTGCTGGTCGCATCGGTCGAGCGGGCCAAGGAAATGGGCATCGACTGGTGGGAGCACGACCCGTCCCTGTCTTCGGGCTCGCAGCGCAAGGATCTGCTCGAGGAGAACGAACGACTGCGCGCGCAACTCGAACTCGCGCGGGGAGAGCGAGCGGAACAATGAGCTGGTATTGCTACGCAGTCACGGAATTCGCCGCGGAAAACCCGGCGGAGGGCATTGCCGGGCTCCGCGAGCAGCCGGTTTCCGCCATTTCCGAGGCCGGGCTGACCGCGCTGGCCGGCCCGGCCCCGGACGAAGGGTTCGACGAAGCGTCCTTGCAGCACCTTCCGTGGCTGGAAGAAATCGCCCGCGCGCACAACGCCGTCGTGGACGAGGCGAGCCGTCGGACGAGCGTGCTGCCGCTGCGGATGGCGACGATCTACCGCGACGAGGGCCGGGTCCGGGAAATGCTCACCGAGCATTCCGCGCAATTCTCGGAAGCGTTGCGCCGGGTCCGGGACCACGCCGAATGGGGCGTGAAAGTCTTCGCCTCGCTCCGCGCTGCCGAAGAGCCCGCTGCCGAAGCGCCCGCCGACGGACGGTCCTACTTGCGGCAACGACTCCGCCAACGCCAGGCACGGGACACCCGGACGAACGAGGCGCTCGCGGTCGCCGAGCGAATCGAGCGGGAACTCGCGGAGCTGTCCGCGGACCTCCACCGGCACCGCACCCAGGACCCCGCCCTCACCGGCCGCGCCGACCGCAACATCCTCAACCTGGCCTGCCTGGTCCCCGACGCCGGCCGCGAACGCTTCCTGGAGCGGCTCGCGGACCTGCGGCAATCGGAGGTCGCCGGAGTCGAAGTCGAGGTCACCGGGCCGTGGGCCCCGTACTCCTTCGCGGGGATCTCGTGACGGGCGCGGTCGGGGAAACCGACCGGCTCGCCCTGGTCGACCTGCTGGACCGGCTGCTCGCCGGGGGCGTGGTGCTGACCGGCGACCTGGTGCTGTCGGTCGCCGAGGTCGATCTGGTGCACATCTCCCTGCGCGCGCTGATCACCTCGGTCCGTGAAGACTGCCCGGCACCCTGGTGAAAGGAGGGCCGATGCCCAAGGCCGACGCGCTGGCCACCCGCCTCGAAACCGACGCGGACACGGTGGAACGCGACCTGATGAAGCTGGTCCTGACGATCATCGAACTGCTCCGGCAGCTGATGGAACGCCAGGCCCTGCGCCGCGTCGAGGAGGGCGGGCTGACCGAGGCGCAGGAGGAACGCCTCGGCCTGACCCTGATGCTGCTCGAAGAACGGCTGACCGAACTCCGGGACCGGTACGACCTTTCCGCCGCGGATTTGAACCTCGACCTCGGCCCGTTGGGGACGCTGTTGTGAGCGAGTGCGTGTGGTCGCGGTCCACGGCGGCAAGGGAGCCGACAACCTGCCCTCGACCAGGCAGAGGTTTGGGCGCGGGGTGAGCGGGTATGGCGGCGGTATGCGACCGGCCGAGACGGAACCCATCCCGGAAACCGCCAGTGCGGTCCGGACGATCGCGCTGCGCGTCGACGGGACCGAGCACCGGCTCGCCGTGGACCCGCGCCGCACCCTCCTGGATCTGCTGCGGGAGCAGATCGGCAACTACAGCGCCAAGAAGGGCTGCGACCACGGCCAGTGCGGTGCCTGCACGGTTCTGCTGGACGGCCGCCGAGTCTTGTCGTGCCTGACGCTCGCGCTCACCTGCGACGGCACCGAAGTGACCACAGCCGCTGGCCTGGCCGAGGACGGCGAGCTGCATTCGCTGCAACAGTCGTTTGTGGACCATGACGGGTTCCAATGCGGCTACTGCACGCCCGGCCAGATCTGTTCCGCGGCCGGATTGCTGGCCGAGTTCGGCGACGGCGCGCCCAGCCACGCCACTAAGTCGGTGGCCGATACTCCGCAATGGACTGACGAGGAAATCTCCGAGCGGATGAGCGGAAACCTCTGCCGTTGCGGCGCCTACGCCGGGATCGTCGCGGCGATCCGCGAGGCGGGAGAGCAGCGATGAAGCCCTTCGCGTACGGCAAACCGGCGACCACGGCCGAGGCGGTGCGGGCAGTGGCGGCCGAACCGTCCGCGATGTTCCTCGCCGGCGGCACCAATCTCGTCGACCACCTGAAACTGGGGGTGGCCCGCCCGGAGCGCATCGTCGACGTGACCGGCTTGATGTCGACCGAGATCCGCGAGAACGACGGCGAACTGGTGATCGGCGCGGGCGTCCGCAACAGCGACCTCGCGGCCGACCGGCGGGTCCGGGAGCGGTATCCAGTGCTGGCCGAAGCGCTGCTGTCCGGGGCGTCGCCGCAACTGCGGAACATGGCCACCGTGGGCGGGAACCCGTTGCAGCGCACCCGATGCGTCTACTTCCAGGACGTCACGACCCCGTGCAACAAGCGTTCGCCGGGCTCCGGTTGCTCGGCCCTCGGCGGTTACACGCGCCATCACGCGATTCTCGGCGCGTCCGATCAGTGCGTCGCGACGCATCCCTCGGACATGGCCGTGGCGATGGCGATGCTCGACGCGCGCGTCCACGTGCTCGGCCCGTCCGGGGAGCGGACGGTGCCGTTCGCGGACCTGCACCGCCTCCCCGGTGAGCACCCGGAACGTGACACTGTCCTCGAACACGGCGAACTGATCACCGACATCACGCTGCCCGCCACTTCCTGGTCGCGCCGTTCGACCTACCGCAAGGTGCGCGACCGAGCCTCCTACGCCTTCGCGCTCGTCTCTGTCGCAGTTGGACTGTCCATTTCAGACGGTGTTATCGAGGACGTCCGGCTGGCTTTCGGCGGCGTAGCGCACAAACCGTGGCGCGCCCAGCGGGCCGAGGAAGTCCTGCGCGGCAACCGGCCTAGCGCGGACGTCTTCCGCGCAGCAGCCGATGCCGAACTCGCGGACGCCAAGGCGCTGGACGGCCTCGACGGAGGGAACGCGTTCAAGATCCCGCTCGCCGCCCGCACCCTGACCGCGGTGCTGCGCGACCTGACCACCGAGGAGCGCGACCGATGACCGGACTGCTCGAACCCCGGGCGATCGGACGCGGGCTCACCCGCCGCGACGGTCCGGCGAAAGTCACCGGAGCCGCGCCGTACGCCTACGAACACCCCGCCGAAGCGCCGCTGTACTGCCATCCGATTCAGGCGGCCATCGCCCGCGGTCGTTGCGTGCGGATCAGCGGCGTCGAAGCGGAAGCCCTCGACGGTGTCCGCGCGTTGATCACTCCCTTCACCGCCGAGCGGCTCGCCGACACCGACGACGCGGAACTCGCGGTGCTGCAGGATTGCGAGATTCCGTTTCGCGGCAGGGTGATCGGGCTGGTCTTGGCCGAGTCGTCCGAAACCGCGCGGCACGCGGCGGAACTCGTCGACGTCGAATACGAGACTGATCCCTTCGTCGCCGAGCTCAAGGCCGACGATCCCGACCTGTACCAGCCGGACAAGGTCAACCCGAGCTTCGCGACCGACACGAGCGAGGGCGACCTCGAGACCGCGTCCGCCGTGACTGTGGACCAGACCTACACCACGGCGATGTACCACAACAACCCGCTCGAACCGCACACGACGACGGCCTTGTGGGACGACGGCGTGCTGACGCTGTGGGATTCCACCCAGAGCGTCCACTCGGTACGGTCCACTGTGGCGAAGACCTTCGGCCTGCCGGCCGAGCGCGTCCGGGTGATCTGCCCTTACCTCGGCGGCGGTTTCGGGTCGAAGGGGATGCCGCACGCCAACGTCGTGCTCGCCGCGCTGGCCGCCCGGACTGTGCCGGGCCGTCCGGTGAAGCTCGCGCTGACCCGGCAGCAGATGTTCAGCCTGGCCGGATACCGGACGCCGACGATCCAGCGGGTCCGCCTCGGCGCCGACCGCGACGGACGGCTGGAGTCGCTCGACATGGCCGTCGTCGAGCAGACCTCGCGGATCAAGGAATTCGCCGAGCAGACCGCGGCGCCCGCGCGGATGATGTACGCCGCGCGGAACCGGGCCACCAGCCACCGGCTCGCGCGGCTCGACGTGCCGGTGCCGTCATGGATGCGCGCGCCGGGGGAGTGCCCGGGAATGTTCGGGCCGGAAGTGGCGATGGACGAACTCGCCGAAGCGCTCGGCGTCGACCCGATCGAACTGCGGGTGCGCAACGAACCGGAGAAGGATCCCGAAACCGGCCTCCCCTTCTCGAGCCGGCACCTGGTCGAATGCCTGCGCACCGGAGCCGAACGCTTCGGCTGGGACTCCCGGACGCGTGGTCGCCGAGACGGGCGATGGCTGATCGGCAGCGGCGTCGCGGCCTCGGTGTACCCCGCGAAGCGGATGCCCGGATCGAGCGCGACGATCCGGTACGAGAAGAACCGCTACGCCGTCGAAATCGGCGCGGCCGACCTCGGGACGGGCGCGTGGACGATCCTGCCGCAGATCGCGGCGGACGCACTGGACGTGCCAGTCGATTCCGTCGACGTCCGGATCGGCGACACCGATCTCCCCAAAGCCACGGTGGCCGGTGGTTCGACCGGAACCGCGTCGTGGGGTTCCGCAGTGGTCGCGGCCGCGGAGGCGTTCCGCGACAAATACGGCTCGGACCCCGGTGACGGTGACGAGGCACAGGCCGACACCCCGAAAAACCCGGACGACAAGAAATACTCGACGTACGGGTTCGGAGCACAGTTCGCCGAGGCGCGCGTCGACGCCGACACGGGCGAAGTCCGGGTGTCGCGGCTGCACGGCACCTTCGCGGTCGGCCGGATCGTCAACCCGGTCACCGCGCGCTCGCAGCTGCTTGGCGGCATGGTCATGGGCCTGTCGATGGCGCTGCACGAAAACAGCGTCCTCGACCCGCGGTTCGGGCATGTCGTCAACCACGACCTCGCCGAGTACCACATCGCGACCAACGCGGACGTCGAAGACCTGCGCGCGGACTGGCTCGACGAAACCGATCCGCACCTCAACCCCATGGGTAGCAAGGGAATCGGCGAAATCGGCATCGTCGGGACCGCGGCGGCGATCGCCAATGCGGTCCATCACGCGACGGGGGTTCGGGTGCGGGACCTGCCGATCACGCTCGACAAGCTCCTGCCGGGACTGCCCTGAGCAACGGCGTCACAGGGCGAAGGCGTGGTCGCCGCCGTCCGGAAGATGCCGGTCGAACCACGCGGCGGCTGCGTCGGCGACCTGCTCCAACGCGCCGGGCTCCTCGAACAGGTGCCCCGCCCCCGGCACCACCACGAGCTCCCGGTCGCCCGGCAACTGAGCCGCAGCCGCCTTGTTCAGCCTGCGCACGGTGTCGTCGTTGCCCCCGACGATCAGCAGCACCGGGCAACGCACCTCCGCCAAGACGTCCTCGGCCAGATCCGGCCTGCCGCCGCGGGAAACCACCGCCCGCACGACGTCCGGCCGGCTCGCCGCCGCGCTCAACGCCGCGGCGGCCCCCGTGCTGGCTCCGAACAGCCCCACCGGCAACCCGCCCGCAGCGGGATGCCGGCCGAGCTCGTCCAGCGCGCGCAGCAACCGGTCCCGCAGCAGCCCGATGTCGAACCGCTGCCGGTCGTGCTCCTCCTGGCTGAGCAGGTCGAACAGCAGCGTCGCGTAGCGGTGGTCCTGCAAGGTCCGGGCGACCGCCTGGTTGCGCGGGCTGTGCCGCGAACTGCCCGAGCCGTGCGCGAAAACCACCACCCCGGCAGCATCGGCGGGCACCGTCAACTCACCCTCGGCCGACGACGTCCCGGCGCCGACCGCGAACGGTTCCGTCATGGCTTCCTCCTGCCAGCGTCCGGAACCGGATATCCCGGCAGGGCGACGGCCAAACGGACGGCGGGTTAGCGTGGACCGATGCTGATCGAACATCGAGGACAACGCCCGGTGGTCCCGGAGTCGGCGTACGTCGCCCCGACCGCGGTGCTGTGCGGCGCAGTCGTCCTCGGCGAACGAGCCCGAATCCTGCACGGCGCGGTGCTGACCGCGGAAGACGGCGAGGTCCGCACCGGTTCGGACGTAGTGGTCATGGAAAACGCCCTGGTCCGCGGCCGGTCCGCACAGCCCGCGAAGCTAGGGGACGCGGTGCTGGTCGGGCCGCACGCCCACGTCAACGGAGCCGTGATCGAGGACGAGGTGTTCGTCGCGACCGGTGCCTCGCTGTTCCCTGGTGCAGTCGCCGGCGCCGGGTCCGAGCTCCGGATCAACAGCGTGCTGCACGTCAACTCCCGCCTCGAACCCGGCACGGTGCTTCCCATCGGCTGGATCGCCGCTGGCAACCCGGCCGAACTGTTCTCCCCGGACCGGCACGACGAACTCTGGGAACTGCAGCGCACCTTGGATTTCCCGGGCACTGTCTACGGAACGCCGAGAGGAACTCCGATGCGCGAACTCATGCGCCGCCAAGCCGAGTTTTACGGTTCCCATCAGGGTGATCGTCTTCTCGACGAATGACGTCGACCGAGGCGAGCACCGTGCGGGCATCGCGCTGAAAGGCTTCGTCACCAACGATGTCGATGTCGTTGGCCAAGCCGTCATCGGATTTGGCGACCCGTTCGACGAGGTAGCGGCGCGGCGACGCGAGCGCCTCTCGCAGCAACGGCGCGGCGGGGGCAGCCGCGGACCCGAATTCGACGAGGTCTCGGGCGACAGCGGGCCAGCAGCGACGGCTTCGCGTCCAGACCGACTGCAGGACGGAGACCGCGGGCTCGGGATCGCCGGTGATCCGCCACAACGCGGTCGCGGCGTTTTGGTGCAGCCACCCGTATTCGTCGGCACGATCGAGCAGGGCGCGCAGCGCAGAAATCGCGGCTGCGGCGGCCGGGCCCAGATTCCGCACGACTGCCGAGACCGAGGTGGCGGTGGAGTTGTCGCCCTCGCGCAGCGCCCGAACGATGACCGGCAGTGCGGTCTCCGTGTCCTTGTCCAGTTGCCACAGCGCCGTCGCGGCTCTGGCCGCGGTTCCGTGATCCAGGTCCTTGAGCAGCGGTCGCAGCAGCGGAACGGCCTCGGCACCGGCGCCGATCCTGGTCAGGATGTAGGCTGCCTGTGCCGGATTGGATTCCAATGCGGCCAGGACCTCCGGTGCTGCGTCGGCCGCGGCGGGGCCGATCTCGGCCAAAGAGCGGCACAAGTTCTCCCTGCCTCGATTGTCGTCGGCACCGAGATCTCGCAGGCGCTGCCGGATCAGCGGAACCAGTTCCGCGGCCAGCGGCCCCAGACCGTCGATATGCGCATTGAGGTAATTCGGCAGCGCATCCTGTTCGAGCAGCCACCGCAGCACCGGCAAAGCTCGGCTGTCGCCGCTGTGGCACAGCGCACGGATTGCCGGGCTGACGTCGCCGCCGCCGTCGTACGGATTCGGCACTGTCCATGCCAGGGAACCGGCTGGGGTGTATTCGCCGGTGCGGGGAGCCGATTCGATGCAGGCCACGAGCGCGTCCGCGGCCGGAGCGGCGAGTTCGCCGATGATCGACAACGTGGTGACGGCTCGCATGCGCAGCCTCGGCGGCGAGTCGCCCAGCTGGTCGCCGATCAGGGAGACCAGTTCGCTGTGGTCGCCTCGCCAGCCGAACAGCAGCGTCTGGGCGGCAAAGACAGCGTGGTAGCGCTGCGCCCAGTCCGCGGCGCGCAACTGCGCCGCGATGAATGCGGAGCGCGCGGCAACCCGGTCGCCGAACGCCCAGCTGACGTCCGTGACGAGGCGGTCGAGATGCGGCGCCGGCTCGCTGATTCCGTCGCTCAGCCCATGCTGATGAAGCATGCCGCGCAAGGTTTCGGTGCTGGCCGGATCCGGTCGCGGCGGCGGCGGTTCCTCGGCATAGGCAGCCTCCACCGCCGTGGTGAGTGCGGTGACGACCCCCGCTGGCACTTGCGCGGGCCCGATGCGGACGCGTTCGGTCAGCGCAGCGACCCGAACCCGGGCTGACTGCGCGCCGACGGCCATCGAATCCAACGCGGCACTGATCTCCCCGCCCGTGCCCAGCATGCCCGCCGCCTCGACGAGCGCCACCTGAACCTCGGCGTCGGACTCGACCGGCAGCCGGGCCAGTACCGCGGAGGTCACCCGGGCCAGATCGTCGCGGCAGCCGGGCAGCGCCCCGGCGACCGCCCGGCGCACCTCGCGATCGGGGTCCTCGAGCAAGCTCAGCAGACCCGGACCCGCTGCCGCGAGCGTCCGGGCCGCCTCCGCCGCGGGGCCGGTGCCCGGCACTTCCCACCCCACGCCGCCGATGCTGGCGACCAGCCCGAGGATCCCGGCGCGGCCGGGCAACCCCGGCGTCGCCGCCGCTTCCAGCAGGAAGGGCAGCGCCGCCACCGTGCAGTCGTACACGTCGAGCTGGTGGTGGACCGCGCCCTCCATGCCGTCCAGCGCCCGCTCCCGCACCACCGGGTCGGGCGAAACCAGACCCCGGAGCAGGTCCGGGACATCGGTCGCCGGTCCGTACGCGTGCTTCATTCCCGCCCAGTCGATCTCGTCGAGACCAGAGAACACCGTCCACCCCGTTCCGGGCCGGGACCCCAGCCCGGCCGAGGGTGTGATCGACATCGGCGCATTCCCTGTTACGACCAGGAGAATCCCTTGGGCCCGCCGGGGTTGCCGCGGCTCGAGAAACGCCCTCCCCAACGGCGTGAGCGAATGATGCACTCCCACCCCCGCCCGGGTAGTCGTGATCAACCCCGCCGTCCGCAACGTCTTCGTATGTTGCACCGCAGCCGGGGAAACTCCCAGCCGCGCGGCCAACGCCGCAGTAGAGGACTCCGCCGCCAATGCGCACAGCAGCCGCGCCCGCGTCCGCCCCACCAGGCCGGTCAGCTGGTCCTCCCGGGTTCGACCCGGGCGCGCCTCCCCAGCGCGGCTCTGCGTCCAGGATGCGTCCCCGGGCCGCGGTCCGGGAAGCGCTGTCCGCCGACCGGCGCGGATCCGCCCGCTTCCCAGACCGCGGGCGCTCAGCCGCGGATCACCTCGAACAGACTGGTCCAGCTGTCCCGGCCGTGCCCGGCGGCGACCGCGCGGTCGTAGTGCTCCTTGACCGCGGCGGGCAGGGCCACGTCGATGCCCGCGTCCCGGCTCGCGGCGAGGATGTGGTCGGCCGTCGCGCCCATCATCTTGGCGTTCGCCTCGTCGCTGGGGTGGCTGCCGCTGTCGACGTTCTTCGCCGCCTCGTCCAGCGACGTCTGCACCAGCGTCAGCAGCTCGTTCGCGTACGGCACCAGCGTCGCGGCGGACACCCCGGCGGTGCCGACGAGCGCGGCGGAGTGCAGGAACGCCGACAGCGTCGTGAGGAAAAGATCCAGCAACGACTGGTAATACAGTTGCGCCAGACCCGGATCGGCGCCCCGGTAGTCCGGCCGTCCGATGACGCGCAGGGCCGGTTCGATCCGCTCGAACGTCGGCTGCGCGCCGCTGTAGAACACGAACGCACTCTCGGTGCCGACGACCTGCGCGGGCACCATGATCCCGCCCGCGATCATCTCCGCGCCGCGTGCGGCCAGCCATTCCGCGGCCACCCGGGTGCGTTCCGGCGTGTCCGAGCTGAGGTTCACCACGATTTTCCTGCGCAGCGCGTCCTCGGTCGGCGCGAGAATGTCGTACATCGCCTGATAATCAGTGAGACTGAGGATTACCAATTCGTTCGCGGCGAGCGCCTCGGCAACGGTTCCCGCGCGCTTCGCGCCAGCGGCCACCACGTCGTCGGCGCGGCTCGCGGTGCGGTTCCACACCGTCACCTCGTGGCCCGCCGCCAGATAGGACCGCACCATGGCCTGCCCCATCGGGCCGAGGCCGATCACTGTCACACTCACCCGAGTTCTCCTTACTTCTTCAGCAGTTCGATGACGCTGGTCAGGTTTTCCGCACCGTGGCCGTCAGCGGCCCGGCGCAGGAGCAGCTGGTGCAGCGGCGCGAGCAGTTCGGAGCTGACACCCTGGTCAGCGGCCGCGATGGGCAGGTTTTCGAACGCGGCGGCCTGCATCCCCAGGTTCGAGACGACGTTCTGGGTGTAGTCGCCGCTGTCTACCTCCACCGCGGCCTGCTGGACGAAGCTGCCCATCGCGGTCAGCCATCCGCTCAGCAACGGCGCGAATTCGACCGCCGAAAGCCCTTCGCTGCGGATCAGCGCGTAGGCCTGCAAGACGCCGGTGAACTGGCCATACATCCCCGACAGCAGCGCGAGGTCGTGCAACGCCGCCAGCCCCGGGTCCTCGCCGACGTAGTTGCTGCCGCCGAACGCGTCGAACGCCGCGCGGTGCGTGTCGAACACGTCCTGGGGCCCGCTGTAGAACACGAACGCGCCCGGCCGCCCGATCATCGGCGGAACCGCCATGATGCCGCCGTCGAGGAACGCCCCGCCCTGCTCCGTTACCCATTTGGCCAGCTCACGAGCCTGGCGAGGGGTGCCGTTGGTCAGGTTCACCACCGTCCGGCCCGTCAGCGAGGCCGTCTTGAGCACCTCGCGCACCGACGCGTCGTCCAGCAGGCAGACGATCACCAGCTCGCTCGCCGCGACCGCCTCGGCGGCCGACCCCGCCGCAACCGCACCCCGCTCCACCAGCGGCTTCGTCTTGTCCGCAGAGCGGTTCCACACCGTCACCGGCCGTCCCGCTTCAAGCAGCGCACCGGCCAGCGCGCTGCCCATCGCACCGAGCCCCAGCACGGTCATTGAGGTCGCATTCCCGGACATGTCGTCCCTCCAGTTCGTTGATCTGCCGACCACGGTGCCGAGGCCCGCGCACGGTTCGCTGGGGGTCCGCGCACGGATGCGGTTACGGTGGATCCGTGCGATTCGGCATCCTGGGGCCCTTGGCCGTGAGCAGCGACGACGGCCAGCCGGTGCGGGTGCCCGAGGCCAAGGTCCGGACCCTGCTCGCGGTCCTGCTCGTGCACGAGGGCGCTCCGGTGTCGGCGGACCGGCTGGCCGACGACCTGTGGGGCGACCAGCTGCCCGGCAACCCGGTCAACACCCTGCAGACGAAGGTCTCGCAGCTGCGCCGTGCGCTCGAACGCGCCGAACCTGGGTCCGGCAGCGCGCTGGTGTTCCAGGCCCCCGGTTACGTCCTGCGGACCGAACTGGAAGCGGTGGACGTCGGACGCTTCCGTGCGTTGACCGCCGCGGCGAGCACGGCGGAAGACCCGCGGGCGAAGGCCGATTTGCTCACCGAAGCGCTGGCATTGTGGCGAGGCCCGACGCTCACCGAGTTCGCCGACGAAGCCTTCGCGCAGCCAGTGATTCAGCGGCTGGAAGAGGATCGCCTTGTCGCGCAAGAAAACCTCGCCGACGCGCGGCTCGCACTTGGCGAACATGCCACGCTGACCGCGGAGCTCGCCGACCTCGTCCGGCAGCATCCGTTGCGGGAAAGGCTGCGCGCTCTCCAGATGCGCGCGCTGTATGCGGCGGGTCGGCAGAGCGAGTCGCTGGCTTCCTACGACGAACTCCGCCGCCGTCTCGCGGACGAGCTGGGCCTCGATCCCGGCCCCGAACTGACCGCGCTGCACCGGTCGATCCTGGCGCAGGACCCGTCTCTGACTGCCGTCGTCTCGCAGCTTCCGGTGCCGCTTACCGAACTGGTCGGCCGGACCGCCGCGACCAAGGCGGTCAGCACGCTCGTTCGCGAATCCCGGTTGGTGACGCTCACTGGACCCGGCGGCGTCGGCAAGACCCGGCTCGCGCTGGAGACCGCGCACCGGCTCGGCGGCGACTTCGCCGCGGGCGCGTGGCTTGTGGAGCTGACCGGCATGGACCGGCACGAATGCGCGCTGAGCCAGTGCCCGCCGATCGAGTGGGTGGTGGAGGCGATCGCGGCGACGCTGGGCATCCGGGACGCGGCGACGCCAGCGCAGGCGGATCCGGTGCAGCGACTGGCCGAGTCCTTGCGCGGCAAGGAAACCCTGATCGTCCTGGACAACTGCGAACAGCTGATCGAGCCGGTCGCCGCGACCGCCGCACGGCTGCTGGCGGCCGCGCCCGGACTGCGGATCCTCGCCACCAGCCGGGAACCGCTCGGGCTCGCCGGGGAAACGCAGTTCCCGGTGCCGCCGCTGGATCACGACAGCGCCGCGCGGCTGTTCACGGCACGGGTCGCTGACACTGGGTACACTGTGGACAGTGCCGACGCGGAGGCGGTCGCCGAGATTTGCCAGAAACTGGACGGATTGCCGCTGGCGCTCGAACTCGCCGCGACCCGTGTGCGCGCGTTGGGCGTGCCGGAGTTGTTGCGCCGCCTGGACGATCGGTTCCGTCTGCTGGACACCACTCGCCGGGGTGTGCCTGCCCGGCAGCAGACTCTGCGCGCGATGATCGACTGGAGCTGGGAACTCCTGAGCGAGCCGGAACGCCTTGTGCTGCAACGGTTGTCGGTGCACACCGAGGATTGCTCGCTGGACGCGGCCGAGGCGGTCTGCGCGGGCGACGGCGTCGAAGAAGGCGAGGTGCTGGGTCTGCTGGCGAAGCTTGTCGACCGCTCGCTGGTCGTGCCCGCGAACGCGCGGTACCGGCTGCTTGAGTCGGTGGCAGTGTACGGCCTGGAACGGCTGCGGGACGCTGGCGAGGTCGAGAAGACGCGGCGTCGGCACGCGGAGTATTACGTCGAGCTCGCCGGTGCCGCGGACGCCGGTCTCCGCGCCCGCGACCAACGGCGCTGGCTGCAGCGCCTCGACGTGGACCTGCCGAATCTCCGTGCCGCAGCGGAGAATCTGGCCGGTTGGGGGAGCGCCGACGACGCGTTGCGCTTGGCGAACCGGCTGGCGTGGTACCGATTCCTGCGCGGCCGGATGGCCGAGGCGATGCGCTCCCTGCGCGCCGCCCTCGGTTTGCCCGGCGGCGACGAGGACCTGCGCGTGGAAGCACAGGCGACGCTCACCGCACTCGGCATCCTCGCTGGCGACCGGCCGGACTGGCGTCCCGTGGCCGATCTGCCGACGAGCCCTCGGGCCAAGTGGTTCATCGGCTACGCACTGTCCACAGTGGCCGATCTGCCCGGCGCGGAACCGCTGACCCTGGAGGCACTCGCCGCCTTCGAAGCGACCGGCGACCGGTGGGGGATCGCGGCGGCCAGCGGCGACCACGCGAGCCAGGCCCTGTCGAGAGGCGATATCGCGGGAGCGTGGCGTTACGCCGATCGCTGCGCGGAGTTGTTCGCCGAAATCGGCGACAAATGGGGTCAGCTGCAGGCGAACTTCGCACACGGTGCACTCAGTTCCCTTGCCGGGAATTACGCGCGCGCTGAAGCGGTCCACATCGAAGGATTGCAGATCGCCGAGGAACTGGGCTTGTGGCCGGAAGCGTCGTACCAGCTGTCGTGGCTAGGCCGGATTGCGCTGCTGCGCAAGGACTACGTCGCCGCTCGCGAACTGCATGACCGGGCTCGCGCGGTCGCCGCGGAGCACGGCTTCACGCCGGGGGAGATGTATGCGCTGACCGGACTGGCCCTCGGCGCCCGGCGCGAGGGCGACCTCGATCTCGCTGAACAGCATTTGCGGACGCTGCTCGAGTGGAACAAGCAGGTCGATTTCGAGCCGGGGAACACGTTGATTCTCGCGGAACTCGGTTTCGTCGCCGAATTGCGCGGAGACGCGGAGACGGCATTGTTGCGGCAGCAGGAAGGGTACGAAATCGCGCACCAGACCGGCGATCCGCGAGCGATCGCGTTGGCGCTGGAGGGGTTGGCGGGCGCGCACGCACTGGCCGGAGCAGCCCGCGAAGCCGCACGTTTGCTGGGCGCGGCCGCAGCTTCCCGCGCTGGGATCGGCGCACCGCTGCCTGCCGCGGAGCGCACTGACGTCGACCGGATCACCGCCCGCGCGAGCGAGGTCCTCGGCGCGGCAGTATTCGCGACCGAGTTCCGCGCAGGCGGCGAACGGGAAGCGCTGCCTGCGGTCCGTGAAGGACTCCTTGAGGGAATCTGATTCCCGGAAGGAGTCCTTCACGGACCGTGGCTCGCGGCTCAGAAGACGGGCCGCCGCTTCCCGTGCCCGGTCGCCTGCTCGAAAGCGTGCGCGGCCCGCAACAGCCCTAGCTCGCCCCGCAGCGGCGCGATGATCTGCAGCCCCACCGGACGTCCGTCCTCGGTGAACCCCGCGGGCACCGACAGCGCCGGGCACCCGGTCGCCGAGATCGAGTACGCCGAGCGCATCCACTCCAGATAGTCGTGCATCGGTTGCCCGGCAACGACTTCCGGGTACTCCCACTCCACCGGGAACGGCGGCACCTGGCTCACCGGCGCGAGCAGCAGATCGTACTGCGTGAAGAACTCGCGCATCCCGGTGATGAGCTGCAGCTGCCGCGTCTGCGCGCGGGCGATGTCGGCACCGGAAAGCGTTGCGCCGAAAGCGATGTTGTCGGCGAGTGTCTGCTTCATCTTGTCCGGATGCTCTTCGAGCAGACCGGCGAACCCGGTGTGGAAGAGCCAGCCGCGCAGGGTGCGGAACACGTCGTCGGCCGCGGCGAGGTCCGGGCAGGCCGGTTCGACGCGGCAGCCGAGTTCGGCGAACACCTGCACCGCCGGTTCCAGCACGGCGGTGACCGCCGGGTCGACCGGCAGCCCGCCGAGGTCCGGCGACCACGCCACGCGCAGTCCGGCGAGGTCGGCGTCGAGCGACCCGGCGAACGGTGCGGCGGGCTGGTCGAGCGCGATCGGGTTGCGCTCGTCGTACCCGGCGATGACCGACAACAGCAGCGCGACGTCGGCGACCGTCCGGCCCATCGGCCCCTGCACGCCCAGCGCCTCCCAGGGCAGCGTCGCGGGCCAGGTCGGCACCCGGCCGGGCGACGGGCGCAGGCCGACGACGTTGCAGAACGACGCCGGATTGCGCAGCGAACCGCCCATGTCGCTGCCCTCGGCGAGCGGGTGCAGACCGGCGGCCAGTGCGGCCGCCGCCCCGCCGCTGCTGCCGCCCGCGGACAGGTCGCGCCGGTACGGGTTGCGCGTGGCCCCGAAAACCGGGTTCATCGTGTGCGAACCGGCCCCGAACTCCGGCGCGTTCGTCTTGCCGAGCGTGATCGCGCCCGCGTTCCGGATCCGCTCGACGACGAGCGTGTCGCTGTCGGGGACGTGGTCGGCGAAAATGGGGGATCCGTAGGTGGTGCGGACCCCGGCGACGTCGTGCGTGTCCTTGTGCGCCACCGGAATCCCGTGCAGCGGACCGACCTCCTCGCCGCGTGCGAGACGTTCGTCGGCGGCCGCGGCCTCGCTCAGCGCGCGCTCGGCGGTGAGCGTGACGATCGCGTTGATCTGCGGGTTGACCTGCTCGATCCGGTCGAGATGGGCCTGCAGCACCTCGCGGGCGGACAGCTCGCGGACGCGCAGCCGCCGGGCCAGTTCGCGGGCGGGCAAGTAGCAGATCTCCTCAGCGCTCACTGGTTTCCTTCCTGACCCCGGTGTCCGTTCGCGACGTCAGCTTCGCGCGTGGTGCTGGGGTCGGACAAGACCTGCTCGACAAATGACGGAATCAGCCACAGTATTGGCTGATGACCGCACGGCTGGACCCGCTCGACCGCCGGATCGCCGGCGCGCTGCAAGTCGACGGCCGCGCGTCCTGGCGGCGGATCGCCGAGGTGCTGGACGCGCCGGAGCGCACGGTGGCCCGGCGCGGGACGCACCTGCTGCGCACCGGCGTCGTGACGGTTGTCGCCGTTTCGCCGCACGGCGTGCCGCTGCTGGTGCGCGGTCGCTGCCGGGCCGGGCTCGGCCGTCCCGCGGGCACCGCGCTCGCGGGACGGCCGGAGACGAGCTTCTGCTACCTGATCACCGGACAGGGCGAACTCGTCGCCGAGGTCTTCTGCGACCGCAACCGGCTGCCGACCTTCATGTTCGACGAGATGGCGGCAATCCCCGGCCTGCTCGATCTGACGGCCGATACCGTCACGCGGTACTACCGCACCATCCACGAATGGCAGCCCGGCCTGCTGAGCCCGGCCGAGACGGAGGCGATCTCGTCGCTGCCGCAGCCGACTCCGCAGCCCCGGCAGCCGGACGGCGTCGACTTCAGCAGCGACGAACGCGCCATCGTGCGCGCGTTGCGCGAGGACGGCCGGCGCACGCACGAGGAACTCGCCCGTGCCGCCGGGATCTCGGAATCGACCGTCCGCCGCCGGCTGGAAGCGTTGCGGCGGGAGGAAAAGGTGTTCATCCGGGCGGTGGTGGAACCGGCCGTGCTCGGGCTGCCGGTCGAGGCGCTGCTGTGGATCCGCTGCCGCCCGCACGACGTCGACGGCATCGGCCGCGCCCTGCTGGGCTCGCCGTACGTGCGCTACGCGGCGGCGATGACGGGCGAGTATCAGCTGCTCGCTGACGTCACCTTGCCCGACATCGCCGCGTTGCACGAGTTCGTCGGCAGTTCCGGCTGGTCCCGGCAGGCGGATTCGGTGCACACCGGGGTGGTGCTGAAGGCGTTGAAGCGCAGCAGCGTCCTCGCGCCCGAACTGCGCCCCTGACCGGTTAGCCCCGTTCCTCCAGTCCGTTCAGCACCGACGGCAGCGCGCCGCGGTGCAGCACGCCGAGCCGCTGGGTCGCCCGGGTCAGCGCGACGTACAGCTCAGCCGCGCCGCGCGGTCCGTCCTCGAGAATCCGGTCCGGGTCCACGAGCAGCACAGCGTCGTACTCCAGCCCCTTCGTCTCCGACGCCGCCACCGCGCCCGGCACGTCCGGCGGCCCGATCACGACGCTCGTCCCTTCCCGGCCCGCCTCGGCACGGACGAATTCCTCGACCGCGGCGGGCAACTCGTCGTCGGAGACCTTCCGCGACCACGGCCGGACCCCGCACGCGCGCACCGATTCCGGCGGCTCGGCCCCCGGCGCGAACTCGGCCAGCACCGCCGCCGCGACGGCCATGATTTCCGCCGGGGTGCGGTAATTGACGGTGAGCGAACGGTAGGCCCAGCGGCCCGGGACGTACGGATCCAGCATCGTGCCCCAGTCGAGCGCACCCGCCGCCGACCGCCTCTGCGCCGGGTCGCCGACCACGGTGAACGACCGGCTCGGGCACCGCCGCATCAGCGCCCGCCAGTCCATTTCGGACAGTTCCTGCGCCTCGTCGACCACGACGTGCCGGTAGGTCCAGTCCCGGTCCGCCGCGGCGCGTTCGGCGAGGTCGCGGGTGTCGTGCTCGACGAACCGCTCGGCCAGATCGGTGTCGTAGAGCAGGTGCTCCGCGGACAGGCCGATGTCCTCGTCCATCTCCTCGCGGTCGAGCCGCATGATGTCCAGCACGCCGGCCGCGTACTCGGCCTCCGCCTCGCGCTCGGCGGCGTCCTCCTGCCGTTTCGCGCGGTCCGGAGCCTTGCCGAGGAGGTCGATCAGCTCGTCCAGGAGCGGGACGTCCGACACCGTCCAGGGCTCGCCCGGCTCGCGCAGCAGCGCCGGGTCGGCACCGGCCGCCTTGAGCCGGGCGAGGGAGGAGTAGAGCGTGGTCAGCAGGCTTTCCGGGGTCAGAATCGGCCAGAGGCGGTCGATCGCCTTGACGAACGCGGGGTCGGCGAGGAGTTCGTTGACGAGCGTGGAACGGAGGTCCTCCCATTCCTCCTTGTCGTCGCGGGTGAGCCAACCGCGCCCGATGCGCGACATGGCGCGTTCGGTGAGCACGTACGTGACGATCTCGACGAACACCGCCCGCGCCTCGTTGTGCGGCCGCCCGCTCTGCCGCGCCTCGTCGCGAGCCCACTCGGCGGTCGCCGCGTCGATCCGGACGGTGGTGTCGCGGAGCTCGATCAGCACGGGTTCGGCGGGCAGCTCCTGCCGGTCCGCGACCGCCGCGCGCAGGACGTCGAGCATCCGCAGAGACCCCTTGAACCGCGCGACCTCCGGCTTGTCCTCGGCGTGCGCGTGCAGCCCCGGGAGGAGACTGCCTGGGGTGGTGAACACCACGTCGGACTCGCCGAGCGACGGCAGCACGCGCCCGATGTGGTTCAGGAACGAGGGATTCGGCCCGAGGACGAGGACACCGTGGCGCTCCATCCGCTCGCGCTGCGTGTACAGCAGATACGCGACGCGGTGGAGCGCCACGACGGTTTTCCCGGTTCCCGGCCCTCCCTCGATGACCAGGACGCCGGGATGGTCGAGCCGGATGATGCGGTCCTGCTCGGCCTGGATCGTCGCGACGATGTCCCGCATGCCCTCCCCTCGGGGCGCGTTGACCGCCGCGAGCAGGGCGTCGTTCTCCTCGCCGCTGCCGGGCGCGCCGAAGACCTCGTCGGTGAACGAGGCGATCTGCCGCCCGCGCGTGTGGAATTGCCGCCGTCGCCGCATGCCCTCGGGCGTCGCGGCGGTAGCGGTGTAAAACGCGCTCGACGCCGGCGCGCGCCAGTCGAGAAGAACGGGTTTGTACTCGTCGTCCTCGTCGAAAAGCCCGATCCGGCCGATGTAAGAATGGTCGCCTTCGACGGTGTCAAGCCGCCCGAAACACAACCCGGAGTCGGCAACCGAAAGCCGCCGCGTTTCGCGAGTGAGCGCGCGCACCTCGACGTCCCGCTCGCCCGGCGCCTCGTCGTTTCGTTTGAGGGCAGCGGTGTAACGCTCCTTGGCCCTCCTGCGCTCCCCGTCGAGCCGCCGGTACAGCCCGGCGACGTAGTCCTGTTCGGACCGCAGTTCTTCTTCGTACCCCTGAGTTGACAAGTGCCCCTCGCTGCTGTTATTCTGAATCTACATTCGGCGTGAACTTCTGATTGCTTGGTGAAGACGCGTCGATTTTTTATTGTCCACCTTCTGTCAAGTGGGCAGGCGGACTGGCGTTGTGCCGCGGTTTTCTCGCGTGGTGAGTTGAGCGGTCCGGGCTGGGTGGAGCGGGTCGGATCGGTGGGTCTGTGCTGGCGGGCTTGTGCTGGCGGGCTTGTGCTGGCGGGCTTGTGCTGGCGGGCTTGTGCTGGCGGGCTTGTGCTGGCGGGCTTGTGCTGGCGGGTGAGCGGCCTCGTGGCGGTAGGCCTGTGCTGGCGGAGCCGCGCTGCCCGATCCGAGTTCGGCGGCCAGGTTCGCCGGATGGGCCGGGCGCACCAGCCAGAGCCGGGGCCTCGGTCCGCAGCCCGGGGATTAGACCCGGCTCGAAGCCCGATCCGCGCGAACGACCCGCGCCTTTGCCTGACGCGGCCATTCGGTTCCGGCGTGGCGACCTTGCCCAGGGGCCGGTTTCCACCTGCGGTGACGGCTTTGCTCGGCGCGACGACGCGCGTTCGCTTGACGCGGCACGTCGACCCGGCGTGGCGACCTTGCCCAGGGGCCGGTTTCCACCTGCGGTGACGGCTTTGCTCGGCGCGACGACGCGCGTTCGCTTGACGCGGCACGTCGACCCGGCGTGGCGACCTTGCCCAGGGGCCGGTTTCCACCTGCGGTGACGGCTTTGCTCGGCGCGACGACGCGCGTTCGCTTGACGCGGCACGTCGACCCGGCGTGGCGACCTTGCCCAGGGGCCGGTTTCCACCTGCGGTGACGGCTTCGCTCAGCGCGAAGACGTGCGTTCTCCTGCCGCGGCCATTCGGCCCGGCGCGACGACCTCGCCCAGGCGGCGATTCCACCTGTGGGTGACGGTCTCGCTCGGCGCGACGACGCTGCCCGAGGCGTGCGCTCCAGCCGCACGTGTGGCCAGTTGGCATCCCTGAGCGCCCTCGCACGCGGCGGTCACAGGGCGGCAGGTTGAGCGTCGAAGGCTGAGCCGAATCCCCGAGCTGTGCCGTAGAGGGCACCCAGGCGCGAGCGCGCACCCAATTCCGCGCGCCTTCGTGCCCCAGGCGTTGCAGCGGCGGCAAAGCAAGGGCCCCGTTCCCGGCACCGGCCCGATTCGGCGACGGCGAACGGTTCGGCCGAGCACAATCAGCCAGCCGAAACCGACCGGACGGCGGCGGTCGCGCCGAGTCGCGCGCATGCGCTCTCGGCAGCCGCGCCGGACGGATTCCCGGCGGCAGGACATCCCCGCACGTCTCAAAGCCCGATCCTGCCCACACCGATCCCACACTCGCTCCCGACAGCCGGATTCTCATGGTCGAGCAGCGATTCTGCGGCATCCCCCGGGGCTTGCGGCAAGCCCCGGGGTGCGCTATATCTTGAAAAGGGCGGAGGAAACCATTTCTTGCAGCGCGGAATCCCGCGCGGTTCACGCCTGCTTCGGCGAAGCCCAGTTCCGTACCACCGGCCGATACCCCTCCGGTTTGTCGCCCACCTTCACGCCGGGGTTGATCAGCCACGACTGGTAGTCCGGCGTGAACATCCGGTACGGCCCGGCAGGCGGCACCTCGCTCGCGCGGTCCAGGGCGTCGCGCAGGTCGGCGGGCAGGGTGAAGTCGAGCGCGTGCATCGTCGCGTCCAGTTGCTCCGCACTGCTCGCCCCGACGATCGCCGACGCGATGCCGGGCTGCGTCGCCACCCAGTTGATCGCGACCTGAGCCATCGCCACGTTCAGCTCGTCCGCGACCGTCTCGAGCGTCTTCAGCAGTTCCCACTGCTGCGCGGTCCAGGTCCCGGCCGCCACGGCGCCCTCGCCGGTCAAGCGGCCCTCGCCGCTCAGGCCGTTCGACGAGCTGCGGTACTTGCCGCTCAGGAACCCGCTGCCGAGCGGGCTCCACGCGGTGATCCCCAGGCCCAGCTCCAGACCCGCCGGGACGTGCTCCGTTTCGATCGTCCGCTCGACCAGCGAATACGGCAGCTGCAGACTGATCATCGGCGGCAGCGAATGCGCGTCGGCGAGAGTCTGCGCGCGGCTCGCGTACCAGGCAGGCACGTCCGACAGCCCGGCGTACCGGATCTTCCCCGCCCGCACCAGGTCGTCGAACGTGCGCAGCACCTCCTCGACCGGCGTGATCCGATCCCACGTGTGCAGCAGGAACAGGTCGAGATAGTCGGTGCCGAGCCGGCGCAGCGACGCCTCCACCGACCGGATCATGTGCTTGCGCCCGTTCCCGCCCGCGTTGGGATCGCCCGGGTCGACGCTGTTGGTGAACTTCGACGTCAGCACGAGCCGATCCCGGTTCCCCGTCTCGGCGATGAACTTGCCGAGCAGCCGCTCGCTCTCGCCCGCGGTGTAGAAGTCCGCGGTGTCGACGAAGTTGCCGCCCTCCTCGACGTACTTGCGGAAGATCGGCCGCGCCTCCTCCTCGGACTTCCCGTAAGCGGCGTGAAACCCGTCGACGCCGAAGTTCATCGTGCCGAGCGCGAGCCTGCTGACCCGCAATCCGGACCGGCCGAGCAGGTAATACTGGTCAAGAGACATCGGGGTCCTCGCTCCGTTCCCGAAACACGCGCGGGCCGTGCCCGCCTGGCTCGGCCAGGGTGCCTTCGGAAAAATGGACCAGCAAGTCCAAACTTCAGGACGGCCGACGCAGGGGAAGCGCGGTGCGACCCGCAGGCGTCAGCCGATGCCGGTTGGGGGAGTGATCGCGGTCGAGGAGTTGCGCGGACCACTCGACCTGGAGCCACGACCGGCGACGGCGCTCTGTCCCGAGCTGATCGCGAGGAACATCAAAGCCACCGCACCGGCGAAGGAACCACCGGCGACCGCGAACTCCAGACCGAATGTTCCGGCCCGAATAATCCAGCCCCGAGGCCTCGCTTCTCTTGCCCGCCAGGTATTTCCTCGTACGAGCACTGCGCATCCATGCGGATGGCGAATGCCCGACACGTCTCGATAAGCACTTCCCCAACGAGCATCGCCTGCCCCGCGCGCGGAACAATGTTTGGCGATGTCCAGGCTCGCACCGCATGGCCGAGTGCTTCCCTGAACGAACCCCGCCCACGAAAGCCCGCCCTGCGGAAGCCCAGCTCGCTTCGCCCGGTCGAGCGCGCTCCGAACGAACATCACCTAACCTGCCTCGCGCGAACCTGTCTGTCGACGTCCGGCTCCACATGGCCGAGCGCTTCCCCGAACAAAGCACCCCGCCTCCACCCGCCCCGCCGCACCCCTTCCCAGGACGTAGGCTGCGAGACATGCCGTCGAACATGATCAGCCTCCGCGGTGTGCGCACTCACAACCTGGCCGACGTGGACGTGGACATCCCGAAGCACCAGCTGGTCGCGGTCACCGGCGTTTCCGGGTCCGGCAAGTCGTCGCTCGCGTTCGCGACGCTGGCCGCCGAGTCGCGGCGGCAGTTGTACTCGACGATGCCCGCTTTCGTCCGCACGAAACTGCCGCACGATCCGGCTCCCGAGGCCAGTTCGCTGAGCGGCCTGACGACCGTCGTCGTGGTGGATCAGCGGCCGCTCGGGACGAATTCGCGATCCACGGTCGGCACCGCCACCGAGGTGTGGACGATGCTGCGGATGTTGTTCTCCCGCTTGGGCGAACCGTCCGCCGGGTATTCGCCCGCCTACTCGTTCAACGACCCGTCCGGCATGTGCCCGGCTTGCGCGGGGCTCGGCACCGTCACCGACATCGACGGCGAGCGGATGATCGACCGTAGCCGTTCGCTCAACGACGGCGCGATGGTCTTCCCCAGTTTCGCGGTCGGCAGCTGGATCTGGAAGCGCTATGTCTACTCGGGATTCTTCGACAACGATCTGCCGTTGCGGGAATGGCCTGAGGAACTGGTGCAGTTCCTGCTGCACGGTCCGACGCAGAAGCCGCCGAATCCGTTGCCGCGCTTCCCGGCCAGCGCGAAGTACCAGTCGATGGTACCGCGGATCCGGCGGCTGCTCGTGGAACGCGAGGCCAAGATGGGTCCGGCGGTGCGGGCGGCCCTCGCCGACGTGACCCGGCAGCGGCCGTGTCCGGAGTGCGACGGCAGCAGGCTCGCTCCGGCCGCGCGGGAGAGCCGGATCAACGGGGTGTCCATTGTGGACCTCGGATACCGCGACGCGGCGGGGCTGCTGGAATTCTGCGCCGGACTGGACCACGAGTGGGCGCGTCCGCTGGTGGCGGCGTTGCGGCTGCGGCTGGAATCGATGATCACGCTCGGCCTCGGGCATCTGCACTGCTACCGCGCGACGCCGACGCTCTCCGGCGGCGAATCGCAGCGGCTGAAACTGGTGCGGCACTTGGGATCGAGCCTCACCGACCTCACCTACGTCCTGGACGAACCGACCGACGGGCTGCATCCGGCCGACGTCGCGTCCCTCGTCGACGTACTGCGGCGGCTGCGTGATCACGGCAACACGGTGCTGGTGGTGGACCACCACGAAGCGGTGATGGTCGCCGCGGACCATGTGATCGACCTCGGCCCGGGAGCCGGGGAAGCGGGCGGACGCGTGGTGTTCCACGGGTCGCCGGCGAAGCTGCGGAAGGCGGACACGACAACCGCGCGCGCGTTGCGCACCGGCGTCCGGATCAAGGACACGCTGCGGGAACCCGCCGGCTGGCTGCCGTTGCGCGGGCTGAACCGGCACACCCTGCGCGACATCGACGTCGACGTACCGACAGGCGTGCTCACGGTGATCACCGGGGTGGCGGGGTCCGGGAAGTCGACGCTGGCGGGCGAACTCGCCGAGCGGCATCCGCGGTTCACAGTCGTCGACCAGAGCCAGATCGTCGCGACGAGCCGGTCGACGGTCGGCACCTGGCTCGGGCTCGCCGATCCGGTGCAGCGCGCGTTCGCCGAGGTGAGCGGCGAGTCGCCGAAGCTGTTCAACCCGCGGTCGCAGGGCGGGTGCCCGGCCTGCCGCGGCACCGGCGTGCGGCGGACCGATCTGGCGTTCCTGGAGGACGTCGACACGCCGTGCGAGGAGTGCAATGCGACCGGATTCCGGGGGGAGGCACTGGAAACGCGGCTCGACGGACGGACGGTGCTCGAAGTGCTGGGCACGCCGGTGTCGGCGCTGGCGCGATACGTGCCGCATCCGGACGTGGTCCGGCTGGCCGCGCTGCTCGGCGAACTGGGCCTCGGGCACCTCGCGAGCGGCCGCACGCTCGACACGCTCTCCGGCGGCGAGCGGCAACGGCTGAAGCTCGCCCGCCAGCTCGACTCGACCAGCGACGATCTGCTCGTCGACGAGCCCACCGCGGGCCTGCATCCCAGCGACACCACGCGGATGGTGGCGCTGCTGGACCGGCTCGTCGACGAGGGCCGGACGCTCGTCGTGGTCGAGCATTCGCTGCACGTCGTCGCCGCGGCGGACTGGGTGCTCGACCTCGGGCCCGGCGCGGGCGAGAACGGCGGCCAGGTGCTCTACACCGGCACGCCGAAGGGACTCGCCGAGCACGACGGCGCGACCGGACGCTACTTCCGGGCCGCGCTCAGCGGTTAAGCCGACCCGCGCTGCCCTCCGGTTCCGTCCGTGCGGGTGGCCCTCACGACCCGAAGCCAGGGAACCGGCGCGCCCCGGTCCCGCCCCGCCCGAGAACGTCGTCCGGATTCGAGTACGGGCAGGATTTCAGCGACAGGCACCCGCAGCCGATGCAGTCGGAGAACCGGTCGCGCAGCGCGGTGAGCTCCTCGATCCGCTCGGTGAGGCGGTCGTGCCAGCGGCGGGAGATGCGCGCCCAGTCGCGTTTGGTGGGGATACGCCGGTCCGGCAGTTCGGCCAGAGCGTCCTTGATCTCCTCCAGCGACACGCCGACGCGCTGCGCGGTCCGGATGAAGGCGATCATGCGCAGCGTGTCGCGCCGGTACTCGCGCCGGTTGCCGCTCGTGCGCCTGCTCGCGATGAGCCCGCGGCTCTCGTAGTAGTGCAGCGTCGGGACGCTCACACCGGCGCGTTCGGCGATCTGTCCCGGCTTCAGCCAGACGACCTCGCGCGTGATCTGGGGCATGGCAGCTCTTTCCGTGCTTGACCTCAAGTCCGCTTGATGAAGTCCACTGTAAGCACCGCCGGGCGGAAGGCGGCGATTGCGCGGGAAGGGAATTTTGTGCCGATTGCGACCCTGAGCATGGGCCGCGTCGCCGGACACGGTCGCGGCAAGGTGGTGCTGCGGATCGGCTGAGGAGAATTTAATTCGGTGGACGAGGCCCGTGGCGCGCGGTTATGGTTCGCTCGACCGTGACTCGACGCCAGGAGGTGAGCCCCATGAACGCTGTTTCGATGTGGGTGCTCCCCGTGTCGTCACGGTCGGGCGACTGACGTAGGGGTTGCCAGGAGCGCCTTGAGCAAAGGCACTCCGAAAGGTGACCATCATGGACACTGTGCGTTTCACCGCGGGCGAACCCGCGGTAAGCATCACCCGGGTCGAACCGGGACTCTGGCAGGCGTTGGACGACGGCAGGCTGGCCGGTCGCGCCGAAGCCACCGCCCGGCCCGACGGACGGGCCTTCCTCAGCGTCGACGCCTGGCATCGTTCAGTCTTCGACCAGCTGGCCCGCGAGATCCTGGCCGCGCTGCCGGACCCGCTCCACACCGTGGTCGACGAGACCGACCGCGAACTGCTGGACGGCTGGCAACGGGCCGGGCTGACGGTCCGGCGGCGCGAGTGGGAGTACGTCGTGCCCACGGATCCGCACGTCACCGGGCCGGTCGTGCTGCCGCAGGGCGTCACGGTCGTGCCCGCCGGATCCGCCGACGAGGGACCGCTGCGCGAGCTCGACCGCGTCGTCCGCGCCGAGGTCGAGGCGAGCGTGGGCTGGTCGGAGATGCCGGCCGAGGTACTGCCTCGACCGGCTGACGACACGATTGTGGATCCGTCGAAGTACGCCGTGGCTGTCGAGGACGGCGAGTACGTGGGTCTGCTCCGGGTGGTTCAGGTGACGCGCCTGCCCCGGATCGGGCTCATCGCCGTCCGCGCGGATCGGCAACGCCGCGGCATCGCACGCGGGTTGCTGCTGAACACGCTCGGCATCCTGCACCGAGCGGGAATCCCGACGGCCTCCGCCGAAGTGAATGAGGCCAACGAAGCGGCGACGGCGCTGTTCGAGGGCATCGGCGCGCGGCGGGCGAACAGCACGGTGGAGTTGATGCGCAATGGCCGGTAAGGGCGGGATCGAAGTCGAGGGAACCGTGGTCGAGTGCTTGCGCGACGCCCGGTTCACCGTCGAGCTGGCGAACGGGCACCACGTGCTGGCCCACATCAGCGGCAAGATCAGGAAGAACTTCATCAAGATCGTCCCGTTCGACCGGGTTTTGGTGGAGCTGAGCCCGTACGACCTCGACCGGGGCCGGATCCTGTTCCGGTACCGGAACTAGTCCGGTCCGCCCTTGCGGTTCCCGCCGGGACCGCAAGGGCGGTCAGCCCGTTTTCGCGGCGGCGAGCCGGGTCAGCGCGTCGCATTTCCGGCCGAAGTTCGCCACGATGTCGGCGCCGATGATCCGCACCATGACCGCGCGCAGCGGCGTGTCGAGGACGATGCGCTGGGTCAGCTCGGCCCCGCCGGGGACGGCCGCGACGCTCAGCCGGAGGTCCATCGTCCCGAGCGGAACCGGCTGGCGGAGCGTGTACTCGTGGCCGGGCCGCCAGCTCGTGAAGGTGAAGTCCTTCGCGATTTTCGCGTGCACGCCGCCGCGGAATCCGCCGCTGGGGTAAAGGAATCCGGTCGATCCCGTCGCGATCGGCCCGTGCAGGACGACGCGCGCGACGTCCGGGTCCCAGCGCGGCCAGTTCTCGACGTCGGCGAGGACGTCCCACAGCGCGGCCGGGTCGACGGCGAGGGTGCGGGTGGAGGTTTTGTCCCAGGTCATGCCCCCGAACATATACGGAACTGTCAGTCTCGTAAACTGTGCTCCATGACGCACAACCGGCGCGGACGGCCGCGGGAGCAGGGGATCGACGCGGCGGTGCAAGCCGCGGTCAACGAACTGCTGGAGGAAGTCGGCTACCAACGATGCACGGTCGACGCGATCGCCGCGCGCGCCGGCGTCGGCAAGGCGGCGCTCTACCGGCGCTGGAAGTCCAAGGCGGAACTCGTCTTCGCCGCGGTCGTGCACGACGACGCCCTCGCGGCACCACCCGACACCGGCACCTTGCGCGGCGATGTAGCAGGCGTTCTCGCTGACATTCAGTCCGCTTTGGACGGACCGCAAGTACGCAACGCCTTGCCTGGCCTGCTCGCCGACCTCCGCGCCGAAGACGCACCCACCGCCCGGCTGGGCGAGTTGTTTTTGGCGCGAGAACGGGCTTACCTGACCGAAGTGCTCGACCGCGCGATCGCCCGCGGCGAACTGGCCCGGCGCCCTGAGATGTCAGTCGTGCACGCGATGCTGCTCGGTTCGATTTTCGCCTGGCTGCACCTTCTGCGCGAAACAGTCCCGCCCGGCGGTCTAGCCGACGCTCTCGCGCCCGGCCTGTACGCCGCCATTGTCGAACTGGGCAGGTAATTTCCCCTCGCGGCCTATCATCGCCGCGGCCGAGGCGACGGCTTACGCCGGGACAACTCGTCCGCGATTATCGCTTCCAGGCGCGTGTTCGCACTGCGAAGCACGCGGTATCCCCGATATGCCACCACGATTACCGCAATCCCGACGACCGCGGCGATCGACACCACCGGCCCGTGCGAGACCAGCGCGTCGCGATAGTCCCGGGCGAGATAACCCAGCCCGAGCCCGGCGGCGAGCGCGTCGAGCAGCGCGAGCGGAACCCGTCCCAGGTTGCGCATGGCGGTTCTCCTCTCGGGACCCGACCCCCAGCAATCTAGGCGACCCCGAGGCCCCCGCGAGCGGTCTCGACCCGATCGGCCTACGCCCCCGGCCCGCGCGGGGCCTGTGCTAAGTTGACGTGAACTGGGGGGATCGACCTGCGGAAGCGAACCCAGGGGCCGGTAGCTCAGTTGGTTAGAGCAGGGGACTCATAATCCCTTGGCCGTCGGTTCGAGCCCGACCCGGCCCACTCTGCCACCCTTTATACAGGGTTTGACCTGCGGAAACAGGAACGAGCTCCAATGCACGACTGATTCCCTGACCGCTGTTGAGGCGCCCGTCGGGGTGCTCGGATGACATCCGGGAGCTCGTCCCGGACTCGAGAACGCATCTGAGGGCGAAGAACGGCGCCGACTCCGCGATTGACGCCTACCTCGACAGCGTGCCCATGCGGGTCAACTGCCTCGACGACGAAGACTTCGCAATGGTGGCTCCCGAGATTGGGCACCGGGAGCTGGACTGGTATTTCGGACATCTCCGCCAACCGCCGAATTGCCGCACCGGCGACGCGGGAGAGATCGTCTGGTTATCGCCGTTCCGCGAAATGGAGGTGTCGCACGTTCCGGACAATCCGCTGGCGGGTCGTGGGTTTCTGAACTGAATTCGCCGCCGGGTACCGAAAAGAGAATAGTTTTGCGGAGCCGCCTGCGCGCAGGGCTGTGGCGGTTAGTCGCAGTGGCCGGGGCGCAGAACTTTCACGAATGGCTGACGGTCTTGCGGCAACGAGGAACGCGTTCACGCGATCCCGGCGTTCAGCGCCAGAACCGCGGCCTCCCCTCGCGAGCCGATCTCCAGTTTCTTCAAGACATTCGCCACGTGGAACTTCACAGTGCTCTCCGTGATGTCGAGCCGTTCGGCGATTGCCTTGTTCCGCAGTCCTTGTGCAAGGTGCCGCAGGACTTCCAGCTCGCGGCGGTTGAGTCGCGAGAGGCCGGTGGTTTCCGTGCTGTCCCGCGTGAGGGAGCGGGGGAGGACGATCGATACCCGGCTTCCCCAGCCCGACACCGCGTCGACCTCGACGGCGCCGCCGAGTGCCTTCGCGCGTCCGTCGAGCTGGAGGTGCAGCGCATCGACGTCGAGGCGTCCGGACTCGTGGTCGCGGATGTCCAGCCGCAGCGAAGAGTCGTCGCAGGACCACGCGACGCGCAGCCGGGTCAACGTCGGCTGGGCGGTGAACGCCAGGACCGCTGTGCAGGTCATGGCTCGCGCGGCGGGTGCGAGTTCTCCGTACAGCGGACGCGTGTCGGGCCGCGGCTCCACGAACTCCAGTTCGGCGTCGTGGTGGCGCAGAACCTGCCGTACTTCCCGGCGCAGCCGGGCGAAGGCGGTGTGCACTGGCTCTTCGGACAGCGCGAGATCGGTTTTGTGGGCCGACCGCAGGGCCACCAGTGCGGCAGAGGCGGCGTCGGTGGCGGCGGCTCGGGCGCCCTCGGCGTCCAGCTTGGCCGACCGCAGCGCGTTCAGGACCGTGACGAGGGTTCTTTCCTGCGTCGCAGCCATTTCGACGATCGTGCGCGCGCGTTCGCTCGACGCCGCACGGGACTCGGTGAGGTAATCCGGGCTCGCTTGCGTGACTTGCTGCCGGATGGACGTCGCGACGATCCCGAAAAGTTCGGCGAGCAGCACCGGGTGCGGCACCGGCTTCCGCGCCGTCCGGGGGATCAGCACCAGCAGGGTGCCGACGGGGTCGTGCACGGACCACACCGGCCGCGCCGCGCCGCCGAGCTGCGCGGTCGTCCTCGTCGCGGAGCCGGGCAGCACGGCTGCCTTCAGCGCCTCGAGCTCGGGGATCGTGATCTTGCCCGTCGTCTCCGGGTCGCCGGCGACTTTGCGGGGCCTGCCGGTGCACTCCCGGGTGAAGATCACGAGCGCGCGGTGCGGCCAGGTCTCGGCGAGGTAGCGGGAGAACCGCCCGGCGATGTCGTGCAGCGGGCCGTCGACGACGTCGCGCAGCCCCGGCAGGTCGGCGGCGGTGGAGTCGGCGGGCATCCGGCTCAGGGTAACCCCCCGGGCGCCTGGCCGGAAGACCAGGAATTCCTCGCCGGACGACGGGGTCGCGGCGGCTCGGGGCGGCACTACCGTCGGAGCGGTATGCGCTCTGGCGCATGGCTTGTCGCTCGGCACGAAGGAAGAAAGAATGCCACAGCAGGTACGCGGGGTGGTCGCCCGTTCTCAGGGAAGTCCGGTGGAGCTGGCGGACATCGTGATCCCGGATCCGGGACCGGGCGAGGTCGTCGTCGCGGTGGCGGCCTGCGGGGTCTGCCATACCGACCTGACCTATCGCGAAGGCGGGATCAACGACGAGTTCCCGTTCCTCCTCGGGCACGAGGCGGCGGGCACGGTGGAAAGCGTCGGCGCCGGGGTCGACTCCGTGCGGCCGGGCGATTTCGTCGTCCTGAACTGGCGCGCGGTCTGCGGTCAGTGCCGGGCCTGCAAGCGCGGCCGCCCGCAGTATTGCTTCGACACGTTCAACGCGGCCCAGCGGATGACGCTCGCCGACGGCACCGAGCTGACCCCCGCGCTGGGCATCGGCGCGTTCGCCGACAAGACGCTCGTGCACGCCGGACAGTGCACCAAGGTCGACTCGTCGGCGGACCCGGCGGTGGCGGGTCTGCTGGGCTGCGGCGTGATGGCGGGCCTCGGCGCCGCGGTGAACACCGGCGCGGTCGGCCGCGGCGACTCGGTCGCGGTGATCGGCTGCGGGGGAGTCGGGGACGCGGCGATCGCGGGGGCCCGGCTCGCGGGAGCGACCACGATCATCGCGGTGGACCGGGACGAGCGGAAGCTCGAATGGGCCCGCGACCTCGGCGCCACGCACGTCGTCAACGCGTCGGAAACCGACACGGTCGCGGCGGTGCGGGAACTCACCGGCGGATTCGGCGCGGACGTCGTCATCGACGCGGTCGGCCGCCCGGAGACGTGGCGGCAAGCGTTCTACGCCCGCGACCTCGCCGGCACGGTCGTGCTGGTCGGCGTGCCCACGCCGGACCTGCGGCTGGAGATGCCGCTGATCGACTTCTTCTCCCGCGGCGGGGCGCTGAAGTCGTCCTGGTACGGCGACTGCCTGCCGGAGCGGGACTTCCCGATGCTGATCGATCTGCACCGGCAGGGCCGGCTCCCGCTCGAGAAGTTCGTCTCCGAACGCATCGGGCTCGCCGACGTCGAGAAGGCGTTCCACGCGATGCACGCCGGCGACGTGCTGCGCTCGGTGGTGGTTTGGTGAGCGGGCCGCGCATCGAGCGTGTCGTCACCTCGGGGGTTTTCGAGCTCGACGGCGGAAGCTGGGAGGTGGACAACAACATCTGGCTGATCGGCGACGACGAAGAGGTCGTGATCGTGGACGCCGCTCACGACGAGAAGGCGATCACCGACGCGGTCGACGGCCGGAACGTCGTCGCCGTGGTGTGCACGCACGGGCACAACGACCATGTCACCGTCGCACCGGCGCTCGCCGCGAACCTCCACGCGCCGGTGCTGCTGCACCCCGGCGACCAGGAGCTGTGGGAGATGACGCACCCGGACGAGAAGTTCTGGCCGGTGCGGGACGGAGAACGGATCGCGGTCGCGGGCACGGAGCTGCGGGTCGTCCACACTCCGGGGCATTCGCCCGGCTCGGTGTGCCTGTACTTGCCCGAGGCAGGCGCGTTGTTCTCGGGCGACACCTTGTTCTCCGGCGGTCCGGGGGCCACCGGACGGTCCTTTTCGGACTTCCCGACGATCGTCTCGTCGATCCGGGACAGGCTGCTCGAACTTCCCGCCGCCACGAAGGTGCACACCGGACACGGCGACGCCACCACGATCGGCGACGAGGCGCCGCACTTGTCGGAATGGATCGCCCGCGGGCACTGAGGACAGCGGAAGGCCGGGCCGGTGAAGGCGCGGCCTTCCGCTGTCCTCAGGGGGCCGCGAGGCGGTCGAGCGGTGTCCCGGGGTCGGCGAGGCGGTCCGGGTCGATCGGGCGGCGGGAGCGGATGAGCGCTTTGACCGGCTCAGTGACTTCCCAGATGTTGACGTTCATCCCGGCGACGACCCGGTTGTCCTTGAGCCAGAAGGCGATGAACTCGAGGCCGGGCACGTCGCCGCGGAAGACGACGCGGTCGTAGCCGTCGATCGTGCCGAGGAACTCCATGCCCAGGTCGTATTGGTCGGTGTAGAAGTACGGCAGTTCGTCGTAGACGTCGTTCTTGCCGAGCATGCCCGCGGCGGCGACCGCGGGCTGGTTGAGCGCGTTCGCCCAGTGCTCGACGCGCACGTGGCGGCCCAGGTGCGGATGGTAGGCGTTGGCGACGTCCCCGGCGGCGAAAATGTCCGGGTCGCTGGTGCGCAGGCTCGCGTCCACCAGCACGCCGTTGCCGGCTCGCAGCCCGCAGGCGCGCGCGATGCCGGTGTTGGGCTGAGCGCCGATCCCGGCGACGACCGCGTCGGCCTCGAGGACGGTGCCGTCGGCGAGCTTGACGCGCTTGCCTCGCTCGACCCGGTCGACCTGGACGCCGAGGTGCAGATCGACACCGTGCCGCAGGTGCGATTCGGCGAAGACCGCGGCGACTTCGGGGCCGAGCGCGAGCAGCAGCGGCTGGGGGAGAGCTTCCACAACGGTCACGTCGAGCCCTGCGCGGCGGGCGGCGGCCGCGGTCTCCAGCCCGATCCAGCCGGCGCCGAGCACGACCAGGCTGCTCGCGGTCGTGAACAAACCCTTGAGCCAATCGGAATCTTCGAGGCGGCGCAGGTAGCGGACCCCGTTGGCGCCGGGGAGCGTGCGTGCGCTGGCACCGGTGGCCAGAAGCAGTTTCGCGTAGTCGAGGCCGGTGCCGTCGGAAAGCCGCACCTGGTGCGCCGCCCGGTCGATGCCGGTCGCGCGGACTCCGGGGCGCAGCTCGATGCGCTGTTCGGCGTACCAGGTCGCGTCGTGGACGTACAGGCTGTCGCGGGAGACGTTGCCCGCCAGATAGTCTTTCGACAGCGCCGGCCGTTCGTAGGGCAGGTGCTCCTCGTCTCCGACCAGGACTATCCGGCCGTCGAACCCCTTGTCCCGTAACGCTTCCGCCCCTTTTGCCCCAGCCAGTCCGGCTCCGATGACGACGAAGGTCGGCGAGGTCACAGATCAACTCCTTTGCGGTACACGCGAAAACGGGGCGGCCGGGCGGCCGCCCCGTCCCGGGTCAGCTCAGTACTGGCCGGCCCAGCGGCAGCGAGCGGCCGCCCGTCGCCGCGGACATCGCGCCGAGGAAGAGGTACACCCCGACCGCGGTGAACGCGAAGACGACATATCCGCCCACCGTGGTGAGACTCGCGGAGCCGTTCACGGTGCCGAACAGCACGAGTGCGAGCGCGAGGTCGATCAGCGCGAAGAGAAGGGTGAACGCGGCGGGCAGGCGCAGGCTGGCCAGTGTCAGCAGGACGATCATGACCAGCCAGGCGGTCAGGAACAGCCCCTGGGTGGACACCGCGGCGTCGGCGGGGATGCCGAACCAGTTGTGGGTCAGGCCGAGCACCAGCACCGCGTAGCTGAGCCAGAATCCGGCGAAGATGCCGAACACGGAGGCTACGGCGCTCTGGCCCTGTGCGGCGGCCCATACCGCGGCGACAAGCTGGCCGAGGCCGGTGGCGGGCAGGATGATCGCGATCGAGGCCCCGACGGCGCCGGCCGGGACGTAGCCGGTCAGCACCAGGCCGAGCGCGGTGGCGCCGACGATGAAGGTCGGCACGCCGATCAGGGCGGGATCGCCCTCGGGAATGGTGCGTGCGGGCGCTTCGGTGGCTTCGGCAGTCGTCATCGTGTACTCCTCGTTGAGTTGCGAATGATCCGCGGGCGGGTTACCGGGTCGTGGGCCACAGGCGGGAAAGCTCCGGATGGTCGTCGTCGATCAGCCGGTTCGCCAGTGCGATCGCTTCTTTCGGATCGATCTGGTCGAACGCGGGCTCGCCTTGGGCGAGCGCCTCGAAGACGGTCGCGAGTTCGACCGCCGCCTCCGGGGACAAGCTGGTGTCCCGACGGCATTCCACGTAGCGCAGCCGCAGCACTCCGGCGGCCTGCAGCAGCAACGAGCCGTAAGTGCTGCCCGCGGCGGGGTTCTGGACTTCCACGCCGACTCCCTTCTGTTCCGATCGGGCGGGTGTGGTCAGGCGGTGAGGCGGCGGAGTTCGCGGGCCGCGGCGGCGGGATCGGGCGCGTTGTAGATCCCGCCCCCGACCACCGCCACCGCCGCGCCCGCCTCCTTCACCAACCCGATCGTCGCGGCCTTCACCCCGCCCGCGATCGAGAACGCCACCCCCGCCTCCCGCCCGTCGGCCAGCAACGCCTCGATCGAATACCCCGGACGCGCCTGCTCGTCCAAACCCGCGTGGATCTCCACGAACGACACCCCCAGCTTCGCCACCTCCCGGATCCGCGCCACCCGGCCCTCGGTCACCGAAATCATGTCCGCCACCACCTCCTTCCCGTACTTGCGACCCGCCGCCACCGCACCCCGCACCGTGTCGTCGTCCGCCGCCCCCATCACCGTCACCAGATCCGCCCCCGCCTCGAACGCCAGCGTCGCCTCCAGCTCCCCCGCGTCCGCCGTCTTCAAATCCGCGAACACCAGCTTGTCCGGATGCGCCGCCTTCACCGCCGTCACCGCCGAAATCCCCGCCGACTTCACCAACGGCGTCCCCAGCTCCAAAATATCCACCTCCCCCGCCACCTGACGCGCCAACGCCAACGCCGAACCCACATCCAGCACATCCAACGCAACCTGCAACCGCACAACAAACTCCTCACGGTAGAAAGGGAAAACGCGACAGGCCACCAACCATCACCCCGCCGCCGGCGCCCGGCAATGCTTCGCCGCATGAGGAAAAACAATCCCCCGATAGGCACAATCAATAACCGTGGGCCGCCGAGGCGCGGCGGTCCGGGCCTTCGCGACCCGGCAGACCTCGGCCGGCTGGTACGGGGGAGCGTCGGCGATCCGCTGGTCACGCCCGCTTCCCGGCTTCCGTCGGTGCTGGTGCGCACGGCTTCCCGCTCGTCTCGGCGCGGCCGCCGTTCGTCCGTGATTCGGCTCCGGTCGTGCTCGAGCGGTTGCCAGGCCCCGATGCGAGCGAAGAAGCTCTCCGGAGAATAGCCGAGTTCAGGGCGACGATACCGGATAATCGCGCCGGCGGAGCCCTCGGCGGGCAACGGCGCCTGTTTGTCCTGCCGTTGTCGCCGGTCGACCGTGCGGGAGGACCTTATGAGGCGCGAATTGCCGGATTCCATTGTGGCCGAAGTGCCTTCCGTGCCTCGTGGCCGGCGTTGACGAATGTTGATTCATTGCCTCGGGGCCGCCGCGGGCGGCGGCTATCCGCAGTGGAATTGCGCCTGCGCCGGGTGCGGCAAGGCCCGCGCGAAGCCGGAGCACGCGACGGCGCACGCCGGGATCGCGGTTTCCGGCGACGGCGAGCGGTGGTTCCTGTTCAACGCGACTCCCGACGTCCTCCACCAGATCGCGGCGGATCCCGTGCTGCATCCCGGTCCGGGCATCCGGGAGACGCCGGTCGCCGGGGTCGTGCTGACCGACGCGGAATTCGACCACACCATCGGCCTGCTGATGCTGCGCGAGGAATCGTCGCTGACGGTGCACGGGACCTTTCCCGTGCTGGAGGCGTTGAACCTCTGGTTCCCGGTGCGGCAGCTGCTGAGCGACTACGCCGACATCTCCTGGTCCGAGGTCCGGGCGGGCGAGCCGGTCGATCTGGACGACCGGGTGCGCGCGACCCCCTTCCTGACCGGTTCCAAAGCTCCCCGCTACGTGGGGAATTCCCAGCTCCGCGAACAGCCGGCGGAATGGGAGGTCGGCTATCGCCTGGAAGACAAGCTGACCGGCGGGATCGCGGTCTACGCGCCGACGGTGCCGCGATGGGACGAGAAGTTCGAGCAGCAGGTGGCGCCGGCCGACTGCGTGTTCGTGGACGGGACGTTCTGGACGGACGACGAAATGTCCAAGACCGGCGCGGGAAACCGGACCGGCCGGTCGATGGGGCACCTGCCGGTCAGCGGGGACGGCGGATCGGCTCGCGCGCTCGCCGCGCTGCCCGCGAAGCGGAAGATCTACACGCACATCAACAACACGAATCCGATTCTCGACGAAGAGTCCCCGGAACGGCGCTGGGTGACGGACTTGGGCATCGAAATCGGCCGAGCCGGCTTGGAGGTGGAAGTATGAGCGTCAGGTCTGCCGAGGAGTTCGAAGCGTACCTGCGGTCCATCGGAGAGAAGCGGTACCACCATCTGCACCCGTTCAACGAGCGGATGCACGCGGGCGAGCTGTCCGAGGCGGAATTTCGCGGATGGGTGCGGAACCGCTTCTACTATCAGATGAATCTCCCGAAGAAGGACGCGTTCATCCTGACCAAGCTCCCTGGCCGGGACGACCGGCGCAGGTGGATCACGCGGATCACCGACCACGACGGCCGCACCGGCGACGAAGGCGGCCTCGAAAAGTGGGTCCGCTTGGGGAAAGCAGTCGGCTTGAGCCGGGAAGAACTGTACGACGTGGACACCGTTCTGCCCGGCGTGCGGTTCGCGGTCGACGCGTACGTCGACTTCTGCCGCCAGAAGCCGTGGCTGGAGGCGGTCGCGTCGGCGCTGACGGAACTGTTCGCGCCGGACCTGCTCAGCAGGCGGATCACCGATGTCCGGCGCCATTACCCGTGGATCGCGACGGAGGGCCTGGACTACTTCCGGGCCCGGCTCACTCAGCAGCCCAAGGACATCGCGCACCTGCTCGAATTGGTGGTCGAAAACGCGAAGACCGAGCAGCAGCAGGAAGCGTGCGGCCGAGCGCTGGAGTTCAAGTGCGACGTGCTCTGGAGCCTGCTGGACGCCGTGGAACTCGCCTACCGCAAGAGTTCGTGATGAACGAGCCGGAACTGACCGCCGTGCCGAAGCTGGCGACGAAGGCGATGCTCAAGCACGACAACGTCCGGGACGTCGAATTGCTCCTGTTGCCCGAACGCGTGGTGCTGCTGAACAAATCCGGGGCGGCGATACTGGGACTGTGCGACGGCAGCCGGACCGTGCGGCAAGTGGTCGACCAGCTCGA
The DNA here is from genome assembly GCF_004522315.1 of Amycolatopsis sp. CFH S0740. NCBI lineage: Bacteria > Bacillati > Actinomycetota > Actinomycetes > Pseudonocardiales > Pseudonocardiaceae > Amycolatopsis > Amycolatopsis sp. CFH S0740. The sequence goes on along the minus strand of NZ_SDLS01000037.1, from coordinate 18,583 downwards.
ACGCGACTTCCAGGCCGCCGATCTCGCGAACGACGTGATGAAATTCCTGCACGACGCGCGAGGCCGGGGCTGGGTGGTGGTCGCATGACCGGCCTGCCGCAGCCCTACGGCCTGCTCGCCGAGGTCACGCATCAGTGTCCGCTGCATTGCGTCTACTGCTCGAACCCGCTGAAGCTGCTCGACCGGCAGGACGAGCTGGCCACCGAGGACTGGGTGCGGGTGATCCGCGAGGCCGCCGGGCTCGGTGTCGTGCAGGTGCACTTTTCCGGCGGCGAACCGCTGGTGCGCGGCGATCTGGAGACGCTGGTCGCCGAATGCCGCGGCCTCGGGCTGTACACGAACCTGATCACCAGCGGTCTAGGGCTGACAGAGAGCCGGGCGGAATCTCTGGTCGCGGCCGGCCTCAACAGCGCCCAGCTGAGCATTCAGGGCGACGCCGCCGAGTCGACGAACCTGGTCGCGGCCAGCAAGCGGTTCGACAAGAAGGAGGCCGCCGCGCGCATCATCCGCGACGCCGGCCTGCCGTTGAACATGAACGTGGTGCTGCACCGGCTGAACCTCGAACGGCTCGACGCGATCATCGACGTCTGCGCGGAATGGGGAGCCGAGCGGCTGGAACTCGCCAACAGCCAGTACTACGGCTGGGCGCTCCGCAACCGCGAGCGGCTGATGCCGAGCAAGGCCCAGCTGGACGACGCGGTCGCCGTGTACGAGCGCCGGAAGGCCGAACTGGGGGAGCGGATGGAACTTCTCTGGATTCTCCCGGACTACTACGAGCCCTACCCGAAGCCGTGCATGGGCGGATGGGCGCAGAACGCGCTGACCGTCGCACCGGACGGCACCGTGTACCCGTGTCCGGTGGCCGCCGAGATCACCACGATGGCCTTCTCCTCGGTCCGCGACCACGACCTGGAGTGGATCTGGACGAAATCCGAGGCGTTCCAGGCCTTCCGGGGAACGGCGTGGATGCCGGATCCGTGTCAGAGCTGTCCGCGGAAGGAGATCGACTTCGGCGGCTGCCGTTGCCAGGCGTTCGCGTTGACCGGCGACGCGGCGCGCACCGATCCGGTGTGCCAGCACTCGCCGGACCATCACCTGGTCCAGGATGCTCTGGTCCGCGCCAACCACAGCGACGGCGAAGCGGCGGACCTGGTTTACCGGCGTCCCGCCGTGCGGAGGCACTGACGGATGTCGCCGGCAGGCACCAAACTCACGGAGGAAGAGGCGTCGGCGCGGTCCGCGAGGGTCTCGCACGTCCGGTACGAGGTGGAACTCGACCTGACGACGGGCGAGCACGAGTTCGCGACGAGCACCGTCGTCCGCTTCCGCGCAGAGCCTGGCGAGGTCTTCCTCGACTTCGCGGGAACAGCCGCGTCGGTGGAGTGCAATGACCGCGAACTGGGGCCGGCGGCACAGGCCGGGACCCGCATCCGGCTGATCGCGAGGCCGGGGGAGAACACGGTGCGCGTGGCCGGGACCGCTCCGTATTCGCGCACCGGCGAGGGCTTGCACCGTTTCCGCGACCCGCTCGACGGGCAGGTCTACCTGCACACCAAGTTCGAGCCTTTCGCGGCGCACACCGTCTTCGCCTGTTTCGACCAGCCGGACCTGAAAGCGACGACCGGCCTGACCGTGACCGCGCCGGATCACTGGACGGTGGTCGCCAACACCGACCCGAAAAAGCTGGTGCCGCTGGAGGGTGACCGCACCAGCTGGCGTTTCGCGCCCACACCGCCGCTGCCGACCTACTTGACGGCCTTCGCCGCCGGCCCGTTCCGTCGCGTCCAAGCCTTGCACGACGGACTGCCGCTGGGCCTCTACGCGCGGAACTCCCTCTACCGCGCATTGACCCGCCAGGCGCCCGAGCTCTTCGACGTGGTCCGCCGCGGGCTCGACTTTTACCGCCGGCTGTTCGACCTGCCGTACCCGTTCGCCAAGTACGACCACGTTTTCGCCCCCGAGTACGCGTTCGGCGGCATGGAGCACCCGGGCTGCGTCACGCTCAACGAGCGGTTTCTGTTCCGGCACCGGGTCACCGAGGACACGCGGCGAAGGCGAGCCGAACTGCTGACGCACGAGATGGCGCACATGTGGTTCGGCGACTGCGTGACGATGCGCTGGTGGGACGATCTGTGGCTGAACGAGGCATTCGCGACCATGATGTCGGTCGTCGCGCAGCCTGAAGCGACGCGGTACGGCGAAGGCTGGACCGGCTTCGCGCATCACAACCTTCCCCTCGCCCGGCACGCTGACCAGTTGCCGACGAGCCACGCGATCCGGGTGGCGACGCCCGACACCGACGCGGCGCGCTCGAACTTCGGCCCGATCGTGTACCGGAAAGGCGCGGCGGTCCTGCACGAGCTGGCGGAGCGGCTGGGCTGGGACTCGTTCGTCGCGGGGGTGCGGAGTTACCTCCGGACGCACGCGTGGGGCAACGCCGGTCTCGGCGACTTCGTGGCCGCGCTGCAGCGGGCTTCAGGCGAAGAGGTCGGCCGGTGGGTCGAGGAATGGCTGCTGAGCAGCGGCGTCAATACCGTCGAAATGGTCCGGGACCGGCTTGTCCAGCACGCGGATGTTCCGCCGCGGCGGCTGAACCTCCGGGTCGCCGCGTTCGACGACCGCGAGGGCGAGATGGTGCTGCGGCGCCGCGCGCACGTTTCGCTCGATTCGGCCGAGCGCGAGCTGACCGGCTTCGGCGATGCCGATCTGGTGGTGCCCAACGACGACGCGGTGAGCCACGTCAAGGTCCGGCTGGACGCCCGGTCCCGGCAGAAGGCGCTGGCGAGCTTGTCCGCGGTGGATGATCAGCGGGTGCGGGCGGTCGTCTGGGGAGCGTTGTGGGACGAGGTGCTCGACGCGCGCTTGCCGGCGCGGAGCTACGCCTCGGCCGTTCTCGCGCACGGCCCGGGGGAGAGCGACGCCGGGATACTGGAAGCGCTGCTGGATCGCGCGGTGCGGGCGGTCCGCGTTTACGGGGATCCTTTCCGCCGCACGGAGATGCTGGCGACGCTGGCGCACCGGGTGCGAACACTGCTGGCCGCCGAAGCTCCGGGCAGCGATCGCCAACTGGTCTTCGCCCGTGCCCTGGTCGGCGTCGTCCCGGCCGGGGAACACCGTCTGCTGAGCGAAATCGCGTACGGACGATCCCCGTGGGCGGACCTGGAAGTGGATCGGGATCTGCGCTGGCGCGCGGTGTTCCGCCTCGCGTCGACGGGACAAGACCTCGACGGATGCCTGGACGTCGCGGTGGATGCGGATCCCGGTGACAGCGGCCGCCGGAACGCCTTGACCGCGGAGGCCGCCCGGCCCGCGGCGGCAGCCAAGGAAGCGGGCTGGGAGCGGCTGTTCAACGGCGAATTTTCGCTCGCCGAGCGGAAAGCCGTCATGGCGGGCCTGGCGCAGCCCGAGCAAGAGGAACTGCTCACCCCGTATGCGGACCGCTACTTGAGGACGCTGGAAAGCATGCCGGGCGCCGTCGAACCGGAGTTCGCGGTGGCCTTCGCTCGCGCGCTCTATCCCCATTTCACCACCGCTGAGCAGCGCGTGCTGGCGGGTACTGACAGCCTGCTGGAAAGCACGGTGCTGCCGCGGAACGTGGTGAAGGTCCTCCGTGAGGAGCGCACCGAACTGCTGATCATGCGTGCGGCGCGCGCGTGCGACGCCGCGCTTCGAACGCACTGAATGGAAGGCGCAAGGCTTCAGTCGCGTGGGCAGACTGAAGCCTTGCGCCGGCTGGAGTGGCTGTCAGCCTCGGTAAAAGTAACCAGTGGCTTCAGCGCAAACCTCGACGACCGTGTACTCCGGCGTTTCCCACTTCACGTTATTTCCTCCTGTAGAAGGATTCCGGGCGAGTGCTTCGCCGGGAAGCATCCGCGACGCGGCGCGAGTGCGGCCACCGATCTGAGCCGGACGGACGGGAAATAGCCACGGACGGCGGTTTTTCGGTGCCGAGCGGGATAAAATCCTTATCCGCCAAGGCGTTTCGCCGCTCGACGGCCAGCGGGGAAGGCCGGAAACCCCCGCAGGTGACGTACTGTGCACCGTTCGTCTTCGCAGCGGCTACGTTCGTGTCCCTCGGATTGACCAGGCTCACCGGCCAGTGCAGGCTCAGTGCACACCGCGGGTCCCGTGACCGCGGGTCGCGCAATCCGCGCACCGTCAGCGCTGCTTTCTCAGGCACAGTACGACGTATTCCGGAGCGAGAGGGGGAAATCGTGGTTCTTCCCTCAAAAATGCCTCAGCTCGCCGACCTCGACCTGCTGCTGTCCGTCGAACGCTACGGCAGCGTGGGGAAGGCGGCGCAGGCGCACAGCCTTTCCCAGCCCGCGGCCAGCATCCGGATCAGCGCCATGGAACGCAGGCTCGGCCTGCGGCTGCTCGAACGGTCCCCGACCGGGTCGAAGCTGACCGAGGAAGGGGAAATGCTCGCGAAGTACGCCCGCAACGTGATGCACGCGGCGCGGGAGCTGCTGGAGTTCGGCTCCGGTTCGTCCAGCGCGAGCAGGTTGCGGGTCGCGGGCAGCCCGGGCGTGTCCGAGCACCTGATCCCGGAATGGCTGAACCGGTCCGGCCTCTCGTTCGGCGAGGTGCGGGTGGAGGTGCGGACCGGCCGCGTCGACGAGCTGCGGCAGCTGATCCGGGCCGACCAGGCCGACGTCGCGTTCATCGACGGCTGGTGCCAGGCCGGAAGCCAGCTGCCGAAACAGTTCCGGGAAGGCCTGGTCACCAAGTACATCTGCGACGACAAGCTGGCCGTGGTCGTCGGGGCGGTGCATCCCTGGGCGAAGCGGCCCGGCCCGGTGACGGTGGAGGAGCTCGCTTCGGCCCAGCTGGTGGTGCGCGAGCGGGGATCCGGTCTCCGCGAGTTCACCGACGAACTGCTGGGTTCCGCGCGTGCTTCGCGAAGCTACGTCGAACTGCCCTCCAGCGCGGCGGTCAAGCAGGTGGTCGCCGCGGGCAGACGGGTGACCGTGCTGAACATCTCCACCGTCCGGTCCGAGATCGCGGACGGCAGTCTGCGGCTGGTCCCGGTCGAGCAGGAGATGCCGGCGAAGCCGATTTACGCGGCGTGGAGCGAACGCCGGGGATTGCCCGGGCACGCGAAGGAGCTGGTCGAGATCGCGGCGGCGAAGGGCAGTCCCCTGCCAGGCCCGCGGCCTGGCCCGAAAGTCACTAGCACAGGAGGAGTAACAATCGATGTCCACTCTTAACAAGATCGCTCGCATCATGGTCTCCGACCGGCGCGGAATCCTCGCCGCGGACGAGAGCATCGGGACGATGTCCTCCCGGCTCGAAGGGGTGGGCGTCGAAGCGACCGAGGAGAACCGGCGCGTGTACCGGGAGCTGATCGTCACCACCCCCAAGCTCCCGGAATCGGTCAGCGGCATCATCCTCGCCGACGAGACGTTCCACCAGAAGCTGTCGAACGGCCAGACGTTCCCGCAGTTTCTCGCCGACCGCGGCATCCTCGCCGGGATCAAGGTCGACACCGGGGCGAAGCCGCTGGCGGGCGCACCGGGCGAGAACGTGACCGAAGGGCTCGACGGACTGCGCGATCGCGTGAAGAACTACGCGGCGCTCGGGGCGACCTTCGCCAAGTGGCGCGCGACGATCACGATCGGCGACGGCCTGCCGTCGGACCGCGCGGTGCGGGCCAACGTGCACGCGCTGGCGCGGTATGCCGGTCTGTGCCAGGAAGGCGGCATCGTGCCGATCGTCGAGCCCGAGGTGCTGATGGACGGTTCCCACTCGCTGGCGAAGTGCAAGCAGGTGACGACGTCCGTCCTGCGCGCGCTGTTCGACGAGCTGAGCCTGATGCAGGTGCAGCTCGACGGCATCGTCCTCAAGCCCAACATGGTGGTCGCGGGCAAGGACTGCCCGGAGCAGCCGTCGGTCGAAGAGGTCGCGAAGGCCACTGTGGACGCGCTGCGGGAGACGGTGCCGTCGTTCGTGCCGGGCATCGCGTTCCTGTCCGGCGGGCAAAGCCCGGAAAAGGCGACCGAGCACCTCGCGGCGATGCAGAAGCTCGACCCGCTTCCGTGGGAGCTGACCTACTCGTTCGGACGGGCGCTGGTCGGGCCGGCGCTGGAGACCTGGCGAGGCGACGAGAGCAAGCGGGAAGCCGCTCAGCAGGCGCTCTCGGAGCGTGCGGTGGCGAACGCCGCGGCTCGCTGATCGCCCGACGAGAAGACCCGGCCGGTGCGAGCGGCGGTTCGCACCGGCCGGGCCGGGTCGAGGAAATCTGCCCGTTCGCGCACAGGATGGATGTCTATGCAGAGCCAGGAATGGGGCCTTGCCGCCGCGGCGGCTGCCCGGCGCCCGGACGACGCCCTCGCCCTCGAACTCGTGCGCGGCACCGAGGCCGCCGCGCTCGCGGCCGGACGGTGGGCCGGGCACCGCGACGACAGCGCCGAACTGGCCGCCATAGACGCGATGCACACGTCGCTGCGCTCGGTGGCGATGGACGGCACAGTGGTGCTCGGGGTGGGCTCTCCGGACGATTTCCCCGCCCTCTTCCACGGCGCGGAGGTGGGCACCGGCGAAGGCCCGGTGTGCGATATCGCGATCAGCATCGGCGACGGCGCGCTGTCGGAGGCCAGGGATGTGCCCCGCGCGCTGACCGCGGTGGCGGTCAGCGCGCGCGGCGCGATGGCCGGCCTGGCTCCGCGGCACAGCATGGAGAAGCTGGCGGTCGGCCCCGGTCTCGCGGACGTCGTCGACATCACCCGCCCGGTGGCGGAGAACGTGCGGAGGATCGCCGGGGCGAAAGGGATGCGGGTGTCGGAGGTCGTCGTCGCGACGCTCAATCGACGTCGGCACGTGGAGTTCGCCCGCGAAGTCCAGGACGCCGGTGCGCGGGTCCATCTGGTGGAGGGCGGCGAGATCGCGGGCGCCGTCGCCGCGGCGCGGCCGGAGAGTCCGGTCGACATGTTCCTGTGCATCGGGAACGCCGTGGAAGGGGTCGTCGCTGCCGCCGCGTTGTCCTGCCTAGGCGGATCGATGCAGGCGCGGCTGGCACCCGAAGGTCCCGCGGAGCAACCGGCCGCGGTTCTTCGCACCGAGGACCTGGTGGGCAAGGAGAGCGTGGTGTTCTGTGCCTCCGGGGTGACCACCAGCGAGCTGTTGCGCGGTGTCCGGAACGACGGCGAGGGCTGCACGACCACGCGGTCTCTCGTGCTGTGCTCGGATCCGGACACGGTGCGGACGATCCAGTCCGAACACCGGTATGTCAGGGAGCGCGGCCGTGGGTGAGGCCGAACCTCTGCTCGCGCGCTATCGCGGGCTGATCTGCGACCTCGACGGAGTGGTGTACCGCGGGGCTTCCGCTGTCCCGCACGCGGTCGAGACCCTGAACGACGCGGCCGCATGCGGACTGCCTGTCGTCTTCGCGACGAACAACGCGTCCCGTCCGCCCGCGGACGTCGCTGACCACCTGCTTGAGCTGGGCCTCGCCGGGGACGGCTGGTCGGTGGTCACCAGTTCTCAGGCGGCCGCGGCGTATCTGGCCGAGCGGCTGGCTCCTCGCGCGCGAGTGTGCGCGGTCGGCGGCCCGGGCGTTGCCCATGCGCTGGCCGAAGCCGGGTTGACGCCGGTCCGGGTCGCGGACTTGGCGGGCGCGCCAGTCGAGGCGGTCGTGCAGGGACTCGGCCACGACATCACGTGGCGCGAGCTCGCGGCTGTCGGGTATCTGGCGGAAGCCGGAGCTGCCTGGGTGGCGACGAACATCGACCGCACGCTCCCCACGCCGTACGGGAAGGCGCCGGGCAACGGCGCGCTGGTCGCCTTGGTGCAGACGGCGACCAGCGCTTCCCCGCACGTGGTCGGAAAGCCGAAGGCGGCCTTGTTCGACTTGGCTCGCGCTCGGCTGGGCACTGCTCCGCCGGACACTTTGGTGTGCGGAGACTTGCTGGGCACCGACATCGAGGGGGCGAACGCCGCGGGCCTTGACTCGCTTTTCGTGCTGAGCGGATCCTCCCGGCTCCGCGATCTGGCTTTCGCGCAGCGGCGTTCCCGCCCGACGTATGTCGCTGCCGACGTGAGCGGGCTGCTCGCGCCCGCGCTGCCGCTGGGGATCGCCTCGGCCGAGTGCATCGCCGGTTTCGGGCAGGATGGCGTCCCGTCCTTGCCGAGCGTCGCCGACAACGGCCGTTTGCTCCAGGCGGTCGTCGCCGGTGCGTGGGCGGCTCGCGACGGCGGCAGGGAGATTTCCGACGACGCGCGGCTGTGGGAGCGGATCGAACAGCAGCTTGGTGTCGCCGGTCCGGGGTGATCCGGGCGCGGCCGCCGAGAAGGGAGCGCGCCGCGTTCTGCCCGCAGGCTGAGCGAGCCGATCACTCCGCCGCTGTCCGGTTCCGGACAGCGGCGGACGGTCATTTTCCGGGCAGGGCGGGCGGTTCGCCGGTGCGTTCGTACTCCGTCAGCAGGTCGATCCGCCGCTGGTGCCGTCCGCCCTCGAATTCGGCGGTGAGAAACGCGTCGACGATGCGCTCGGCCTCTTCGACGGTGTGCATCCGCGCGCCGATGCCGGCCAGCAGGGCGTTGTTGTGCTGGCGGGCCAGCCGGGCGGTGTCCTCGTTCCAGGCCAGTGCCGCGCGTGCGCCAGGCACCTTGTTGGCCGCGATCTGTTCCCCGTTGCCCGAACCGCCGATGACGATGCCGAGGCTGCCTTCGTCGGCGACGACGCGCCGCGCCGCCTCGACGCAGAACGGCGGGTAGTCGTCGCCCGCGTCGTAAACGGCGGGGCCGACGTCGGTCACTTCGTAGCCGAGGCCGGAAAGCCGTTCGGCGAAATGGTTCTTGAGTTCGAGTCCGGCGTGATCGGAGCCAAGATAGATTCGCACGGCGGCGAGTCTAGTGCCGGTCCCGGCGGATGGGCGGGAAACCTTTGCCGGACAGTCATTGGAATGCGTTATAGGCCGGTGCCGGGGCGTGCGCCGCCGTCGCCGGGGCGTGCGCGGCCGCTCCCGCTCGTCGACGGCGGCGCACCGTTCGGCACCGGTTGCCGACCGCTGGTGCACCGCCGGTTGCTGCCGCCGTGTTAAGGCGAAGAAGCTGGATCGTGACCGGGAGATTTCGTGACGGTGTCGTCGAGATCGAGCGGTTTTCGGGAGCAGCCAGCAGAAGGAGAACGACATCATGTGGGAAACCCCGGAGTACACGGTCATCGAGGTGTGTGCTGAGGCCACCGGCTACTTCTACCGGCGCTGACAGCCCGGCCGCACCGGCCGTGTTCCGCGAATAGGCATGGGCGCGAGGTTCCGGACGCGGGACCTCGCGCCCATCTCCGAGCGCGCTCGATCCCCCTGGAGAGGCGGTCCCCGTGAATCTCGAATTTCTTCCGCTGGTGGCGCTCGCGTTCGGCCTCAGCCTGGACAATTTCCGCTCGTCGATCGCGATCGGAACCATCCCGTTCGGCTGGCGCCGAGCGGTGCAAGTCGCCCTGGTCTTCGGCCTCTGGGACGCGCTGGGCCCGCTGCTGGGCGGGGTCGCCGGCCGCTACCTCGGCGAATTCGTCGGCGACTGGGGCGAGTACGTCGGCGTGGCCGCGCTGGGGTTGTACGGCCTGTATTTCCTCGTCTCGGCGATCCGCAACCCGGAGACGGAAGCGGACGACCTGGACCACCCGTGGGTGACGCTCTTCGGGCTGCCGTTCTCGCTCACCGTCGACAACTTCCTCGCCGGGGCCGGCCTGGGGATCGCCGGATTCTCTTTGGTGATCCCGATGTTCACCTTCGGCGCGATGACGGTGGTGCTGTCGCTCGCCGGGCTGTTCGTCGGCCGGATGGCCGCCAAGGTCATCCGGATCCGGGCGGATCTGCTCAGCGGCATCTCGCTCGTCGGCGCGGCGGTCCTGTTGCCGCTCGCCTTCGACTGAACCGCGGGGGAGGACCGCGATGCCCGAGAATCCCGACACCCACGTCTATCGCACCTACGACCAGGTGCTGGCCGGCTCCGGCCGGTCCGGCAGGCGGAATCCTCCTGCGGCGGGCGGGAAACCCGACGACTGGTGGCCGCACCGGCTCGACCTGAAGGCGCTGCGCCGGAACGTTCCCGCGAGCGACCCGATGGGCGCGGATTTCGACTACGCGCACCACTTCGCGACGCTCGATCTCGACGAACTCGCGCGGGACGTCGACGAGGTGCTGACGAACTCGCAGGAGTGGTGGCCCGCCGACTTCGGCCACTACGGGCCGCTGGTGCTGCGGATGGCCTGGCACGCCGCGGGCACCTACCGCGTCAGCGACGGCCGGGGCGGGGCCGGCACCGGGATGCAGCGCTTCGCTCCGTTGAACAGCTGGCCGGACAACCGGAACCTGGACAAGGCCCGCCGGCTCCTGTGGCCGGTGAAACGCAAGCACGGCCGCAAGATCTCCTGGGCGGACCTGATGGTCTTCGCGGGCAACCGGGCGCTGGAGTCCATGGGCTTCAGGACATTCGGGTTCGGCGGCGGCCGCGCGGACGTGTGGGAGCCCGACGAGACGTACTGGGGCCCGGAACGCAAGTGGCTGGCCGACGAACGCCACCACGGCCTGCACGAGCTCGACGAGCCGTTGGCAGCCGAGGAAATGGGGCTCGTCTACGTCGATCCGCAAGGCCCGGCCACCAATCCCGACCCGGTGCTGGCCGGTCGCGACATCCGCGAGACCTTCAAGCGGATGGGGCTGAACGACGAGGAAACCGTGGCGCTCATCGGCGGCGGGCACACTTTCGGAAAAACGCACGGCCCGGCGGACCCGAACGCGACCGGCGGCCCCGAACCCGAGGGCGCGCCGCTGACCGCACAGGGCCTCGGCTGGCTGGGCGGCAAGGGCCCCGACGCGGTGACCAGCGGGCTGGAGGGCATGTGGACCCGCACCCCGGTCACCTGGGACCACACCTTTTTCGAAACGCTTTTCCAGTACCGATGGGACGTCGAGCTCAGCCCGGCGGGCCTGTGGCAGTGGATCCCGAGCGGCGGCGAGGGCGAGGGCACCGTTCCGGATCCGTTCGACCCGGACGCGAAACACCATCCGGTCATGCTCACCACCGACCTCGCGCTGCAGGAGGACCGGGTCTACGCGCCGATCGCGCGGCGGTTCCTCGAGAACCCGGAGGAGTTCGAGGACGCGTTCGCGCGCGCCTGGTTCAAGCTGACGCACATCGACCTGGGACCGATCGAGCGCTACCTGGGCCCGCTCGTCCCGGCGGAACGGATGATCTGGCAGGACCCGGTGCCGGAGGCGGACCACGAACTCGTGGACTCCGGCGACATCGGTGCGCTCAAACGGGAAATCCTCCGCTCCGGGCTGACTGTGGCGCAGCTCGTTTCGACGGCATGGGCGTCCGCGTCGACCTATCGGGACAGCGACAAACGCGGCGGGGCGAACGGCGCGCGGATCCGGCTGGAACCGCAGCGCGGCTGGGCGGTGAACGAACCTGAGCGGCTGGACGTCGTTCTGGCGGTTCTGGAAGGGATCCAGCGGCGATTCGCCGCGTCCGCGCGAGGCGGCAAACGCATCTCCCTGGCCGATCTGATCGTGCTCGGCGGATGCGCCGCGGTGGAACAGGCCGCCGCGGCGGGAGGATGTCCGGTCGAGGTCCCGTTTCGGCCAGGGCGCACCGACGCGACCCAGGAATGGACCGACGTCGCGTCCTTCGGCGCGTTGGAGCCGGCAGCGGACGGCTTCCGCAATTACCTGGGCAGCGGATGCCGCATGGCCCCGGAACACCTGCTGATCGACCGGGCGAGCCTGCTGACGCTGACCGCGCCGGAGACGACCGTGCTGGTCGGCGGATTGCGAGTCCTCGGCGCCAACCACGGGGGATCCCCAGCCGGGGTTTTGACCGCGGCCCCGGGTGTTCTGACGAACGACTTCTTCGTCAACCTCCTGGACACGGGAACCGAGTGGGAGCCGCGCGGCGACGGCTACGAAGGCCGCGACCGGGCCACCGGAAAGGCGAAGTGGACGGCGAGCCGGGTCGACCTCGTCTTCGGCGCGAACGCCGAACTGAGGGCGATCGCCGAGGTCTACGCCGGCGACGACGCGCGCGAGAAGTTCGTCCGGGACTTCGCCGCCGCCTGGGCGAAAGTCATGGAACTCGGCCGGTTCGACCCGCGCTGAGGATCCTCTCGTGCTGAGGGTCGTGAAGGGCTCCTTGAGGGAATCTGGTTCCCGCAAGGAGCCCTTCACGACCCTCGCCGCCGATCTGACTCAGGGTTCCCCTCACAGACGTCAGCTGGAGCGGAGAAGCAACGCGGCCCCGTCGATGCTGCGCGTCGCCGTAACGACGCCGCGCGCCGCGCTGCTGAGAAAACCCAATGTGTCCATTGTGGACTGTACCGGTGTGGTCCCGCGCACACGAGCGGTACCAGCCGGCGGGGGAACGGCGCCGATCCGCCCTTCGGTGGCAACGGATATCGGAATTGCTTTCCCCGGCGTAGGGTCGGATTTCGTTACCGGCTCGGGAATTTCCCCGGTCGACCCGGTAATCGATGCGGGTGCTTCGGGAAAACTGTCAGAAGGTTCACGTGTGCTGACGAGGAGGTGACGTCCGATGACCATTGCCGAAGAGCGAGAAGACCTCTTGGCGGAACTCAGCGGACAGAACAAGGCGACCATCGGAGCCGTGCTCGGCACGGGCTCGGTCGGCAAGGCGACCGAGCGTGCCGACGGCACGATGGAAGCGACCATCCGGATTCCGGAGGACGCGATGCAGTGGGAGCCGGGGATCCTGATCCTGCCGCACGGCGGCATCCTCGAGCTGACCATCATCAACGACGACAAGAACACGCACGCCTGCCTGCTCCCGAGCAACGGCGACCGGCAGTTCATCGGCCTGCTGAACCACTCCAAGGGCAGCGCGCGGCTCGAACTGGACGGCCCCGGCTGCTACTGGTACGGCTCGCCGGCCGGCAACGACGAGGGCAGGGGCCTGACCGGAGCCATCGTCGTCACCGGCGAGGTGCCGCCGGAAGCCAAACTCGACCGACCCGCCCAGCCGCGGCCGTGAACCGGGAGGAACAGTCATGACCCTCGAATACGTCGACGCCGGCCGGGCGTTCAACCACAACAAGCTTTCCAACATGCCGCACAGCGCTCCGGACGTGACGAGCGGCATCAATTACGAGCGCATTCTTCAGGCGCGCAGCGAATCCCAGAACTGGATCACCTATTACGGCGCCTACGACGGCCAGCGGCACAGTCTGCTGGACCAGATCAACGCCGACAACGTCAAGAACCTGAAGGTCGCCTGGATCCACCAGGCGAGCGCGACCGGCGTGATCGCCTCCACCTCGACCTACGCGTTCGAGGCGTGCCCGATCGTCGTCGACGGCGTCATGTTCGTGACCGGCTGGGACGGCTGGCTCTGGGCGCTCGACGCGCGGACCGGCGAGCAGCTGTGGCGCTACAAGCACGCGATTCCGGTCGACGTGACGCTGTGCTGCGCGAACGTCAACCGCGGCTGCGCGGTCGCCAACGGCAAGGTCTACATGGTGACCCAGAACGCCCAGCTGGTGGCTCTGGACGCGACCAACGGCGAGAAGGTCTGGCAGAAGACCATCGGCGACGTGCGCGCGGGCGAGAGCGCTTCGATCGCCCCGCTGGTCATCAAGGACACCCTCATCACCGGTTCCGCCGGCGGCGAGTACGGCGTCCGCGGCCACATCGACTGCTGGGACCTCGAGACCGGCGAACAGCGCTGGCGCACCTACACCGTCCCGAAGCCGGGCGAGCCCGGCTCGGAGACCTGGCCCGCCGACGGCGAGGCATGGCAGCGCGGCGGCGCGAACCACTGGGTGACCGGCACGTTCGACCCGGAGCTGAACCTCTACTACGCGGGCACCGGCAACCCGGCTCCCGACTTCGACGGCGAGGTCCGCGAGGGCGACAACCTCTACACCGACAGCGTCGTCGCGCTGGACGTCGACACCGGCGAGATCAAGTGGCACTACCAGTTCACCCCGCACGACCTGTGGGACTACGACTCCACGATGGAGATGACCCTCTTCGAGCGGGACGGCAAGAAGCTGCTGGCCCACTTCGACAAGAACGGGTACATGTTCGTCCTCGACCGCACCAACGGCGAACTGCAGCACGTCACCCCGTTCGTCGACCGGATCGACTGGGGCGTCATCACCCGCGACGGCAAGGTGACGCCGCGGAAGTACCCGGACAAGGAAGGCGAGCCCTGCCACTTCTTCCCCGGCCCGGCCGGCGCGAAGGAATGGACGCACGCGTCGTACAACCCGAACCACGACCTGTTCTACGTGCCGGTCGCCGACGTGGGCGCCACTGCCACGCGGCGCCGTCGCGAGTTCAAGGAAGGCATGCCCTACTGGGGCGCCGCCGTCGAGGTCGACATCGACAACATGGCCGGTTCGGTCAGCGCGTTCGACTCGCACGGCGAGGAGAAGTGGCGCTACCGGATGGATCTGCCGATGGCCGCGTCGACGCTCAGCACCGAAGGCAACGTGGTGTTCGCCGGCACGCCCGCCGGCGAGTTCATGGCGCTGCACGCCGAGACGGGCGAAAAGCTCTGGAGCTTCCAGTGCGGCAGCGGGCACCACAGCAGCCCGAGCACCTATTTCCTCGACGGAAAGCAGTACATCACGGTGCCGGTCGGCTGGGGCGGCTGGCTCGAGGGAATTGTGCCCGGCATGTCCGGCCAGGGGCACGGCGCCGCGGTGATCACCTTCTCGCTGTGACCGGAGAATCGGTGTCGGCGGGAGACTCCAGGAAAATTGCCGGGAGTTTCCGTTAGTGCCCGCCCGGTGCTCGAATCGCCCCGACGATTCGAGCACCGGGCGGGCTTTTTTCCGATATGCAACGACCGGAAAGGCGAGCTGGAATGAGCCAGTCGTCGACAGCGAAGCCGGAACCCGGAGCCGAACTGCTTTCCTGCTGGAATTGCGGGGAGGATTACCGGCCGGAGGAGCGTGCGCGCCACACCGAACCAGTGCAGTGCGGGCCGTGCATCGTGTGCGCCGGAAAGCCGGCGTGCTGCAGTTGCCGTCTCATGTATTGCGTGTGCGAAGTGCACCGGTACCGCGGCTGAAGCGCGTCAGATCGCCAGCGCTCGCCGCACCGCCGGGGTGTTCCGCCGGGAGACCGGAACCATGGTTTGTTCCTGGTCGTCCATGACCAGGTACAGCTCGCCCTTGAACCGGCGTTCGACCTCGCGGATGCGGCTCAGGTTCACCACGTACTGGCGGTGCACTCGCAGGAAGCCCGCGTCGCCCAGTTCGGTTTCGAGCTTGTCGAGGCCGGGAGAGGCGGAGCGCAGCCGTCCCTGGTCGGTCGACAGCCACACGTCGTTGCCGTCCGACTGGGCGAACGAGACTTCCGGAAGCCGCAGCAGCACCATGCGGTTTTCGCGGGTCGCGACCATCCGGTGCGGCTGCGCCCGCTGCGGGCCGTCCTCGCCGGACCGGGGCAGGGGAACCCCTTCCGACGTCCCGAAGGTGACCAGGTTGCCCAGCAGGTGCCCGGACAGGAACACCGGCCGGAAGCTGATCGGCATGGGTTCGGCGGCGAGCCTGGTGAAGATCTGAGTCGAGCCGAGCCAGTCGTGATTGCGCGTCGCCTGTTTCGCGGCATAGACGGAAGCCTGGATGAATTCCGGCAGTTCCGGTTTCCATCGCACGGCGGGGTCGGGGGCGGGCGTCGAGCCGGGAATGCCGAGAAGCACGCTCGCCGTGTCGTCGGCGAGCACGACCCGCCCCGAGGGGTCGACTGCCGCGAGCGCCGCGCTCGAGCGCGCCCTGGCTTCGTTGAAGGCGGCCATCAATTGAGCACCGTCGTCTTGGGCGCGCCGGCGAAGAATGCGCTGGGTCATCGTGGCGGCGTTGCTGAGCCAAGCCCCGGCCGCGCCGGGAAGATCGCCGCGCCAGCAGGAAATGTTGAGCACCGCGACCGATTCCCTGGTCACCACGTCCCGGATCGCGACGCCGGCGCAGTTCCAGTCGTGGAACGCCTGGCACCAGTGTTCCGCGCCGCGGATCACCACCGGCGCGTAGGACATCAGCGCGGTGCCCATGCCGTTCGTTCCGGTGGCCCCTTCGGACCAGCAGAACCACGGCGCCAGATTGGCCTCTGCGGCGACGGTGCGGGTGGCCGGGTCGCCCCATTGGGCCAGGACCCGTCCGCTCGCGTCGGTGATGGTGACGATGCCGCCGCCGGCGTTGACCTCGTGCGCGAGCGCGGCGGCGCGGAAGCCGAGTTCCGCGATGACGACGTCGCGCTCCAGCGCCTGGTCGACCTCGGCGACGGCCACCGGGGCTTCGGTGAGCAGCGGATCGACCCGGAACTGGTCCCGGCACCGGTGCCAGGAGATCGCGACCTCGGGCCGCACGCCGCGGAGGTCGTCCTCGCCCCGGGCGAAACGTTCCCAGGCCTGGTACACCGTTGCTTCGCCACGGTTGCGTGCTGCCGCGTCGAGCCGGCGTACGTCCGCCATGTGAGACCGCCTTTGGTCCGGTGCAGATCCGAACGGGTGCGGCCCGGGTCGTCCGGGCGCTCACGGAAGCTAAGCTCCGGCTCGGCGCGGCGGCAAGCCGAGCGGGATGACTGCGGGCGAATGCCGGATGAACGGCGGCGGAACGAGGACGACCGGCGGTCGTCCTCGCACCAGCGGCGGACCGGCCCGGACCGGGCCCGCCTGCCCTACCCTTCGGAGCGCGCGGCGTGCGCTTGACCTGGGCGGCGCCGCACGGAACGATTTTCCGCCGAACGGCCACGAGCCGGGAACATCGTCCCGTATGACGGGAAATCCGGATCGCCCGCCCGCGGCGGGACAACGATCTTGTTTGTCTACAACTTCGTGACTGGGCGACGCGGACATGTCTTGTAATGCCGCGCTACGCCGAGTTACGTTGGTTACCGCTGTCACAGCCCGGCGGTCCCAGGGACCCCGGTGCTCGAGGCGACGAGGAGGTCGCGATGACCGTGAGCGTGCCGCCGTTGGCGATTGCACCGAGTGGGTCCGGCAGACGCGGCGACCAGGCGGGCGGCTCGCTGGAAACCTCGTCGTCAGCGAGAGAAGTGGCTCAGGCCTGGGAGAGCTTCGCCGCGGGGGAGGACATCGAAACCGGCGTCCGCCCGGAGATCCTGGCGTCGTGGTACCGGTGCCGGGACCGCTACGAGGTGGACCGGACGCTGGACGTCGCGCCGGGCGCACGGGGCGACGACGTCCAGCGGCTCGACAACGGCGTCATCTTCACGACGCTCGGCGGCCTCGGCGCGCTGGCCGGTCGTGAAGTGGAGCAGGACGGCGCCGTGGTCACGGTCGCGGACGGCGACGGGCGCGTCCTCGGCGCGTGGGGCGATCCCAGCGCGCGGCGGCGGGCCGAACTGCACAATCTCGCCCCGTGGTCGTCCTGGTCGGAGCAGTGCACCGGCACGAACGGGATGGGCACGTCGCTGGAGGTGTCCGGTCCGGTGACCGTGACCGGGCCGGAACACTGGTGCGAAGCGTTCCACCGGTGGTCCTGCGCGGGCATCTCGGTCCGCGACGTGGTGACCGGTTCGCCGGTCGCGTCGATCAACATCTCGCGGTGGAACGCGGCGTTGTCCGAACTGGTGCCCGCGTGGCTGACGAAGGCCGCCGCCTGCGTCGAGCAGGAGATCTACCGGCGCGCCATTTACGAGGCCGACAAAGTGATCTCCGAGTTCAACCGCAAATGCGATCAGGTCGCCGATCCGTTCCTGGCGATGGACCGCGGCGGCAACGTGATCGCGGCGAACGACGAGGCGGTGTCGCTGCTCGGGCTGACTCCCGAAAGCGGTATTTCACCGGGCGCGACCGAACCGGCGAAACGCTGGACCCCGGACATTTCCGGGCTTCCCGAAGTAGTGCGGTGGGCCAAGGAACGCGCGCAGGGGCCGGCTCGCTGGAGCGGCTACGCGTGCCTGCCCGTGAGCCCGGGAGAGGACGCCACCCCGGTGACCCTGCGGCCGGTCCTCGACTCGGACCACGTGGTGGGGATGCTGTGCGTGTTCGGGGTGCGAGAAGGGGAACCGTACGAGGAACGCGCGGAAGCCGCGGTCGGCCCGCTGCCCCGGCGGATCGTCGGGATCCGCAACGAGCGGCTGGTGCTGCTCGCCCCGTCGGAGATCCGCTACGCCGAGGCCGACCGGAACATCGTGTGGCTGAACACGGAACGGGGAAGGATCCAGGCCGCGACCCGGGGACTGGACAACATCGAGCGTTCGCTGCTGTCCTGCGGGTTCAGCCGGGTGCACCGGCGGTTCCTGGTGAACCTGCGCCGGGTGGCCGAGCTGGAACGGGGCATCAAGGGCGAGCTGTTCCTGATCATGGACCCGCGGTCGCACGAGTCGGTTCCCGTGTCGCGGCGGCAGGCTCCCGAGCTGCGGAGGATGCTCGGCATCTGAGGTTCGCGGCCGCTCAGCGGGGCTCGCCAGACGGTACGTGAGGGCCACCCTGAGGGAATCAGATTCAATGCCAGGAACTTAAGCGGTGCCGATTCCGCCCGCTGACCGTCCACACGAGACGCCAACGGCACCGAAATGCCCGGTTAACGGTCATCTGACTGATGCTTGAGGTTCGTGAGGGCCACCCTGAGGGAATCTGATTCCCTGTTCAG
>NZ_SDLS01000036.1:0-92348 GCF_004522315.1 Amycolatopsis sp. CFH S0740 | reverse complement strand
CTGAGACACACCTGTCCGTGAGGTCCTGAGACAGGACACCGGGGTCGTAACCCGGCTCGCCGCTCAAGGCCAGCCGCGGCAGAGTCAGTTCGCCGGCGGGATTTCCCGTGGCCGGTCGTACATCCGCACATCGCGGTCGACCGTCAGCGGCAGCACGCGGCCCAAGCCGATCTCCCGGAAGTGGTCCGACTCGCGATGCGCCTTGAACGCCGCGTCGTCGGCGTACTTCTCGATGCTCACGTACCGCCCCGGCGTTTCGTCGGAGCGGAACACTTCGTACGACAGGCAGCCCGGTTCTTCGCGGCACGCGGCCGCGAACTCGTGCAGCGCCCGGCCGAACTCCTCGGAGTTCTCGGGGCTGCTGGACACATCGGCGACGACGAGCACGTAGGAATCCACGGAAACCACCCTACGGGGTCACGATCTTGGCATCGAGCGAAAAGTCGCCGTCGCGCGTGGTGATCTCGCCGATCGCCCCGGCGAGCCGGACGTCCGCGGCCACCTCGGCGAACCGGGCCAGCGTCTCCGCCGGGCCGCCCACGGTCAGCGTCTCGACCGGCGAGCGCATCGACACCTTCGCGTCCGACTTCGCCCGACGCACCGCCGCGATCACCTCGCCCGCCAGCGTCAGCAGCGACGGGTCACCGTCGACCACCGGCACCGACGGCCACGCCGCCTGGTGCACGGAACCTTCCTGCCACCACGACCAGATCTCCTCGGCGGCGAACGGCAGCACCGGCGCGAACATGCGCACCAACGCCGACAGCACCGTCCGCAGCGCCACCTGCGCCGATTCGGCCGCCTCGGCGCCGAGATCGCCGTACGCCCGGCCCTTCACCAGCTCCACGTAGTCGTCGCAGAACGTCCAGAAGAACGTCTCGGTCACCTGCAGTGCACGCGCCTGGTCGAGCGCCTCGAACGCGGCCGTCGCTTCCTCGACCACCTTCGCCAGCGTGGCGAGCACAGACTGATCCAGCGGCTCCGTGACGGCTGACTCCGGCTTGGGGATCCCGAGCCCGAGCACGAACCGGCTCACGTTCAACAGCTTCGTCGCCAGCCGTCGCCCGACCTTCATCTGGCCCTCGTCGACCGCCGTGTCGACGCCCGGCCGCGCGCTCGCCGCCCAGTAGCGCACCGCGTCGGAACCGTGCCGCTCCAGCAGATCCGCCGGCGTGACGACGTTGCCGACGGACTTCGACATCTTCTTGCGGTCCGGATCGAGCACCCAGCCGGAGATCACCGCGTCCCGCCACGGCAGCACGCCTTCTTCCAGCTCGGCGCGGACCGCGGTGGAGAACAGCCAGGTGCGGATGATCTCGTGCGCCTGCGGCCGCAGCGAGAACGGGAACACACGGCGGAACAGGTCGTCGTCGAGACTCCAGCGGCCGGCGATCTGCGGCGTCAGCGACGACGTCGCCCAGGTGTCCATCACGTCCGCCTCGGCGATGAAGCCGCCCGGGACGCCGCGCTGGTCCTCGGTGTAGCCCGGCGGGACATCGGTGCTCGGGTCCACCGGAAGATTCGCGTCGTCGGGCGTCAGCACCGCGTCGTGGTCCGGCTCGCCGTCGGCGTCCAGCGGGTACCAGACCGGGATCGGCACTCCGAAGAACCGCTGGCGGCTCACCAGCCAGTCGCTGGTCAGGCCTTCGACCCAGCTGCGGTAGCGGACCTGCATGTGCGGCGGGACCCAGTTCAGCTCCTCGCCGCGCTCCAGCAGTTTCGCGCGCAGCGCGTCGTCACGGCCGCCGTTGCGCAGGTACCACTGGCGGCTCGTGACGATTTCCAGTGGCTTGTCGCCCTTTTCGTAGAACTTCACCGGATGCGTGATCGGCCTCGGCTCGCCGCGCAGCGCGTCCGTCTCGCGCAGGAGGTCCACCAGAATCTGGCGTCCAGTGTGGACAGTCTTGCCCGCCAGCGGTTCGTATTTGTCGGCCGGGACGCCATGCGGCGGTTCGGAGCGGAATCGACCGTCGCGGCCCAGCACCGGACGCGTTTCGAGCTGCAGCGCACGCCACCAGGTGACGTCGGTGGTGTCGCCGAAGGTGCAGACCATCGCGATGCCGGTGCCCTTTTCCGGATCCGCGAGGTGATGCGCGTGCACCGGCACCTCGACGCCGAACACCGGCGTGCGCACGGTCTTCCCGAAAAGGCCTTGGTACCGCTCGTCATCCGGATGCGCGACGAGCGCGACGCACGCGGGCAGCAATTCGGGGCGCGTGGTGGAGATGAGCACTTCCGCGCCGTCTTCCGCGGTGAACACGAGGTCGTGATACGCGCCCGGACGCTCGCGGTCTTCCAGTTCAGCCTGGGCAACAGCGGTGCGGAAGGTGACATCCCACAGCGTCGGGGCTTCGGATTGGTACGCCTCGCCGCGCGCGAGGTTGCGCAGGAACGCGCGCTGCGAGATTTCCGTGGTCGCCGGGTCGATCGTCTGGTACGCCAGCGTCCAGTCGACCGAAAGCCCGATGCTCCGCCAGACCTCCTCGAACACCTTCTCGTCGGTTTCGGTCAGCTGGCGGCACAGTTCCACGAAATTGCGCCGGGACACCGGAATCGCGTTCTTGCCGGGCTTCTCCGGCGGGGTGAAAGCCGGGTCGTAGGGCAGCGACGGCTCGCAGCGCACGCCGAAATGGTTCTGCACGCGGCGTTCGGTGGGCAGGCCGTTGTCGTCCCAGCCGACCGGGTAGAAGACCGAACGGCCGCGCATCCGTTGGTAGCGCGCGAGAACGTCGGTGTGCGTGTAGGAGAAGACGTGCCCGATGTGCAGCGAGCCGCTCGCGGTCAGCGGCGGCGTGTCGATCGAGTAGACGTCCGGGCGCGTCCGGTCGAACCGGTATACGCCTTCGCGTTCCCACACCGGTACCCATTTGGCGGTCAGGCCGTCGACGCCGGCTTTGTGCGGGATCTTCTCGTCCATGCCCGCACTTTACGGGGCGGGTACAGCGATTTCCCCGCCCGTCGGCAGGTCCCGCATGCGCCGCAGCGGCGAGCAGATCACCCACAGCGCGCCCGCGATCGGCCCGGCGGTGCCGATCCACAGCGCGCCGGCGAGCCCGAGCCATTCGCCGAGCCCGCCGCCGAGCAGCCCGCCGAGCGGCAGGGCTCCCCAGACGACGAACCGGACGCTCGCGTTCATCCGGCCCAGCAGCCGGTCCGGCGTGATCGCCTGGCGGTAGGAGACCTGCGCGATGTTGTAGAGGATCACGCCGAACCCGAACGCGGCCATCCCGAGCCCGGCGAGCGCGATCCGCCAGTCCGGCGCGGCCGCCAGGACCAGGATCTCGCCCGGCCAGAACAGCACCGGGACCAGCCAGATCGACCGGGCCTGCCCGATCTTCCGGATGATCGGCCCGGCGCAGAGCGCGGCCGCGATGCCCCCGATGCCGCTCACCGCGAGCAGGCCGCCGACCTCGGCGGGTTTCAGCCCGGCCGTGCGCGTCAGGAACAGCACCTGGACGGCTTGGACCACTCCGCCGAAGAAGTTCGACGTGGCGGTGCAGGCGACGATCGCGCGCAGCGGCCGGTCGGCGACGACGAACCGCAAGCCTTCGAGCATCTGCGGCACCAGACGGTCGTGCTCGGTGCGTTCCGGGAGGGTTTCGACGGTGCGGATGCGCCACAGGCACAGCGCGGACGTGAGGTAGCCGAGCCCGGTGACCAGGACCGTGCTGGCCGCGCCGATGAACTGCACGAGCACGCCGGCGAGGCTCGGCCCGGCGATCTGCGCCGACGACTGCACGCCCTGCAGCTTCGCGTTGCCCTCCAGCAGCTTCTCGCGGCCGACCAGCGCGGGCAGATACGCCTGGTAGGAGACGTCGAAGAAGACCGTCGCGAACCCGACGAAGAGCACGACCACCAGGACCTGCGCCATCGTGAGCACGCCGGCCCACCAGGCGAACGGGACGCTGAGCAGCAGCACCCCGCGGACCAGGTCGGCGGCGAGCATGAGCGGCCGTTTGCGCATCCGGTCCACCCACACGCCCGCGGGAAGGCCGAGGACCAGGAAGCCGAGCGTCTCGGCCATGGTCAGCAGGCCCATCTCGAACGGCGTGGCGGCCAGCGTGACGGCGGCGAGCAGCGGAATGGCCGTGACGCCGACGAACATCCCCAGCTGGCTCGCCGTGTCCCCGGCCCACAGCCTGCGGAAATCGGCGTGGAAGAAGAGTGAGTCGCGACGCACCCGATCGAGTGTTGCCGAGTGATTGGAAAGTGTCAATCACTTTGTCTAGGCTGCGGGGATGCCGTTGCACCGACGTCCCTCCACCGAAGCCGAGGCCGCCGCGCTCGCGTCCGGAATACGGCTGCGCATCATCCGGTTGACCTCTTTCGAGGCGATGACGAACAAGGAGCTGGCAGCCCGGCTCGGCCGCGACCCGGCGACGACGCTGCACCACGTGCGGCGCCTGGTCGACACCGGTTTTCTCGTGGCACAGGAACCTCGGCGCGGTGCGCGCGGGGCGAAGGAGATCCCGTACCTGTCAACCGGGCTTTCGTGGCAGCTGGACAACGCCGAAGCCGAAGCGGTCGCGGTCAACCAGGCCATGCTCGAGGCCTATCTGGCCGAAATGGCGGAGGCCGACCTGGCGGAGACGGAGACGACCCGGCTCGTGGTCCAGGTGGGCGCCGGGGACGTCGCGGAGTTCAAGCGGCGGCTCGAGGGGCTGCTCGAAGAATTCAAGGCGAGGCCCCGCGATCCGGCCTCGGAACGCACGGCCGTGTACGTCTCGGTTTATCCCAGCAGGTAATCCGTTCGGTTCCCGCGCCGAAACGTGGGACCATGGAGGCACGATGACAGAACAGACACACGAAGACTTTTACGACGACAACGACCCCTACGACCCCTCGGTCGGGGAGATGGAGCTCGAGGACCGCGCGTCGCTGCGCCGGGTCGCGGGCCTGTCCACCGAGCTCGAGGACATCACCGAGGTCGAGTACCGGCAGCTTCGGCTGGAGCGCGTTGTGCTGGTCGGCGTGTGGACTGAAGGCACCGCCCAGCAGTCCGAGGCGTCGCTGGCCGAACTGGCGCGACTGGCCGAGACGGCGGGCTCGGAGGTGCTCGAAGGCCTCGTCCAGCGGCGGCAGAAGCCCGATCCGGCGACGTACGTCGGGTCCGGCAAGGTCCGCGAGCTGCGCGACGTGGTCGTGGCGACCGGCGCCGACACGGTGATCTGCGACGGCGAGCTTTCGCCCGGCCAGCTGCGCCAGCTGGAGGAGAAGGTGAAGGTCAAGGTGATCGACCGGACCGCCCTGATCCTCGACATCTTCGCCCAGCACGCCCGGTCCAAGGAGGGCAAGGCGCAGGTCGAGCTGGCCCAGCTGCAGTACCTCGTCCCGCGGCTGCGCGGGTGGGGTTCGGCGTTGTCCCGGCAGGCGGGCGGCCGCGCGGGCGGCGCGAACGGCGGCGTGGGCCTGCGCGGACCTGGTGAAACGAAGCTGGAGACGGACCGGCGGCGGATCAGCAAGCGTGTCGCGAAGCTGCGCCGGGAGATCGCCGCGATGGACACCATCCGCGAGACCAAGCGCGGCAAGCGCGTGGCCAACGAGGTGCCGAGCGTGGCGATCGTCGGCTACACCAACGCCGGCAAGTCGAGCCTGCTCAACGCCCTGACCGGGGCCGGGGTGCTGGTGGAGGACGCGCTGTTCGCCACCCTCGACCCGACCACGCGCCGGGCGCAGACGGCCGACGGGCGCACCTTCACCCTCACCGACACCGTCGGGTTCGTGCGGCACCTGCCGCACCAGCTGGTGGACGCGTTCCGCTCGACGCTGGAGGAGGCGGCCGACGCCGACCTGCTCGTGCACGTCGTGGACGGTTCCGACGCGGGCCCGGAGGACCAGGTCAACGCGGTGCGCGAGGTGCTCGCCGAGATCACCCGCAGCCGCAAGGAGCCGCTCCCGCCGGAGCTGCTGGTGATCAACAAGGCCGACGCGGCCGACGACGTCACCCTGGCCCGGCTGCGCCACGCGCTGCCCGGTTCGGTGCAGATCTCCGCGCGCACCGGCTCGGGCGTGGCCGATCTGGCCGAGGTGCTGGCCGAACGGCTGCCGCGCGCGGAAACGGTGATCGACGTGCTGGTCCCGTATGCGCGGGGCGAGCTCGTGTCCCGGGCGCACGCGGAGGGCGAGGTGCTGGAGGAAGAGCACGTCGCCGACGGCACGCGCCTGAAGGTGCGAGTCCGGCCAGACCTCGCCGCGGCTCTGCGGGCGTTCGAGACCAACGCCTCGGCGCTCTGAACGTCTTCCGTAGTGCACGGCCCGAGCGGGCCGTGCACTACGGAGGTGAACTGGTGCGGGTCGTCCTGGCACTGACGGCTGTCCTGATGCTCGCGGGAGCTGTCCCCGCTGCGGCTGCTCCCGCTCCGGAGACGCTGTGCCAGGGCAAGGACAAGCGCCTCAACGAGCTGTCCGGCCTGGCCTCCGACGGCGAGCATTGGTACGCGATCAACGACGGCGGCACCAAGGTGCAGGTCTTCGTCCTGGACCGGAAATGCCAGGTGACGGACGTCCTGACCGACTCGACGGACCCGTACGACGTCGAGGACCTGGCCCGCGGCAAAGACGGCACCCTGTGGCTTTCGGACACCGGCGACAACCGCGCTAAACGCGAAACGATCGCCCTGCTGGAACTGAAACCCACTGGCGGCCCGGCCGTCGTGCATCGCCTGACCTACCCGGACGGCCCGCACGACACGGAGACCCTGGTTCTAGACCAGTCCGGCACGCCGTTCCTGGTGACCAAGGATCTGCT
This sequence comes from Amycolatopsis sp. CFH S0740, assembly GCF_004522315.1. Lineage (NCBI taxonomy): Bacteria > Bacillati > Actinomycetota > Actinomycetes > Pseudonocardiales > Pseudonocardiaceae > Amycolatopsis > Amycolatopsis sp. CFH S0740. Next base: position 85,600 of record NZ_SDLS01000036.1, on the reverse strand, counting down.
GGGCACCTCGAAGGTGTATCGGCCGTCAGCCCCGCTGGCGACTCCCGGCCCGACGAAGCTGGAGCAGGTCGGCACCCTGCGCGTCCACAGCACCGACACCCCAGGCGGCCCAGTGGGCTCGTTCGGGTCGGCGCTGATCACTGGAGGCGCGACGAGCGCGGACGGGAAAGTCATCGCACTGCGGACCTACACGGACGCGTACTTGTACGCGGCCCCGGACGGAGATGTCGCGGCGGCTCTGCAACGAGAGCCGGTCCGGATTCCGCTGCCGAATGAAAAGCAGGGCGAGGCTATTGCTTTCGAGCCGGACGGCACGTTGTTGTCCGCGAGCGAAGGCGTCGGCGAACCGGTGCGGGCGATCAAGAACGCGACTTCTTTGGTCACGCCGCAAGCACCTGCGCCTAAGCCCGGTGGTGTTGCTACTCCTCAGCCAGCCGAGCAGGAGTCCGGCGGGTTTCCGGTCGTTCCCGCTGCTGCCATTGCCGCGGTGGTTGTTCTCGGTGCTTGGTTTTTGCTGGCCAGGAAACGCCGCCGTGCCTGACTCGTCGCCGCACTCGCCACGACTCGCTGCGCGTTCTTGCGCGCCGTTCCCGCCGTGACACCCGTCCCTGACACGCCGTTTTTGCCGTGGCGCGGTTCCTGACATGCAGCTCTTGCGCGCGCCGCCGTTCCAGAGGTGCTACCCCCGCGCGGCACCGTTCCTCACGCGCGCCCCCGCGCTGCCACTCCCGCCGCAGCACCGTTCCTGACAGCAGGCTCCTGCCGCGGCACCGCTCTCGCCGCACCGCTCTTGCGCGCCACCGCGCTCGCCGTACCGCTTTTGCGCGCCGCAGTTCCTGCCGCAACACCGAACCGGAACACCGCGCATGCGCACTGCTCCTGCGTACCGCCCGCTGCTGCGCCACCACTCCCGCCGTGCCACCGCTTCGCACGAACCGCGCCAGAGCTGCCGCCGTTCCTGCCGTAGCGCTGCTTCCGGCCTCGCGCAGCCTCACGACCGTCGGCGGCGAGCCCCAACCCCAGCGGCGCTCCCCTCACCCCGGGCCTCGGGGGAGGGGGAGCGCGCCACAGCTCAGAGCCGCCGCAGTACTGCCACGACCTTGCCCAGGATCGAAGCGTCGTCACCGGGAATGGGCTCGTACGCCTCGTTGTGCGGCATCAGCCACACGTGTCCGTCCTTGCGCTTGAACGTCTTCACCGTGGCCTCGCCGTCGATCATCGCGGCGACGATGTCCCCGTTCTCCGCGGCGGGCTGCTGCCGGACGACGACCCAGTCGCCGTCGGTGATGGCGGCGTCGACCATCGAATCGCCGGTGACGCTCAGCAGGAACAGTTCGCCCTCGCCGACGATTTCGCGCGGCAGCGGGAAAACGTCCTCGACGGCCTGCTCGGCGAGCACCGGACCGCCTGCCGCGATCCGGCCGACCAGCGGCACGTACGCCGCCTTCGGCACGGACGGCTGCTGGTCGATGTCGATGCCCATCGGGTTGTCGTCGGTGGACGCGAGCACGCCCACCGCGCGCGGCCGGTTCGCGTCGCGGCGCAGGTAGCCCTTGCGCTGCAGCGCGCGCAGCTGATGTGACACCGACGACGTGGACGTGAGCCCCACCGCCTCGCCGATCTCGCGCACGCTCGGCGGGTAGCCGAAGCGGCTCACCCACGTGCGGATGACGTCGAGCACTTGTTGCTGGCGGACGGTCAGCGTCTCGTCCACGTCGTACACCTCCGGCATGGCGCTCACCTTCCCCGTGCTCTCGTGGCCGGACTCGCGCGCGGATTGTGCGGACGCCTTGCCTCGCGAGGCCGTCTTGGCCCCCTTCGCCGCGGTGCCCTTCACCGTGTCCTTCTCCAACGCTGCGTCGCCTCCAGCCGTCCCGCGGTCGCCGTGTCGGCGTCCCGCGCGTGTCCGCGTGCGCCGGTCCGGGATCCGCGTTTTCCGCGAACGCCCGTCCGGCGGCACCCGCCGGAGCCGGTCCGGCAGATGTCCTGGTCACCGACGTTAGCCACCGCGCGCGACGATTTCAAACATCTGTTCGATCGACACGCCGTGTCCTCTCGATTTTGTCGGTGCGGGGTGGTAGACCTTCGCACGGACGTTCGATAGAACGCCTGTTCGATCTGGACCGCTGCGGCGCAGGTGTACGGCCCGGACCGGACGGATTCGCAGGTCACGAGGAGGTTCCGGAATGTCGATCCTGGCAGATCGCGGGCTGGTCCGCCCGCTTCGGCCCGTCCCTGCCGTCCGCCCTGTCGAGGGCGGCGCCGCGTCGGACGGGGCGGTCCCCGCCCGGAGGGAACCCGGGCGGGGCGGCCCGACGCGCCGTTCGCGGCGACGCGCGGAGCGGATAGACGCCACCCGAAAGGATGGTGTTCCTTCGGGCTCCGAAGCCGAATCCGGCGGGGTTCCGGGCCCCGCGGCCGGTTCCGCCGAGGTGGTCGACCTTCGCGACCGGACCGGCGCCCGGCGCGGCCCTGGCGCGGATCGGCCCGGCGAGGCTGCGCGCGGCGAGTCCGTCCGGGGTGACGCACGGCGTGGACGCGGTGCGGGCGAGCCTCGGGAAGGCGCACGCGGCGCAGCCGGGCGGCGGCGTGCCTGGCTGGCAGCGGAGGAAGCCGGACTCGGAGGCGGCGAGCGAGCCGATCTCCAACGTTCGGCGCCGAGCGATGACGCCGGGCTGCGCTCTGCCGCCGCCGTTCGATCCGTCGAGCGAGCCGGGTTCCAGACCTCCGCCCGTTTTGCTGCCGAAGCTGAAGAGCGCCCGACCGGTGCGGTCGGCGGCCGCGCTGCGGTGCGCTCTGGCGAGCGAGCCGGGTTCCGGGCCTCCGCCCGCTTTGGTGCCGAAGCTGAAGAGCGTGCGGCGCGGCCTGTTGAGCAAGCTGGGTTCCGGACCCCGTCTGCTGTCGGAACCGAAGCACACCCGACCCGTGCGGCGCGCGGCCGTGCTGCGGTGCGCTCCGCCGAGCGGGCCGGGTTCCAGACCTCGGCTCCCTCCACCGTCGGAACTGAAGAGCGTGCGCCGCGCGGCCGCGCGGCGGTGCGGTCCGCCGAACGAGCCGGATTCCAGACCTCCGCCCCCTCCGCCGTCGAAACCGAAGAGCCCCTTCCTCGCGAGGCCCGTCGCACAGTCCGGCACATCCCCGCCGCCGTCCCGGCCAACCCCGGGCGCACCGCGCGCGAGCGGCATGGCGAGCCGTTGCGGCCGCCGTCTCGGGAGCGGGTCGTCGCCGGGCGGCGCGGTGGCGTGGCCTGCCGTACCGAGGCCCGGCCGTCGGTGCGGTGGCCGTGGCTGTTCGCGATCGCCTTCGCGGCTTGCCTCATCGTCACCGGGCTCGGCGTGTTCGGCGCCGGCGTGTCCAGCGGTCCGGTGCCGTCGCGGACCGCGTCCGTTTCCGTGCAGCCCGGCGATTCGCTCGGGGCGCTCGCCGCCCGGTTCGCGCCGAACGCCGACCAGAGCGCGGTCGTCGAACGGATCAAGGAGCTCAACAACCTCGACGACACCGCGCTGCTGCCCGGCATGCCGCTCACCGTGCCGGTCGCCTGGTCCGGGGCCGGTTCGGGCGGAGAAACAGGGGGCGCGTCCGGGTCATGACTCTCGGAAACCACCCGGTCGCATCTTGCGCAACCGCTCTTTCACCCTCTCGGGTTTCTTGCGCCCGCCCCGGAGGCGATCTATGGTCTACCCCTATATCTAGTAGTTACACCGCTGTAGTTGGTCCACAGGTAGGGGTAGACTGGCGGCAGTTGTCCACAGCTGGTCGGCAGTTGCCCACCGGATGTCCACAAGTCGATCACCAGGCGCGGGGTCGCGCGCGGTGACCGCGGTCCAGGCCGTAGCGTGGCGGCAGGGGCCGGTCGGGACAGGAATCGACCGGCGCGGAGGGGAAGGTGATCGGCGGATGAGGTGCCCGTTCTGCCGGCATGCGGACTCTCGGGTCGTCGACTCCCGAGAGGTGGACGAGGGACAGGCGATCCGGCGGCGGCGTTCGTGCGCCGAGTGCGGACGACGTTTCACCACGTCGGAGACGATGGTGCTGGCCGTGGTCAAACGGTCCGGCGCCACCGAGCAGTTCAGCCGGGACAAGGTGGTCAACGGAGTGCGGCGGGCCTGCCAGGGCCGCCCGGTCGACGACGACGCGCTGCAGAAGCTCGCGCAGCGCGTGGAGGAGTCGATCCGGTCCGCCGGGCTCGCCGAGATCCCCAGCCACGAGGTCGGCCTCGCCATCCTCGGCCCGCTGCGGGAACTGGACGGCGTCGCGTATCTCCGGTTCGCCAGCGTCTACCGCTCCTTCTCCTCGGTCGAGGACTTCGAGAAGGAGATCTCCGACCTGCGGAAAGCCATGGCGGGAACTGCGGAGGACCAGGAAGGCGAGCGCGCCGGCGACGACTGAGCCGTCACCGGGTCGCGGGGAGCGAGGGACAGGACCGCATGACCGAAACCGTGGGAACCGGCGCCGCGGCCGGACAGAACAAGAAGCCGAACAAGGGCCTCACCGTCCGGCGGGTCTTCACCACCGAGGGGACCCACCCCTACGACGAGGTCGCGTGGGAGACCCGCGACGTCGTCATGACCAACTGGCGCGACGGCAGCGTCAACTTCGAGCAGCGCGGGGTCGAATTCCCCGAGTTCTGGTCGGTCAACGCGACCAACATCGTCACCAGCAAGTACTTCCGCGGCGCGGTCGGCAGCCCGCAGCGCGAGAGCAGCCTCAAGCAGCTCATCGACCGCGTGGTGCGCACCTACGTGAAGGCCGCCGCCGAGCACGACTACTTCGCCGGCCCGTCCGACCTCGAGATCTTCGAGCACGAGCTCACCTGGATGCTGCTGCACCAGGTCTTCAGCTTCAACTCCCCGGTGTGGTTCAACGTCGGCACGTCCTCGAAGCAGCAGGTGTCCGCCTGCTTCATCCTCGCCGTCGACGACACGATGGAGTCGATCCTCAACTGGTACCGCGAGGAAGGCCTGATCTTCAAGGGCGGTTCCGGCGCGGGCCTCAACCTCTCGCGCATCCGGTCCTCTAAGGAACTGCTCACCTCCGGCGGCACCGCGTCCGGTCCGGTCTCGTTCATGCGCGGCGCCGACGCGTCCGCGGGCACCATCAAGTCCGGCGGGGCGACCCGGCGCGCGGCGAAGATGGTCGTGCTCGACGTCGACCACCCGGACATCGAGGAATTCATCCAGACCAAGGCGCGCGAAGAGGAAAAGATCAAGGTCCTCCGCGACGCCGGGTTCGACATGGACCTCTCCGGCTCCGACATTTCCTCGGTGCAGTACCAGAACGCGAACAACTCGGTCCGCGTGTCCGACGAGTTCATGCACGCCGTCGAGAACGGCACGGACTTCGGCCTGCGCGCCCGGCTCACCGGCGAGGTCATCGACCGCACCGACGCGAAGAAGCTGTTCCGCAGCATGGCGCAGGCGGCGTGGGAATGCGCCGACCCGGGCGTCCAGTACGACAGCACGATCAACGACTGGCACACCTGCCCCGAATCGGGCCGGATCACCGCGTCGAACCCGTGCAGCGAGTACATGCACCTCGACAACTCGAGCTGCAACCTCGCGTCGCTCAACCTGCTGAAGTTCGTGTCCGAGGAGGGCACGTTCGACGCGCCGCTGTTCGCGAAGGCCGTCGAGTTCGTCATCACCGCGATGGACATCTCGATCTGCTTCGCCGACTTCCCGACCGAGCCGATCGCCGACACCACGCGCAAGTTCCGCCAGCTCGGCATCGGCTACGCCAACCTCGGCGCGCTGCTGATGGCGCTGGGCCACGCGTACGACTCCGAGGGCGGCCGTGCGCTCGCCGCCGCGATCACGTCCCTGATGACCGGCGTGTCCTACCGTCGTTCGGCCGAGCTGGCAGGCGTCGTCGGGCCGTACGAGGGCTACGCGCGCAACGCCGAAGCGCACCAGCGCGTCATGCGCAAGCACGCCGCGGCCAACGAACTCGTCCGCACCTATCACAGCAACGACGCTGCGGTCCGCGCGCTGGCGTCGGAGGAGTGGCAGAAGGGCATCGAGCTGGGCACCCGCAACGGCTGGCGCAACGCGCAGGCCTCGGTGCTCGCGCCCACCGGCACCATCGGCTTCATGATGGACTGCGACACCACGGGCATCGAGCCGGACTTCTCGCTGGTGAAGTTCAAGAAGCTCGTCGGCGGCGGGTCGATGCAGATCGTGAACCAGACCGTGCCGCGCGCGCTGCAGGTGCTGGGCTACCAGGCCGAGCAGGTCGAGGCGATCGTCGAGTACGTCGCGCAGCACGGCCACGTGGTCGACGCGCCGGGCCTGCGTCCCGAGCACTACGAGGTGTTCGACTGCGCGGTCGGCGACCGGTCCATCGCGCCGATGGGCCACGTGCGGATGATGGCCGCGGTGCAGCCGTTCATCTCGGGCGCGATCTCGAAGACGGTCAACATGCCGGAGTCGGCGACTGTCGAGGACGTCGAGGAGATTTACTTCCAGGGCTGGAAACTCGGCCTCAAGGCGCTCGCGATCTACCGCGACAACTGCAAGGTCGGCCAGCCGCTGTCGACGGGGAAGAAGAAGGAAGCCGCGGCGGAGACCGAGCCGGAGAAGGTGGTCGAATACCGCCCGGTGCGCCGCCGCCTGCCGAAGAAGCGCCCGAGCCAGACGGTGTCGTTCACCGTCGGCGGCGCCGAGGGCTACCTGCACGCGGGCTCGTACCCGGACGACGGCCTCGGCGAGATCTTCGTGAAGCTCGGCAAGCAGGGTTCCACGCTGTCCGGCGTGATGGACGCCTTCTCGATGTCCATCTCGGTCGGCCTGCAGCACGGCATCCCGCTCGAGTTCTACGTCTCGAAGTTCTCGAACCTGCGCTTCGAACCGGCTGGCATGACCGACGACCCGGACATCCGGATCGCCACGAGCGTCATGGACTACCTGTTCCGCCGCTTGGCGCTCGACTACCTGCCGTACGAAAAGCGCGCGCAGCTGGGCATTTTCACCGCGGACGAACGCTCGGCCGAGGTCGAGGCGAACTACGGCGGCCAGAGCCTCGACATCGACGCGCTGCGCAGCAGTGTCGACGCGTCGCCCGCCCGCACTGAAGAGTCCACAACGGACACTTCAGGACGCGACGCGCACAGCACCGCCGAGCTGATGGAACTGCACCTCGGCAAGGCCGCAGACGCACCGCTCTGCATGACCTGCGGCACGAAGATGCGGCCCGCGGGATCGTGCTACGCCTGCGAGGGCTGCGGGGCGACGTCCGGCTGCAGTTGATCGGTCGTTAAAGCGAGACACAGCCGGGAAGGGGCAGTGTGCCTGTCCCTTCCCGGCTGACGTTTGTCCCGGCAGGAATCGGACGTACACGCGAGCTAGCGGCGTAGATTCCTAGCGGCGGCGAGTCCGAGCACTGTGCCGGCCCCGGCCCTTCGCGCCGCGTTCGCGACGCCCGCCATGGTGTAGCCGGTGTGGTAGACGTCGTCCAAGACAAGAATTGTCTCGCCGGCAAGGTCTTCGTCGACTCGAAACTCATGGAGCATGGTGGCGCGCTCGCGCGGAGACATGAGTTTGCCGGGTTTCCGCAGCGGGGTTGTGCAACTGACCGAGGTCAGTTCGATGCCGAGTTCCCGCGACAGCAGCGTGCCGAGCAGGACGCTGACGGACGGCTTGTCTCGGGCATGTCCGGGAACGGCGAGAATCCGAGTGGCTTCGTTGAACCACTCGTGGCGAACTATCGCGTCGCTCAGCGAACGGCACAGCTCCTGCCCGGCCCGGTCCACTTCGGCTTGCTCGGCGGATTCGTAATGCTTGATCAGCCGGATCGACTGCGCTGTCGACGTGTAAACCAGGTCGCCTGACCCGTTCTTGGCTGGTCGCGTGCAGAAGTCCAGTGCAATCGCGGCATCCAGACAGCCTTTTTGCCTGATGTGGATGACGAGCACTTCCTGCAAGAAATCCAGGAACTCCGCCAAGGATCCGTCCGGATTGAAATCCATGCGGATCCGGTAAGGCCACTGAGCGTCGTGGCTGAGGGTGCCGACGGCTTTCGCCCTGGGCAGAATACCGAGAACGTGATCAGTGACCGCCGGGACGCCGCGATACTGGAGGAACCACGCGGATCCTGACCGAGTGAGCTTCCAAGCTTCGAGGTGGTTAGCGCGACTATCGGGCTGGTAACGTTCCTCGGTCAACGGGGACCCCCTCAACGGCAAGCGACCAACCGCAGTTTGGCACAGCGGTGCCTTGCCGGGGAGCGGTTTCCGCGATGAGGAGTCACGGCAGTTCCTTGCGCAAGAAAGCGTCAAGAAAGCATTTGCGCGACACCCTCGCCGAACGACCAGTCCACCTCGTGGTTTTCCGTCAGGCTGAAGAACACGTTCCGCGGTTCGATCCCGGTCGCCTGGGCGATAAGCTCGGTCGCTCGCCGGTACAACGCGGTTTTCTGTTCATTGGTGCGGCCGGCGCGCATTGTGATGGCGATGTACACGATGTCGTCGTCGCGCTGGACGCCGAAATAGCCTGGGTCGTAACGCAATCGGCCCGGGGCGTGGCTGTTCAGGATCTGGAACCGGTCGTCGGCGGGGACGTCGATCGTTTCGGTCATCGCCTGGTGCACGGCTTCGCCGATGGCAGGGAGACGGTCGGCGTTCGGTTCGGACAGCACGTCGATGCGGACGAGCGGCATGGGGACCTCTCAGCTCAGCTGGTCGATTTCGGGGCGGGACAGGTGAAGCACCCGGTACTGGACGTCGCTGTCCTCGTCCGGGATGGTGGTCCAGAGGGTGAAGCGCACGGTTTCCCAGCGCTTCGGATCGATGGCCAGTGCGGTCGTGTGCACGGCTGGGTTTTGGGACAGCTGCGCGAGTTCGGCTAGTTCGCGGTCGATGTCTTCCGAAAATTGCCCGACGCGTTTAGTCGCGAACTCCGGGGCGATCGCTCGTGCTGGGCCGGGAAGACAGCGAGCGCCGGTCCAATGGTGCACTGGCGGTCGGCCGAAGTCTTGGACTATGCCATCGAATCCGCCGCCGCCCCAAAGGAATCGGCTCATTCCGGCGGTGTCGGCCCACAGGTAGAACGGCGCGTACTGGTTGTCGTGCACCAGATATGCCTTGAGTCCCAACCCCGGAAAGGCGTCCGTGCGGTGGCCTCGGGTCGCGACGCGGTGCTCGATGTCGTATCCAGCGGGCAAATCGATCTCGTACTGCATGGCGTACATCGACGTCACCGCTGGCCGAGGAGTGCGAGCGCGCCGCGGATCGCTTGGTCGAACGGCTCGACCGTCCCGGACGACCGGGCGAGGACGTACCCGCCTTGCAGCACCGCGACCAGTGTGGTTGCCGTTGCCGCTGGGTCGAGGTCGCTCGGGAGTTCGCCGTTCGCGATGCCCTCGGCGAGCACTTCGGCGAGACGGCCGCGCAGCCAGTCGAACGTTTCCTCCAACGGCGCACGCAATTCCGGGTTCGTGACGATCTCGGGATCCAGCGCCAGCCGTCCGACCGGGCAGCCGCGCAGGACGTCCCGTTCGCGCAGCAGATAGGCCGAAACCCGTTCGACTGCCGTCGTGCCCTGGGCGAACGCGGTCTCGGCGGAGGCGCGCAGATCGTCGGCGTTCTGCCGGATCGCGGCGAGCGCGAGGTCGGCCTTGCCGGTGAAGTGGTGGTACATGCTGCCCTGCCCGGCCCCGGCGCGCTGCTGGATCGCCTTCGGGCTGGTGCCGACGTATCCCCGCTCCCACAGCAGGTCCTGAGTGCTCGCGATGAGCTGGTCTCTCGTGGACATAAGCTCACCGTACATACTAGTAGGTACAGAGACAAGACCGGATGCGAGCTCTCCCCCCACTGAATCTCCACATTCTCCCCGCGGCACCGGCACATCCGGGCGGCAGCATGGCTGCAGTGGACTGGAGTGCGGTGTTCGAGGCGGAGGCGCGGCGTCGGAAGGTCCGGCCGCGGCCGGTGTGGGGGAGCGGGGTTCCGCTGGATCCGGTGGTGGCGCGCAGCGTCCGGAGGTTCCGGCACCCGCCGGACGAGCTGAGGCTTCTCGAAACCGCAAGCCAGTCAGCGAAAAGCGACGTGATGAGCCAGCTGATCTCCGACGTGCTCGCGCTCGGCTACTACAGCGCGTTGCGGGACGGCACCCGCGACCCGGTCACCGTGGAGGTCGCCGCCCGGGTGTTCGCCGGGGTGGAACGGCGGCTCAGCTATCACGTGGACCTGTTGCGGCGGCAAAGAATCTCAGCGAGTGCGAGATGGCGAGCCAAAGCGATTCTGGAAACCGGCGGCGTGTTAGTCGGCCACGGGCGCGCGCTGCGGCGGCTCGGCGTGCCGTGGCTGGCGTTCGTCACCGACGCCTGGGCGCGGTTCGAGCGGGCGCTCGCGGAAGTCCGCAGAGGACCGTCGATCCGCCCGGGGCCGCGCGTGCGGGCGCGGCCCCGGGGGCTGGTCTAGGAAAGCTTCGACCAGAGGAATTCGTACGCGACCGCTGAACGGAACGCGAGTTGTTCGTTGTCTGCCGCCGCTCCGTGGCCGCCTTCGATGTTCTCGAAGTACTCCACGTCGTGGCCCTGTTCTTGCATCCGCGCGAACATCTTGCGCGCGTGCCCAGGGTGCACGCGGTCGTCGCGGGTAGAGGTGACGAAGAGGATCGGCGGATACTGGCCGTCCGCGGAAACGTTCTGGTACGGCGAGTATTTCGAGATGTACTCCCACTCCTCCGGGACGTCCGGGTCGCCCCATTCAGCCATCCACGACGCACCGGCCAGCAGCAGGTGGTAGCGCTTCAGGTCGAGCAGCGGCACCTGGCACACGATCGCGCCGAACAGTTCCGGGTAACGGGTGAGCATGACGCCCATGAGCAGCCCGCCGTTGCTGCCGCCCTGGATGCCGAGCCGTTCCTTCGTCGTGATGCCCCGCGCGACGAGATCGCGCGCGACCGCGGCGAAGTCCTGGAATGCCTTGTACCGGTTCTCCTTCACCGCCTGCATGTGCCATTCCGGGCCGTATTCGCCGCCGCCGCGGATGTTCGCGACCACGTACGTTCCGCCGCGCGACAGCCAGGACCGGCCGACCACTCCGCCGTACGAAGGGGTCAGCGAAACCTCGAAACCGCCGTACCCGTACAGCAGCGTCGGGCCGTTTTCCGCGCCCGGCGGGCGGACGACGAAGTACGGGATCTTCGTGCCGTCGTCTGAGGTCGCGAAGTACTGGCTGACCTCGATCCCGGCCGCGTCGAAGAACGCGGGCGCCTGCTTCAGCACCTCGACGTCGCCGCCGACGACGCCGCGGGTGAGCGTGGACGGCTGGACGTAACTGGAGGAATCCACCAGGTACTCGTCGTCGACGTCCGGTTCGGTGTCGACGATCTGCGCGCTGCCGAATTCCGGCGCGCCGCCCAGTTCCGCTTCGGCCCAGCCGTCCGGGCCGGGAGTCAGCACGCGCAGCTCCGACTTGACGTCGTGCAGCGTCGCGAGCAGCAGGTGGTTGCGGGTCCACGTGTAGTAGTCCAGCGACGTGTGCGCGTCCGGGGTGAACAGCGCGGTGAACTCGCGGTCGCCCGATTTGAACGCCTCGTAGCCGATCGCGAGCAGCGTGCCCGCGGGGTGTTCGGTGCCGCCGACGGTCCACGCGCTGCGCGGGTGCACGAGCAGCCATTCGCGGTGCGTGGACACCTCGACGTCCTCGGGCAGGTCCAGTTTGGCCAGCCCGGACGGGGTCCGCTCGAAGTACTCGGTGCGGTAGAAATCGATCGCCCGGCGCACGAAATCGCGTTCGAAACCCTCGGTCGGGTCGTGGTACGCCATCACCGCGACGTCGTCCGGCTTGCCCTCGGCGACGAGCACCGCGTCCTCGATCGGGGTGCCGCGCCGCCATTCCTTCACCAGCCGCGGATAGCCGGACGTGGTGAGCGAGCCCGGGCCGAAGTCCGTCCCGATGTACACCCGGTCGGCGTCGATCCACCCGATCCGGTGCTTCGCCTCGGGCAGGGTGTAACCGTTCTCCACGAACTCGTGCGCGTCGAGGTCGAACTCGCGGACGACGGTCGCGTCCGCGCCGCCCCTCGACAGCTGGACCAGGCCGAGCCGGTGCCCGGGACGCAGCACCGCGGCGCCCTTCCAGACCCAGTTCTCGTCCTCGGCCGCGGCGAGCGCGTCGACGTCGAGCAGGATCTCCCAGTCCGGTTCGGCCGTGCGGTACTGCTCCAGCGTGGTGCGCCGCCACAGCCCGCGCGGGTGGTCGGCGTCCTGCCAGAAGTTGTAATAGTGCGTCCCCCGGCGCGCGACGTACGGGATCCGCCCGCCCGCGTCGAGCACCTCGCGGATCGAGTCCCGCAGCTGCCCGAACCTCTCGCTCGCGGTGAGCGCGTCGAGCGTCTCCGCGTTGCGCGAACGGACCCATTCGAGCGCCTCGTCGCCCGTCACGTCTTCAAGCCACAGGTACGGATCTTCGACAGTCATAGCGTCCAGTCTCGCTGCCGCTCGCGGATCCGGCCAGGATTCCGGCGTTCCCGTTTCGTGATCCGGGCCCGCGCGCGGTCTCCGTATGCTGGTCGGGAGGGGGAGGAATGACGTATTACGCCGGGGGCCCGTGGCCTCCCGCAGCACCGCAGCCGCCGCCGCGCCGGAAGGCGGGCAAAGCGCTGGGCGCCGTGGCGGCGGTGGCCATCGTCGCGGTCACGCTCGCGCTCATGGCCGTGGTGCCGCACGAGGTGTCCGGGCACGCGATCGCGGCCCCGGACGCCGACGCGATGCCGGACCGCCAGGACGCCAAACCGGTGCGCAAGCTCAGCGGCAACCCGCTGCTGGCCGAGGGCGTCGCGCTCGGCCCGGTGTCGTGCGACCTGCCGGACCTGAGCCGGGACCCGGAGCAGCTCAAGACGTTCTACACCGCGCTCGTGGGCTGCCTGAAGCAGGCGTGGCAGCCCGCGCTGGACAAAGCGGACGAGCCGAACCTGCCGGTCAAGGTGTCGGTCACGCTGCCGAAGACCAGTGCGTGCGGCAGCGCGCCGTCCCGGGACGAGGCGGTCGCGTACTACTGCGGCGGCGACGCCACGATTTACGCGCCCACCGAGTGGATGCTGTCGGACGCCGGGCTGAGCCGGGCCCGCCATCTGGCGACGCTCGCGCACGAGTACGGCCACCACGTGCAGCGCGAGAGCGGCATCCTCGACGCGGCGAGCACGGAGATGGGTTCGCCGGAACCGAGCAGCGACGCGGACAAGGCGGTCGTGCGCCGGATCGAGCTCCAGGCGAACTGTTTCGGCGCGTTGTTCCTCAACGCCGCGGCGGACCGCGGGTCGATCAGCCGGGCCACCGCGAACGCCGCCGTCGCCGACTACGGCCGCGCCGACGACAGCGGCGACCACGGCACCCGCGCGAACCAGCTGGCCTGGGCGAAGGCCGGTTACACCGGAGCCGGCCCGGCTGCCTGCGACACCTGGTCGGCCCCGGCGGACAAGGTCAGCTGACGCGCCACTGCGGGTCGCGGCCCAGCCGGCCCAGGAACTGGTCCAGTTCGCTTTCGCCGGTGTCGACGGGCACCACCGGCGCGAAGGTCCCGCGTTCGGCGCGTTGCTTCGGGTCGGTCGGGATCATGACCGAGAACTGGAGGGCGGCGTGCACCGCGTCCGGCACCGGGTGGTACGCGACGTCGAGAGTCTTGGCGAGGTCCCAGCCGTGCGCGACGGTGTCGACGAGGTGCATAGCCATCGCGACTGTGCCCGAGAAGGTGCCGAAGGTGTTGATGGCGATCTCTCGTTCCGCGACGTCGGCTTCTCCGTACGCAGCGAGGTAGTCGGTCACCGAAGCTGCGTACGCGCCGTACGGGTCTTCGCCGAGCTGACCGCTGTCCCAGTCCTTCGCGGAGCCGTTGCGCGCTGCTTCGGCGAAGGCGTGGTTTTCGCTGACTTGGTGACGGAGCAGGTCGGCGAGCGTCCATCCGTCGCACGGCGTGGGCCGGTCGAGATCCGCCGCGGTGATCTTCGAGACGATCGGGTCGAGAACGAGCAGGGACTGCCGGTCGAGGTCGAACGTGGTCATAGGCTCACGCTAACCGCCAGATCGGTCCAGGAAGAGAGCCAAAACCGGGCCAACTGCGGTGAACCAATCTAGGCTGGACGCGTGGACCTGCACCTGGACCTGTCCGGCACCCGCGGCCATCGCGACGAGATCTACCGCCAGATCCGCGAAGCGGTGCTCGACGGGCGGCTGCGCGACGGCGACGTGCTGCCGCCGACCCGGGAACTGGCACGCCAGCTGGCGGTTTCGCGCACCACCGTCACCGCGGCGTACGAGCGCCTCATCGCGGAAGGATTCCTCGCCGGCCGAGTCGGCGCGGGTACCTATGTGCGCGCCGGTGCCGCGCCGCGGCTTGCCGAACCGGCCAGGTTCGCCGAAGGCGTCCAGCCGCGTCCAGAGTGGACAGATGTGCCCGCGCCGCCGAAAGCGTTCACGAACCCGCCGGAGTTCGATTTCCGTGCCGGAGTACCGGATGTGCGGCTGTTTCCGTTCGAGACCTGGCGTCGGCTGACGACCCAGGCATTGCGCAGCTCCCACGCGGAACTGATGACTTACGGCGAGCCCCAGGGCGATCCCCGGCTGCGCACCGAACTCGCGCGGCACCTCGCGGTGTCCCGGAACGTTCGCGTGCGCCCGGAGCACCTGGTGATCACTTCGGGCGCGCAACAGACGATCGACCTCGTCGCCCGCGTCCTCTTGCGACCCGGCGACCTGGCTGCCGTCGAGGATCCCGGTTACCCGCCGCCGCGCCTGCTGCTGGGCACGCTCGGAGTGCGCGTCGCGCCGGTTCCGGTGGACGACGAGGGCCTCGTGGTCGACGCGATCCCGCGGGGCACTCGACTGGTGCACGTGACGCCGTCGCACCAGTACCCGCTCGGTGTCGCGATGTCGCCGTCTCGCCGACGAGAGCTGCTCGATTGGGCCGAGGACAACAGCGCAGTCGTGGTCGAGGACGACTACGACACCGAGTTCCGCTACTCCGGGCGACCGCTGGAACCGTTGCACAGCTTGGATTCTCACGGCCGGGTCGTCTACGTCGGCTCGTTCTCGAAAGTCCTGTCTCCCGCACTGCGACTGGGTTTTCTCGCCGCTCCGCCCGCTCTGGCGGAAGCGATCGTGAAGGCGAAATACCTCGCCGACTGGCATTCCCCGGGCATCGAACAAGCGGTGGTCGCGGCGTTCATCGCGGAAGGCGGGTTCGCCCGGCACGTCCGCCGGATGCGCGGCATCTACCGCGCCCGCCACGACCTCCTCGTCGACCGCCTCCGGGCGGAATTCGCCGACGTGCTGGAGCCGGTTCCCGCGTCGGCGGGTCTGCACCTGAGCGCGTCGGCGGACCGGGATCTGCGCGGCTTCGCGCGGAAGGCGTCCGGGGCGGGCGTGCGGCTGTTTTCGCTCGGCGATTTCTCCGTGGCGTCGCGGCGGCACGGGCTGCTGTTCGGCTACGGCGCGATCGCGGCGGAGGAGATCGGACCGGGTCTCGCCCGGTTGCGCCGGGTGTTCGACGGCTGAGCCCGTTACCACGAACGGACGCGTCCCGCTGGACTTTCGCAGTCGGCACCGGGGCCCTAACCTGATGTGACCCGACTCACCGAGGAGAGGGCATCGCCATGCGGATTGCGGATGTGCTTCAGCGCAAGGGCGCGACGGTCGCCACTGTGTCGCCGGGGACGACGGTCGCCGAGCTGCTGGCGGGACTCGCCCGGCACAACGTCGGCGCGATGGTCGTCGTGGACGCCGAGGGCGGGATCGCCGGGATCGTGTCCGAACGCGACGTCGTGCGGAAGCTCAACGACCACGGGCCTGCCGTCCTGCAAGGGCCGGTCGCGGACATCATGACCACCATGGTCGCCAGCTGCACCCCGGACGATCCGGTGGACCAGCTCAGCGTCGTGATGACCGAACGGCGGATCCGGCACGTGCCGGTGCTCGACGGCGGGCGCCTCGCCGGCATCGTGAGCATCGGCGACGTGGTGAAGATCCGGATGGAGCAGCTGGAACAGAGCCAGGAACAGCTGGAGGCCTACATCTCGCAGGGCTGAGCGCTCACTCGCGCCAGCCGCTGAGTTCGACGCCCTTCGCGACGTCCACCCGGTAGCCGAGCGAGACCGTCGCGGACGCCCCGGGCGCGATCGTGAGCCGCCAGGTGAACTGGCCCAGCTCGGAGCGCTCGACCGGCTCCGGGCTGAGCCGCAGGTCCCGCACAGTGATCGCGTCGTCCCGCGAGACCGGGGCCTGGTCCAGCACGGCCACCACGGCTTCGCGGGGGCTGTGGTTGGTCACCGTCGTCTGGTAATCGGCTTCGCGGCGGCGTTGCGCGGAGAACGTCGCCTTGCTGGCGCTGCGCTTCACCAGTTCGCGTTCGACGCGGATCCGGTCGTCGACGCCCAGCGCGAGTTCGCGTTCCTCGCCAGGAGCCCACAGTTCCAGCTGCGTGCTGCCGACGAATTCGGCTTCGTGGAACACCGCGGCGCGACCGGCGCGGAGCGTGTGCTCGCCGGTGTTGACCACCTTCGCGCGCAGATAAGCCTCTTCGGCCTGCGTCGGCGCGGTGACGTAGTCCAGTTCCGCGGTGAAGTCCAGCTGCGCGAGCGTCGTCCGGTGGCCTTGCGCGCCGGACGGGATCGCGACCGGGCGGGCGGGCCGGAAGGTGACCGCGGTGGCGCCTTGCTCGACTTCGGAGAGGTGCGCGGCGAAGCCGTCCCGACCGGCGGGTGCGGCACCGCCGTAGGCCGCCATCGCGGCGGGTGCGGGCGGCACCATCGAGCGCCGTTCCGGCTGCTGCCGATCCAGGTACCAGGGCTGGAGTTCCGGGATCACGACGGTGTTCGCCGGGCGCGCGGTGGACAGCGTCAGCTCGCACTCCGGCCAGTCCTCGCCGGTGTGCTGGCTGACCAGCCCGTACGAGGTGACGGTGACGTCGGTGCCGCGCACCCGCACGTCGTACCCGGGTTCCCAGCGCGCGCCGGGGACCACATAGGACAGTTCGATTTCCGCGGTGGCGGGGGATTCCAGCTCCACGACGATGGTCGAACTGTCCTGTTCGGACTGTGCGCTGCGAGTTTCGATCTGGCGGTCTAGCGCGGCGAGGTCTTCGCGCAGCCGTTCCAGCCTCGTGGCGAGCGCGCGACGTTCCTTGAGCGCTGCGGCTAATTGCGTGCTGAGCGCTTCGCTCACTTCCTGGACACGCCCTGGTTCGGCGTCGCCGCCAGCCAACGCCTTCGCGAAGCTTGCTCCGCTGCGTCGCGAGACGCCCGTCAACAGGTCGACGCGCGCAGCCGCTGCGCTCTCGTCGTCCGCAACCTCGTCGACAGTCGCTTGGTCCGCGCGACGCTGCTCCACGAGCGCGCGCAGCGTTGGGTCCGCAGGCGCGGCGTGTTGCGCGTACGCGACGTCGACGCCCGTGACCAACGCGTCGCCCGCGCCGCTGACGCGCACTGAAGCAGCGTCGAGCGACAGGGGGAGACCCGTGATCTCTACGCGGGACCCGTCGGCCGGAGTGACTTGACAGCGGCGGGTGACGCGCGCGTGCTGCGGATAGACCGTGACCGTGACTATCGGTGCGTCCATGGCTCCGACGTTAGTCGGTTGACGCGAGTTGCGGTTGACGGAACTCTCAACTTGCTCGCCTGCTTCGTCCAGCTTGGGGGTTCTGGTGGGAGTTGCCGCTCGGGTCGCTGCCGTTTTCGTCGCAGTGGCCACGTTGTCCGTGCCCGCGGTCGCTGAAGCTGCTTCGCCGCCAGCGCCGGTTTTCACCGACGGTCAGGCACAGCCGGTCTTCGATCCGGCTGACGTCATCCGCGAAGACGTCTGGGTCACCGCGCCCGTCGACAGTGACCACGACGGCAAGCCTGACCTCGTACACGCGCAAGTGGTGCGTCCACGCGCCACAGAGCAGGGCATGAAGGTGCCTGTCGTGTACGAAGCGAGCCCGTACTTCGCGGGCGGCAACGACGTACCCAACCACAACGTCGACACCGAGCTGTACGTGCCGGGTCCGCACGTCGCGGCACCGATCGGCTGGAGCTACCAGAACTACTTCACCGCGCGCGGATTCGCTGTCGTGTACGGCGAATCCCTCGGTACCGGGCTGTCCACCGGCTGCCCGACGACGGGCGACGTGAACGAGACGATTGGCGCGCGTTCGGTGGTCGACTGGCTGAACGGCCGCGCTTCCGCGCACAACCAGGCCGGAGCGTCTGTCGCGGCGAGCTGGAGCACCGGGAAGACCGGCATGATGGGCGTGTCGTACAACGGCACACTGCCCAACGCGGTGGCCAGCACCGGCGTCGAAGGACTCGAGACGATCGTGCCGATCGCCGCCATCTCGAGTTGGTACGGCTATTACCGCAACGCCGGCGCGGTCGTGGCCCCTGGCGGCTATCAGGGCGAGGACACGGACGTACTCGCCGGCTACGTCTACTCGCGCGCTGACCAGCAGGTCTGCCGTCCGGTGCTCGACGGCCTCACTGCCGCGCAGGACCGGCTGACGGGGGACTACAGCAAGTTCTGGGACGTCCGGAACTACCGCAACGACGTCGACAAGGTGCACGCGTCGGTGCTCGCGGTGCACGGGCTGAACGACTGGAACGTGAAGACCGAACAGGTCGCCACCTGGTACGAAGCGCTGAAGAAGCACGGCGTCGAGCACAAGATCTGGCTGCACCAATCCGGCCACGCGGACCCGATCTCGCTGCGCCGCCACGTCTGGCTCACGACGCTGAACAAGTGGATGTCGCACTACCTCTACGGGGTCGACAACGGCATCGAACGCGAGCCGAAGGCGACCATTCAGCGCGAGGACAAGTCGTGGGTCGACGAGGCCGATTGGCCCGCGCCGGGCACTTCCGACGTCGAGCTGCACCCGTGGCCGGGCGGACGTTCGACCGGGGCACTCGACCGGCAGCCCGTGCCCGGCCGTCCGACCGTCGAAACACTGGCCGACGACGCGAGCAAGAAGATCGAACAGCTCGCCGACGCGGCGTCGTCCGGGAACCGCTTGCGCTACCGCACTTCCGCGACCACGGAGCCGGTCCGGTTGTCCGGCACCGCGAAGGCCGAGCTTCGGCTGTCGTTCGATCGTCCGGCCGCGAATGTCACCGCGGTGCTGCTTGACCGCGCGCCCGACGGCACCTCCCACGTGATCAGCCGTGGCTGGACGGATCCGCAGAACCGGATCAGCCCGTCGGTCACTTCGCCGATCACCCCCGGACAGCGGTACCGCATCGAGGTTTCGCTGATGCCGAAGGACTACATCGTGGCTGCTGGACACCGTCTGGAGTTCGTGCTGGCGTCCAGCGATCACGACTTCACGCTGCGGCCGCAGGCGGGTGCCGGGCTGTCGCTGGACTTGACCGGGACGACGGTGACGTTGCCGATCGTCGGCGGGAAGAAGGCGTTCTACTCGGCGATCCCGGCGCGGTAGGCGAAGGCGACGGCCTGCGCGCGGTCGCGCAGGCCTGCCTTGGAGAACAGGTGGTTGACGTGCGTCTTCACCGTCGCCTCGCTGACCACGAGGGTGCGCGCGATCTCCGTGTTCGACAGGCCGGCCGCGATCAGCCGCAACACCTCGACCTCGCGCGCGGTGAGGCCTTCCAGCTCCTTCGTGCGCACCGGCGCGCGGCTCGTCGCGGCGGCTACCAGCCGTTGCTGGAGCGCGCCGTCCACAGTGGACTGACCAGCCGCCGCTGAGCGGAGAGCGCGGGCGATCGCTTCGGCGTCGGCGTCCTTGGTGAGGAACCCTCGCGCACCGGCTTTGAGCGCGGCGAGCAGTGAGTCGTCGTCTGCGTACGTGGTGAGGACGACGACTTCGGTCTTCGGATGCTGCGCGCGCACCAGTTCAGTCGTCTCGACGCCGTCGCGGTGCGGCATGCGCAGGTCGACGAGCAGTACGTCCGGCTGATGCTCGGCGACCAGCTCGAGAGCCTGTACGCCGTCTACGGCCGCGCCTACCACCTCGATGCCGGGAAGCAGCCCGAGGAGCGTGACGAGGCCTTCGCGCACTACAGCCTGATCGTCGGCCAGCACCACGCGCAGCGTCACGCTGGCACCGTCAGCTGAATCCGCCATCCGTCCTCCCCAGGGCCGCATTCGAGCTTCCCGTTCAACAGCGCGACCCGTTCGCCCATGCCTCGCAAACCGTATCCCGGCGACGGCGGCTCCGGCGGACGGCGGCCCTGGTGGTCGATGATCGTTAAGTCGACTTCTTCGTTCTTGAAGGCCACCGTGACGTCTACGGCGGGACCTGCGGCGTGTTTGCGCGAGTTGGCGAGGGCTTCCTGTACAGCGCGTACGAGCGTCGTGCCGACAGCTGCGTCCAGCTCGCGCGGTTCGCCTTCGATCACGAGGTCGGCGCGAGAGCCGGTGTCGAGCCTGTACGCGGCGACAAGGTCCGAGACCGAGCGCTCGACTGGTACGGCGTCTTCGCGCAGCGCAGCGACAGCCTTGCGTGCTTCGGCGAGACCGTCGGTCGCCAGCTTCTGCGCGCGTTCTATCTGCGCGAGAGATTCTTCGCTCGCACCGTCGCGGACCATCATCAGGCGTGCGCCCTGGAGGTTGAGCGCGAGACCGGCGAGAGAGTGCGCGAGGACGTCGTGCAACTCGCGAGCGATGCGCGTGCGTTCGGCGAGGGCGGCCGCGCGGGCGTGCTCCTCGCTGGCGGTCTGGGCCCTGGCGAGCGCGAGCTCGGTCTGTTCCAGCCGTTCCGCGCGGCTCCGGCGGTTGGCGGCGAGCAGCACCATCACGACGAGGATCGCGAAGAGCGCGACAGCGTTCAGCCAGTCGAGGTCGTAGACGATCGACCAGGTGAGGATCGTCGCCGAAGCCGCGGCGAGCGAGATCGCCGCCGCGATCCGGCCGGAGACGCGCAGGGCGTAGAAGGTCGCGCCGAACATCGTCGTCGAGGTCCAGCTGCCCGGCTGCAGGATCCAGAGCGCGCCCGCCGCCGCGACGACGGCGATCATGGTCGCGGGCATCAGCCAGCGCGGCCGCGACTCGCGGGTGAGCCAGAGCGCCGGGACGGACAGGACGAGGACCAGCCCGATCAGCGGCCACGACCAGGGGCGCGCGTTCGGGATCGCGAACAGGGCCGGCACGGCGAGCACGCCCCAGCGCACCCAGTCGGCGCCCTCGAACCGCCGCCGCGCCTTCGCAAGCGAGGCCGCCGGTGTGCCCATGGGCCCTCCCGAGTCGTCTTGTACGGAAAATGTACTGGCTCGGGCTTGGCTGGAGGCGCTCGGACATTTCCCCCACCAGGAGGTACGCCCCATGTCCAGATTGAGACGGTTCGCGGCGGTCGCGGCCGCGGTGGCCTTGCCCGCGTGCGGCCTGACGCTCGCCGCCCAGTCGACGGCGTCCGCGGCCCCCAACTTCCAGGTGCCGTTCAAATGCGGCGTCACGGTCACCGCGGCGACCTTCAGCGGCCACAACCCGGCCAACTCGGTCGACTTCCAGAAGTCCGGCATCACCGGCATGCCGGTCCTCGCGGCCGCGCCGGGGACGGTCACCCGCGTCGCGAACGAAGGCAGCACCAGCTACGGCCGCTGGATCGAACTGGACCACGGCGGCGGCTGGCGGACCCGGTACGCGCACCTGTCCGAGCAGGAAGTCTCGGTGGGCCAGAGCGTCGGGCAGGGCAAGGAGATCGGCAAGGCGGGCGCGACCGGCGGCGTGACCGGGCCTCATCTGCATTTCGAGGAGAACTTGAACGGCGTGACGCAGAAGGCCGTGCTGAACGGCGTCGCGGTGCCGTACTACGGCAAGAAGGACTTCACGAGCAAGAACGGCTGCGGCGGCAACCCGTACTCGGCGACGCAGGTGTGCGGGTCGGGCTTCTCGGTGATCGACCAGCAGGCGCTGGGGACGGCGGGCACCGCGTACCTGCTGTACAACTCGTCCTCCAAAGAGAACTGCGTGACGACCCTGAAGGCGGTCTCCCTCGGGACGGCCAGCCCGGTTTCGGCGTTCCTGGAGGTGAAGGGCTCGACCAGGGCGACGGATTCCGGCAGCTTCACCTATTACGCCGGCCCGGTGAAGAAGAGCGCCGGTTCGACCTGCGTCAGGTGGGGCGGTTCGGTCGGCTCGTCCGCGTACGAGAGCCCGTTCGAACACTGCGGCTGAGTTTCCTCTGAGAATGCTGCCGGAGCCCGATCGGCTCCGGCAGCTTTTGTCTATTGTGGACGCTCGCCTTTGATGCACACGGCACCGACAATTTCCTTCGGTCCTCTTCGCTCGGGACCTGGTTGTCCACAACTGCCCGCTGTGGTCCACAGATTTGCTTTGCCGGCCCCGATTCGCTTGTGCGCGGCGCAGAGTGGAGGCGTGACCACCTCGACGCCGCCCGGCATCACCCGGGCCACCCTCAGCAACCCGGCCGACCTCATCGCCTCGCTCCCGTACCTGTTCGGTTTCCGTCCCGCTGATTCCCTTGTGCTGCTGGGCCACCGCGTCCCCGGCACGACGATCGGCCTGATGGTGCGCGCCGACCTCCCGCCGCGAGAACTCCAAGCACAGCAAGCGGATGCGCTGATCCCACGCTTCGACGACCCCGAACACAACGGCGTCACCGCTGTCATCGTCGGCGGTTCAGCAGACGAAAACGGCCCACCCCACCAGACACTCGCAGCCGAACTGGAACGCGGCCTGGCGCGGCACAACCTCCGCCTGTTCCACGCACTGTGGACCCCTGAGATCGAACCCGGCGCGCCATGGTTGTGCTACCGGGACCCGGACTGCGGCGGTGTGCTGCCAGATCCGCAGGAAACCGTCCTCGCCGCCGCGACCACCGAGGCTGGTTTCGTTGTCTTCCGCAGCCGCGAAGAACTGGCCGCGGTGCTGGAACCGCGCTCCCCGGAAGCGATCGCCCGCCGCGCCGACTTGCTGGCAAGGTCCCCGGAACCGTTGTGCGGCCCAGACACGTCAGCGAGCGATGTCCTGGACGCCGCGGTAACCGAACTCCGCGCCGCGTTCCTCCGCCAACGTCACGGTGAAGGCCCTCCTGACGACGACCAAGCGGTCCGGCTCGCCCACGCGCTGATGCTCACCCCGATCCGCGACGCCTGCATGGCCCTCGCGGTCCCGCCGCACACGTCGCTGACCCGCGAGGCGGAGGAGGTATGGCTGACGCTGGTCCGCGAACTGCCCCCGCCGCACCGTGCCGAAGCCGCACTGCACCTCGGCTATACCGCCTTGATGCGCGGGGAAGGCGCACTAGCCGGGATGGCACTGGCGAACGCCGTGGAAGCAGACCCGGAACATTTGGTGGCGCAGCTGCTGCAGACTGCCTGGAACATCGGCACGGACCCAGCGAAACTGACCGGCCTAGCCGACTTCAGCACGGCGGCTGATCTCGGTCTGACCCCGCCGCCGGAGCCGGGGAGCGCCGAGGATCCTGGCCAGGGGCGAAGATCGGGGCCGCCGAGGGGGATGAGATGACGGTTGCCGGAGCCCGATTTCCTCGCCAGCCGCGGTGAGCCATGGTTTGACCGCCAC
Source organism: Amycolatopsis sp. CFH S0740 (assembly GCF_004522315.1). Taxonomy (NCBI): domain Bacteria; kingdom Bacillati; phylum Actinomycetota; class Actinomycetes; order Pseudonocardiales; family Pseudonocardiaceae; genus Amycolatopsis; species Amycolatopsis sp. CFH S0740. Next base: position 62,131 of record NZ_SDLS01000036.1, on the reverse strand, counting down.
GGTGACGGGATGAGGCTTCCTGGCAGTGCGCCGGAATGGCTTCGGTCGAGCCGGACTGCGTGGTGCTCGTTGCGCGCGGTGCGGGGCGGCGGTCGGATGCAGGCGAAACCTCACCATGCCCGGTGAAAGCGCTTGAGTCGTCTTCCGTTTGGCACTCCATCGCGCGGACCAGCGGTCGCATGGATCCGAACTCCGCCACCCGCGGCGGATTCCGCCTGGCCCGTTACGCGCGGTGCGGAACCTTGCGGCCCGTGATGGAAGCGGGCGAGCCGAATTCCGTCCGCGTCACCCACCGTTGCCGTGGCACCGGTGAGTCCTAAGTGGACTTTCGGCGTCCGGCGTCGGTGTGCCCGAACAATGCTCGCCGCAACGATGCCGGGGCGGGGATCCCTCCGAATCCCCGCCCCGCACCGAAAAGCACACCCGGCCCGCAGCGGCCGGAAACCGCCGTCAGGACTGACGCGACTGAGTGAACTGCCAAGCGTCCGACACGATCCCGTCCAGGTCCGTCAGCTTGGGCGTCCACCCGAGTTCGCCGTTGGCCTTGTCGCTCGACGCGACCAGCACCGACGGGTCGCCGGCGCGGCGCGGGGCCACCACGGCGGGGATCGCGTGCCCGGTGACCCGGCGGCAGGCTTCCACGACCTCCAGCACCGAGAACCCGGTGCCGCTGCCGAGGTTGTAGATGCGGTGCTCGCCGCCGACGGCGTGGCGCAGGGCGAGGAGGTGGGCGTCGGCGAGGTCGACCACGTGGATGTAGTCGCGGACGGCCGTTTTGTCCGGCGTCGGGTAGTCGTCGCCGTAGATGGAGATGTGCTCGCGGTCGCCGGTCGCGACCTGGAGGACGAGAGGGATGAGATGGGTTTCGGTGGTGTGCCGTTCGCCGAACGCGCCGTACGCGCCGGCGACGTTGAAGTAGCGCAGGCTGACCGCGGCGAGGCCGTGGGCGCGGGCGAAGCTGGTGATCGCGTGGTCGATGGCGAGCTTCGACGCGCCGTAGGTGTTGGTCGGCTGCGTCGGGGCCGTTTCCGGGATCGGCGACACGTCGGGCTCGCCGTAGGTCGCCGCAGTGGAGGAGAACACCAGGCGCGGCGTGCCGTGCTTCTTCATCGCCTCCAGCAGCCGCAGCGACGTCACCACGTTGCCTTCCCAGTACTTCGCCGGGTCGGCCATCGACTCGCCCACCAGCGACTTCGCGGCGAAGTGCAGCACGCCGTCGAAACCTTCGCCGAGCAGGTCCGCGGCGACCTCGGCGGCGTCGCCCTCGACGAAGCGCGCCTGCGGGTGCACCGCGTCCGCGTGCCCGGTCGACAGGTCGTCCACGACGGTGACCTGGTGACCCGCTTCGATGAGGCGGGCGGCGCACACGCTGCCCACGTACCCCGCGCCGCCCGTCACGATGAGCTTCAGGGGGCTTTGCTGGTCCGTCACGTCAAGGCCTTTCTGCTGAGGGGTGGCGACTCTGCGGCACAGTCTCCCCTCAGAGCGACGCGACGGACCCTCCGGGGGTTGCTCCGGAAATCAGGCTTCGTCGCGGCCCGCGCCGCGCGACGGCACCGCCGTGAACATCCGCGGACGGCGGAACCCGGCCTGCTCGCAGGCGGTTTCGACCGCGGTGCGCACTCCGTCCAGATCCTCGTCGCGGACCAGCGCGATCGCCGAGCCGCCGAACCCGCCGCCGGTCATCCGCGCGCCCAGCGCGCCGGCCGAGCGGGCCGAATCGACCACGAGGTCCAGTTCCGGCGTCGAGATGCGGTAGTCGTCGCGCATGCTCACGTGCGAGGCGTCGAGGTGCGGCCCGATCTCGGCGAGCTTCTTCTCGCGCAGCAACGCGACCACGTCGAGCACCCGCTGATTCTCGGTGACCACGTGGCGCACCAGCGGAACCAGCTCCTCGGGAAGCTGCGCGAGGGCCTCGTCGAGCCCGTCGAGCGCGACGTCGCGCAGGGCCTTCACGCCGAGCAGTTCCGCCGCGCGCTCGGTTCCGCTCCGCCGTGCGCCGTAGCCGCCGTCGGTGTGGGAATGCTTGGTGCGGGTGTCCATGATCAGCACCCGGAGCCCGGCCTCGCCGAGCGGGAACGGCACCTGCTCCATCTCGCCCGAGCGGACGTCGAGGAACAGGACCCGCGACTCCTCGCAGCACAGCGACGCCGTCTGGTCGAGCAGCCCGGTGGGCGCGCCGACGTAGTCGTTTTCCGACCGCTGCACCCAGCGCGCGATCTCGGGTCGTGCGGGAGTGCCCGCTCCGCCGTCTTCGAGTTCCACCCCGGCCACGCCCAGCAGGGCCAGCGAAACCGCGCATTCCAGCGCGTGAGAGGAGGAAAGCCCCGCCCCGGACGGCACGTCGCCCGCGATGACCAGGTCGGCGCCGCCCGCGTAGCCCTGGTCGCGCAGCACCCACGCCACCCCGGCGGGATACGCGGCCCATCCGTCGACCGAACCCGGTTCGAGCGCGGCGATGTCGTGCGGCCCGGAGTGCTGCAGCTGCCCGTCGTCGCCGAGGGTGGCGACCCGGAGCTTGCCGTCCTCGCGCGGGGACGCGGCCGCCGCCAGCCGGTGCGGGAGGGCGAAGGGCAGCACGAAACCGTCGTTGTAGTCGGTGTGCTCGCCGATCAGGTTCACCCGGCCGGGCGCGGACCACACGCCTGCCGGGGCCCGCCCGTGGACTTCCTGGAACGCGCGCGCCGCGTCGGCAGCCGGGGTCACTTGGCGAGCGCCAGCACGGCGTGCAGCGCCGCGGTGGACACCTGAGCCGTGGTTTCGGTGCCCTTGACCTCGACGGTGACGCTGCCGCCGACGGCCTTGCCGACCGTGACGAGGCCGCCGGGCACGATCCCGACCGTCCGCAGCTCGGTGAGCAGCGACTCGTCCAGCTGCACGTGCTCGGCGATGCGGCGGATCTCCACCTCGCCGCCGCCGGTGCGGGCGAACTCGTCGAGGCGCACCAGGCCGTCCTCGGCGCGCGGCGCGGGATCGCCGTCGCCGAGCTTGTCGAGGCCGGGGATCGGGTTGCCGTACGGCGACGTGGTCGGGTGGTCGAGCAGCTTCACCAGCTTGCGCTCGACGGCCTCGCTCATCACGTGCTCCCAGCGGCACGCCTCGTTGTGCACGTGCTCCCACTCGAGCCCGATGACGTCGACGAGGAGGCGCTCGGCGAGCCGGTGCTTGCGCATGACCGCGACGGCGAGGTCGTGGCCGTGGTCGGTGAGCTGCAGGTGCCGGTCGTCCGCGACGACGACCAGCCCGTCGCGCTCCATCCTGGCCACGGTCTGGCTCACGGTGGGCCCGCTCTGCTGCAGGCGCTCCGCGATCCGGGCCCGCAGCGGGACGACACCTTCCTCTTCGAGCTCGTAGATGGTACGCAGGTACATCTCGGTGGTGTCGATGAGATCGTTCACGCTGTCCCCTTCGTCCGCGTAGCTCATCGTAGTCGTTGGCCCCGACAGCGACGGCCCGCCTCGGCGTAACGGCCCGGCCCCGGCGAAAAGTCCTGCCCTGATGCGCGAACCGCGTCCGGACCAGCAGGATGGGGGCATGCGACCGTTGATTTCGCCCGCTGAGCTCGCCGCGTTCCCCGACCGAGACCGTCCCGTCGTGCTGGACGTCCGCTGGCGGCTCGGCGGACCGCCGGGAGCCGAGTCCTACCAGGAGGGACACGTGCCCGGGGCGGTGTTCGCCGACCTCGACACGGCGCTGGCCGCGCCGCCCGGCGAGGGCGGCCGCCACCCGCTGCCGGACCCGGCCGTGCTGCAGCGTGAGCTGCGGAAAGCCGGGGTCCGGGCCGGGCGTCCGGTGGTCGTCTACGACGACGCCGACGGTTCGGTCGCCGCGCGCGCCTGGTGGCTGCTGCGCTGGGTCGGCCATCCGGAGGTCGCGGTACTCGACGGCGGTTACGCAGCGTGGCTGGCCGAGGGGCGGGAAGTGACGACCGAGGTGCCTTCGCCGGAGCCGGGCGACATCGAGGTCCGGCCGGGCGCGATGCCGGTCCTGTCGGCGGACGACGCGGCGGCGCTCGCTCGCGAAGGCGTGCTGTTCGACGCGCGGGCGCACGTCCGCTACACCGGCGAGACCGAGCCCGTCGACCCGCGTGCCGGGCACATCCCCGGTGCGGTCAGCGCGCCGTCGTCGGAGCACGCCGGTGCGGACGGGCGCTGGAAGTCGCCGTCCGAGCTTGCCGAGCGGTTCGCGTCGCTGGGCTTGGCCGACGGGGTCCCGGTCGGCGCCTACTGCGGTTCGGGCGTCACGGCGTCGTCGGTGGTGCTCGCGCTGGAGGTCGCCGGGCATCCGGAGCCAGCCGCGCTGTACGCGGGGTCGTGGTCGCACTGGTCGCGCGATCCGGAGCGTCCCGCGGCCACCGGTCCAGAACGCGGCTAACTCGGCCGGAACTTTCCGCGCCGTCCACCGACTTCTCGTCCGGAAGGCTTTTCCAGGCGAGAGGCGGCGTTCATGGAGCGGAGAACATTCCTGCGTGGGTCGGCGGCAGCCGGAGCGGCAGCGATGGCGGTGCCGGCCGAGGCTGCGGCGACGACCGGGGCAACGGCCGAGCGTCGACCGTTGCGGGTCCAGGTTGTGTTGTTCGACGGCGTCGAGGAGCAGGACTTCGCCGGTCCGTACGAGGTGTTCTCCGCAGCGGGCATGCATGCGAAGCGCGGCACGGACGTGTCGTACGTGCGCGTGGACGGGCCAGGCATCGTGCGCGCGGCGTACGGGACGAAGGTCGAGGTCGAGCGCGGCTGGTCGCCGCAGGACGCCGACGTCATCGTCGTGCCGGGCGGCGGTTACGGGAAGCGGAAAGGCCCGGGCATCTGGGCGGAGATCGACCGCAAAGTGCTGCCGGACGCGCTCGCGGCCGCGCCGCGCAAAGGGCTGACGCTCGCGTCACTCTGTACGGGCACACTGCTGCTCGGCGCGGCCGGACTGGTGCGCGGCCGTCCGTGCACGACGCACCACGGCGCGGTCGACACGCTGGTTCAGCAGGGCGGCGTGCTCAAGAAAGCCCGCGTGGTCGACGACGGCGACGTAGTCACCTCGGGCGGCATCACGAGCGGGCTGGACCTGGCCCTGTGGCTGGTGAAACGAGAACTCGGCTCCGACGCGGCGGCCGGGCTGGAGGAGATGCTCGAATACGAAGCGCGCGGCGTCGTCTGGACGCGTGGCTGAGCCCTGCCCCGCCGCGAAACCCGGTTCGGGAGGCGGCGGGGGAGTGGCGCGCTGCAAAACCCTGCTCTGGCGGCGGTGGGGAGTGGCGGGCTGCTGACACCTGCCCCGCCGCGAAACTTGGCTGGGACGCAGCGGGCACGTGACGCGCGGGTGAGTCCTGCCCCGCCGCGAAACCCGGCTCGGGGCGTGGCGGGGAAGTACAGTGCGAAGCATGTCGTCGCCTGCAGTTGTCTGGGATCCGTCGCTGCTGAAGTACGACCTGGGCGGGCAGCATCCGTTCAACCCCGTCCGGCTCGACCTCACCGTGCGGCTCGCTACTGAGCTGGGCGTGCTCGACGGCGTCGAACTGCTCGTGCCCACCGCCGCGGGCGACGAGGAACTGCTCCGCGTGCACGCGCCCGAGTACCTGGCCGCCGTGCGGGAAGCGCCGGATGTGGGGTGGGACGTCGGGCACGGGCTCGGCACCGATGACAACCCCGTGTTCCCCGGCATGCACGACGCGACCGCGCTGGTCGTCGGCTCGACGCTGCTCGCCGCGCGCAAGATCGCCGACGGCGAGGTTCGGCGGGCGGTCAACATCGCGGGCGGGCTGCACCATGCGATGCGCGATCACGCGTCCGGTTTCTGCATTTACAACGACTGCGCGATCGCGATCTCGTGGCTGCTCGACCACGGCTTCGACCGCATCGCGTACGTCGACACCGACGTGCACCACGGCGACGGCGTCCAGGCCGCGTTCTACGACGACCCGCGCGTCCTCACCGTTTCGATGCACCAGCACCCGTTCACGCTCTGGCCCGGCACCGGCTACTCCGCCGAGGTCGGCAAGGGCAAGGCAGCGGGGACCGCGGTGAATGTCCCGCTGCCGCCGCATACGCAGGACCCCGGGTGGCTGCGGGCGTTCGACGCGGTGGTTCCGGCTGTGCTGCAGGAGTTTCAGCCGCAGCTGCTGGTCACCCAGTGCGGGGTGGACTCGCACGAGGAAGACCCGATGGCCGACATGTCCCTGTCGGTCGACGGCCACCGCACCATCTACTCCACGCTGCGCGACCTGGCCGAACGCTACGCGAACGGCCGCTGGCTCGCCGTCGGCGGCGGGGGATACCAGCTGATCCGCGTCGTGCCGCGCTCGTGGACGCACCTGATGGCGACCGTGCTGGACCGCGACGTCCCGCCGGAAACGCCGCTGCCGCCCGGCTGGGTCTCGACGGTCCGCCGCGCCGCCCCGGCCGCCGACCTCCCCGCCGCGATGACCGACGGCAAGGACACCGCCTTCAAACCGTGGGGCGACGACGCGGACGACCCGGTGGACATCGCGATCCGCGACACCCGCCGCGCGATCTTCCCGCTGCACGGCCTCGACCCGGACGATCCGAGGGACTGACCATGCCCGACCAACCTCGCCGCCCCGGCCCCGGCAACCCCGGCCCGGGCGACCCCGCTCCCGGCACTCACCCGACGAGCGGTCCCGGCGGAACCGATGCCCCGAATTCCGGCGGCGCTTCCGGGCACGCCGCTCGTTACGCGACGGGCGGGACCAGTGCAGCCGGGACGCCGACCGGAGCGGCTGCATCGGCTGCGGAGGGCAGGCACGGAGGCAGCGGCTCGCCAAGCGGACCTGCCCGGGGCGAGTCCGGCGCGGACCCGGCTGCGGGTGGCGTGGCATCGGAACGGCCTGATTCCGTTGCGGCAGAAGGCAAGGCAGCAGCTGGAGAGTCTGCGGCAGCGAGGCCGGGCGCGAGCAGCGCGTCGGGACAGCCAGCGAAACCGGGCGTGGCAGGCGGAAGCAGCCCGTCTGGAGAGACACAAAGCCCCGCCGCGGATGGGAAGCGTGATCCCTACGATTACCCCCGCGATTGGGAAGCCGACGTAGTCCTCTCCGACGGTGGCACTGTCCACTTGCGACCCGTAGTGCCGAGCGACGCCGACGGGCTCGTGGCCCTGCACAGCAGGCTCTCCGACCGCACCCGGTATTTCCGGTATTTCGGTGCTTATCCTCGCATCCCGCCGCGGGACCTGGAACGGTTTTCCACTGTGGACCACCACGATCGGGTCGCGTTTGTGGCCTTGCTCGGGGACGACGTGGTCGCGGTGGGGCGTTACGAGCGGCTCGATCACGGGCCTTCGGCGGAGGTCGCGTTCGTTGTCGACGACAAGCATCAGGGGCGCGGGCTCGGGTCGATTCTGCTGGAGCATCTCGCCGCCGCGGCATCGGAGTGCGGGTTGCGGCGGTTTGTCGCCGAGGTGTTGAGCGAGAACGCGGCGATGGTGCGCGTGTTCCGCGACGCGGGTTACCAGGTCAGCCGTGCGATCGAGGAAGGCGTGCTGCATCTCGAGTTCGACATCGATCCGACGGAGGAGTCGCTCGCGGTCGCGCGGTCTAGGGAGCAGGCGGCCGAGGCGCGGAGTGTGCACAATCTGCTTCATCCGAACACGGTGGCGGTGATCGGGGCGTCCGCCGATCCCACCAAGGTCGGGCATGTCGCGTTCGCGAACATGCTCGCGGCCGACTTCGCGGGGGCGGTGTATCCGGTCAATCCGGAGCATCGGTCGGTGCGCGGGGTGCGGGCGTATCCGTCGGTGCTGGACATTCCGGATCCGGTGGATCTGGCGTTGGTGGCGGTTCCGGCGGAGGCCGTCGAGTCCGTGCTGGACGCTTGTTTGGCCAAGGGCGTCAAGACGCTCGTGATCGTGTCCGGCGGGTTCGCGGAGTCGGGGCCGCTGGGGTTGCACGCGGAGTTGCGGCTGGTCGGCGAGGCTCGGGCGCACGGGATGCGCGTGGTCGGGCCGAATGCGCTGGGCGTGCTGAATACCGCGAAGGACGTGCGGCTCAATGCGACCCTTGCGCCGCGGTTGCCGAAGCGGGGGCGGACCGGGTTCTTCTGCCAGTCGGGGGCGTTGGGGACGGCGATTCTGGCCGACGCGGGGTCGCGTGGGCTGGGGTTGTCGACGTTCGTGTCGGCGGGCAACCGGGCGGATGTGTCCGGCAACGACTTGCTGCAGTACTGGGAAACCGATCCGGAAACCGACCTGGTGTTGCTGTATCTGGAATCGTTCGGCAACCCGCGCAAGTTCGCGCGGCTGGCGCGCCGGTTGGCGCGGTCGAAGCCGATCGTCGCGGTGAAGTCGGGGCGGCATGCGGTGCGGCCGCAGCTCGCGGCGACGTCGGCGGAGGTCGACGAGGCCAGTGTGCAGGCGTTGTTCGAGCAGGCTGGCGTCGTACGGGTCGAGTCGTTGGCACAGCTGTTCGACACGGCGCTCGTGTTCGCGCATCAGCCGTTGCCGGCGGGGCCGCGGATCGGGATTGTCGGGAACTCCAGTGCGATCGGGTTGCTGGCCGCCGACACCGCCCGTGCGGAGGGGTTGCGGCTCGCGTTCGATCCGGTGGACATCGGGCCGCAGGCTGGGCCGGACGAGTTCGCGACGGCGGTGCGGGAGGCGTTGGATTCGCCGGATACCGACGCCTTGATCGCGGTGTTCGCGCCGCCGGTGGCGATTCCTGGGGCTGCGTACGCACGAGCGTTGCGCGAAGCGGTGTCGGAGGTGAAGCAGTCGAAGCCGATCGTCTCGACGTTCCTCGCCGCGGAAGGCGTGCCGCACGAGTTGGCGGTGCTTTCGGATGACGGGGTGCCGACGCGTGGGTCGATTCCGTCGTACTCGAGTCCGGAGCGTGCGGTGAACGCGTTGGCGCGCGTCGTGCGGTACGCCGCGTGGCGGCAGCGGCCGCAGGGAACGTTGGTGCGGCCTAGCGGTCTGCACGTGGAGCAGGCGCAGGAGATCGTGCGCGAGTTGCTGCCGGAGGACGGCAGTTCGACGCTGCTCTCCGACGACGACGTGGTGCGGCTGCTCAGCTGTTACGGCGTGGACGTGGTGCCGTTCCGGGTGGCGGCCAGCGAAACCAAGGCAGTGGCCGCGGCGGCGGAGCTGGGGTATCCGGTCACGCTGAAAGCCGTTGACGAGCGATTGCGCGGGCGGCCGGACTTCGCTGGCGTACGGCTTGACCTGATGTCCGAAGAGTCCGTACGTGTCGCGTACCGAGACCTGTGTGCGGTGTCTGGCGACGAAGACGTGTACGTGCAACAGATGGCACCGAAGGGGCTGTCGTGCGCCATTGGGCTGCAGGACGACCCGTCGTTCGGCACGCTGGTTTCGTTCGGGCTGTCGGGATTGGTCAGCACGCTGCTCGGAGACCGTGCGTACCGGGCTGTGCCGTTGACGGACGTTGACGCGGCGACGCTGATCCGCGAGCCGCGTACGTCGCCCTTGTTGACCGGGTATCGCGGGGACGAGCCTGCGGACCTCGCGGCGTTGCAGGACATGGTGTTGCGCGTCGCGGCGCTCGCGGAGGACAACCCGGAGGTGCGGTCGTTGGCGTTGGACCCGATCCTCGCGTCGCCGGACGGGGCGTTTGTCGCCAACGCGCGGTTGGTGGTGGGCGCACCGCCGACGCGGCCGGATACCGGACCGCGTCGGCTGCGGCACATCACGCCGGTGGACTGACCACCAGTTCGCCGAGACCCAGCAGTTGCTCTGTTGCGCCGCCGCTGGTGAACTCCAGGCGCTTCGCGGCGGCGAAGTAGCGATGCACGGGGTGCTCGACGTCGATGCCGACGCCGCCGTGCAGGTGCACTGCGGTATGCGCGACGCGGTGTCCGGCTTCGGCAGCCCAGAACTTCGCGGTGGCCACGTCAGCGGCGGCGGGGAGGCCTTCGGAGAGTTTCCAGGCTGCCTGCCACAGCGTCAGCCGTACGGCTTCGACGTCGATGTACGCGTCGGCGAGACGATGTCGGACGGCTTGGAAGCTGCCCAGCACCTTGTCGAACTGCTTGCGCTCACGCGTGTACGCAGCTGTCAGTTCGAGCGCGCGTTCCAAGACGCCCAACTGCTGCGCGCAAGCGCCGAGAGTGCCGCGAAGGCGCAGTTGCTCGCCGACGTCACCGAGAGCGATCCCGGGGGTGTCGGACAGCGTCACCAAAGCCGCGTCGGCGTGGTCCGTGGTGGACTGCGCTTCGATCGAGACCCCGACAGCGTCCTTCTCGACGATGTACACGCCGTCGTTGGCTTCGACGAGTAAGGCGTCTGCGAAGGCTGCGAAGGGGACCGCGGTCTGCGTACCGGTGAGGCGTCCGTCTGAAGCGACGAACGAACCGCCCAAAGCGACCGCGAGCACGGCTTTACCGCGCGAAACCGGCAGCAGCCAGCGCTCAGCCAGCAATGGATCGGTGAGCACCGAGCCAGCCTGGACGACGGACGACAGATAGGGGACCGGAGCGACCGCGCGGCCGATCTCGATCAGGACTGAACACTGTTCCAGCAAGCCGAAACCGCCGCCGCCCACCGTCGCGGGCAGGGCCGCGTCGAGGACGCCGGAGCGGGCCAGGGTAGTCCACAGTGGAGCCTCGAAACCGCCGGATCCGTGCGGGCCCAGCGATTCCGCGGTGACCTGGTCGGCGAGAATGCGCCGGGTCAGTGCGGCGAGGTCGGTTTGTGCTTCGGTGAGAGAGAAGTCCACCGTGAGAACTCCTTACTGTGCAGACTGTTAATAACCCGACCACAGCCACGGCCGAATGGCTTTCGTGGCAACGGTTACGTGCCGTGCGGGGGGTCGGCCTACTTTTGGTCGGGTTATTAACGGGTCACGGGCTGGCCGAGGGCGGTGGCGGCGACGATGTCGCGCTGCACCTCGTTGGTGCCGCCGCCGAAAGTGAGGATCAACGCCGAGCGGTGCAGCCGTTCCAGCCGTCCCGCGAGCACCGCGCCGGGGGAGCCGTCGCGCACCACGGCGGCCGCGCCGACCACCTCCATCAGCAGCCGGTACGCCTCGATCGCCATCTCGGTGCCGTACACCTTGGTCGCCGACGCCTCCGCCGGGCCGAGCTCGCTGGCCGCGGCGGCCCAGGCGATTTTCCAGTTCCGCAGCTTCAAATACTCCGCGTAAGCGTGCACGCGCGCGAGATGCGTCCGGACCCATTCGCGGTCGGTCAGCGACTCCGCGCGCGCCCATTCCACGACGTCGGCCAGCGCTTTCCGCACCGGCGCGGCCGAGGTCAGCGCGACGCGTTCGTGGTTGAGCTGGTTGGTGATCAGCGGCCAGCCCGCGTTCTCCTCGGCGACCCGCGACGTGACCGGCACGCGGATGTCGTCGTAGTAGGTCGCGCTGGTGCCCGGGCCGGCGACGGTGTGCACCTTCGTCCAGGAGAACCCCGGCGCGGAGGTCGGCACGATCAGGATGGACAGGCCCTTGTGCTTGCGCGCCTCCGGATCGGTGCGCGCGGCGAGCCACACGTAGTCGGCGTACTCGATCAGGCTGGTCCACATTTTCTGCCCGTTGACCACGTACTCGTCGCCGTCGCGGGTCGCCCGCGTGCGCAGCGACGCGAGGTCCGTGCCCGCGCCCGGTTCGGAGTAGCCGATCGCGAAATGCAGTTCGCCGGCGGCGATCTTCGGCAGGTAGAACGCCTTCTGGTCCGGCGTGCCGAACCGCATGATCGTGGGGCCGATCGTGTTCACCGTCAGGAAGGGCACCGGCACCCCGGCGACCGCCGCCTCGTCGGTGAAGATCAGCTGGTCGAGCATGCTGCGGTCCTGGCCGCCGTACTCGCGCGGCCAGCCGAGCGCAAGCCACCCGTCCTTGCCGAGCTGCCGCACGATTTCCTTGTACGCCAAGCCGTCGCCGTACTCGCCGCCGGGCGCGGCGAGGCTTTCCCGCCGCGCCGGGGTCATCAGTTCGGCGAAGTACTCCCGCAGCTCGGCGGCCAATGCCCGCTGCTGCGGCGTGTAGTCGATCCGCACCCGTCACCTCCACCCCGCCGGTCTCGTTGTGGTGTCGTACCGGGCCCCGGCGGTAAGCTAGAACCTGTTCTAGTTGTACCAGGAGTGGCGGACGGGAGGAAGCATGGAGGTCAGTGTCGACCGGTCGCTCTGCGAGGCGAACGCGGTCTGCGTCGGGTTCGCGCCGGAGGTGTTCGATCTCGACGACGACGAGAACCTGGTGATCGGACCGGTTCCGGAGGAAGAAGTAGAACGTGTTTCGCAAGCGGTGACGAACTGCCCGAAGAATGCCCTGTTCACGACCGGTTAATCGGGGCTTGCTCAATACGAGAACAGATTCTAGTCTGTGCTGCGTCAGGCAGGCTTCGACGAGGAGGCTCGCGGGTGGAACCGACCGCAGGGAACACGCACGGCGACCGGGCTGGGGCGGTTCGATGACGCTCGAAGGCAAGGTCGCTGTCGTCACCGGGGCCGGAGCGGGGCTCGGCCGGGCCGAGGCGCTCGCGCTGGCCCGTGAAGGCGCGTCCGTCGTGGTCAACGACATCGGCGAGGCGAAAGACGTCGTCGCCGAGATCGAAAAGCAGGGCGGCAAAGCGCTCGCGGTGGCCGGGGACGTCTCGGCGGCCGAAACCGCGAAGGAACTGCTGTCCGCCGCGGTCGACCACTTCGGCAGCCTCGACATCGTCGTGAACAACGCGGGCGTGCTTCGCGACCGGATGCTGTTCTCGATGTCCGACGAGGACTGGGACAAGGTCATCGCGGTGCATCTGCGCGGGCATTTCCTGCTGTCCCGCAACGCCGCCGCGTACTGGCGCGATCGCTCCAAAATGGAGGGTCAGCCGGTGTACGGCAGGCTCGTGAACACCGCGTCCGAGGCGTTCCTGGTCGGTTCGCCCGGCCAGCCCAACTACTCGGCGGCCAAGGCCGGGATCGCGGCGCTCACCATGTCCGCGGCGCGCGGGCTCGCGAAATACGGCGTGCGCGCCAACACGATCTGTCCGCGCGCCCGCACCGCGATGACCGCGGATGTCTTCGGCGAAGCACCCGAGGACGGGCTCGATCCGTTGTCGGTAGAGCACGTTGCTCCGTTTGTCGCATTCCTCGCCTCGCCGGAGGCGGACGCGATCAACGGGCAGGTCTTCGTCGTGCACGGCGGCATGGTCGCCTTGCTGAAACCGCCGTCGGTGGAGGAGCGGTTCGACACCGCGAACGGCGCCTGGACCACCGCAGAACTCGCCGAAAAGGTCGGCGGGCACTTCGCCGGCCGCGACCCGGAGCGGATGTTCGCCGCGACCGATCTGCTTTCGCTGCCCTGAACCCGGAGGACGCATGACTGAGCACCGGCTGTCCGGCAAGGTCGCCCTCATCACCGGCGCGGCCCGCGGACAGGGCGCCGCCGCCGCGCGAGCGTTCGTCGCGCAGGGCGCGAAGGTGGTGATCGCCGACGTCCTCGACGACGAAGGCGAAGCGCTCGCCGCGGAACTCGGCGAAGCGGCGGTGTTCTGCCATCTCGACGTGAGCGACGAGGACGGCTGGACCGCCGCGGTCGAGACCACGGTGACCGAGTTCGGGCCGCCGACGGTGCTGGTCAACAACGCCGGGGTGCTGTACTTTTCGGAGCTCGCGAAGACGCCGCTCGCCGAATACGAACGCGTCGTGCGGATCAACCAGATCGGGGCGTTTCTCGGCATGCGCTCGGTCGTTGAACCCATGGCCGGGGCCGGGGGCGGCTCCATCGTCAACGTGTCCTCTGTGGAGGGTCTGGCCGGGATGCCGTTCCTCGTCGCCTACACCGCGACCAAGTTCGCGATCCGCGGGATGACCAAGGTCGCCGCGCTGGAACTGGGCGCGCGCGGGATCCGGGTCAACTCGGTGCACCCGGGCATGATCGACACAAAGATGGTGTCCGACGCGGCGGGCGCGGACGTGGACGTGTCCTGGGTGGGCAAGAAGGTCGCGCTCGGCCGGGTGGGCCGCGCCGACGAGATCGCGCCGCTGCTGGTGTTCCTCGGCAGCGACGAGAGTTCGTACTGCACCGGCGGCGAGTTCGTCGCCGACGGCGGGGCCACCGCCACGCACGCGCTGAAATTGTGAGCAGGTCGGGTGCTGGTGCGCCTAGGGTGACCGCCGGGGGCTGAAGGGACGGGAGTGAACACCGCTAACCGAAATCGGCGGGCGGGGATGGGCAAGACTCGGGGGTGACTACTGGGAGGTGCGGTGGGCGGAAGCGGCTCGGTCACTCTCCCGGGCACCGCGGCGCTGACCCAGGTCGGCAGGCTCGCCACGCTGTCCTGGGAGGTCCTGCGGGCGATCTTCAAGCGCCCGTTCCAGTTCCGCGAGTGGATCCAGCAGTGCTGGTTCTTCGCGAGCGTGACCATTCTTCCGACGGCGCTGGTCGCGATCCCCTTCGGCGCGGTCATCGCGCTGCAGCTCGGATCGCTGACCACGCAGATCGGCGCGCAGTCCTTCACCGGCGCGGCCAGCGCGCTCGCCATCGTGCAGCAGGCGAGCCCGCTGATCACCGCGCTGCTGGTGGCCGGAGCGGGCGGCAGCGCGGTCTGCGCGGACATCGGCGCGCGCAAGATCCGGGAAGAGATCGACGCGATGGAAGTGCTCGGCGTCAACCCGGTGCAGCGCATCGTGGTGCCGAGGGTGCTCGCCGCGATCGTGGTGTCGGTGCTGCTCAACGGCCTGGTCAGCGTGGTCGGCGTGCTCGGCGGCTACTTCTTCAACGTGGTCCTGCAAGGCGGCACGCCCGGCGCGTACCTGGCCAGCTTCAACGCCCTCGCGCAGGTGCCGGACCTCTGGATCAGCGAGATCAAGGCGTTCCTGTACGGCTTCGTCGCGGGCGTGGTCGCCGCGTTCCGCGGGCTGAACCCGGCGGGCGGGCCGAAGGGCGTCGGCGACGCGGTGAACCAGGCGGTGGTGATCACTTTCCTGCTGCTGTTCCTGATCAACGTCGTGCTGACCGCCGTGTACCTCAAAGTCGTGCCCCCGAAGGCGTTGTGACATGACGGCCGAACCGATCGAGCAGACGCGCGCGTCCGACCGGACGCTGGAGATCATCGCGCGCCCCGGCGCGAGCCTCGAAGGACTCGGGAAACAGCTGTCGTTCTACGGCCGGGCGCTCGCCTGGTCGCCGCGCACGATCCGCCGCTACGGCCGCGAAACCACCCGGCTGCTCACCGAGGTCTGCTTCGGCACCGGCGGGCTCGCGGTGATCGGCGGGACGCTCGGCGTGATGATCGGCATGACGCTGTTCACCGGCCTGATCGTGGGCCTGCAGGGGTATTCGGCGCTGAACCAGCTCGGCACCGCCGCGCTCACCGGGTTCATTTCCGCCTACTTCAACACCCGCGAGGTCGCTCCGCTGTCGGCCGGGCTCGCGCTGTCGGCCACCGTCGGCTGCGGGTTCACCGCCCAGCTCGGCGCGATGCGGATCTCCGAGGAGATCGACGCGCTCGAAGTGATGGCGGTGCCGAGCATGCCGTACCTGGTCACCACGCGCGTGCTCGCCGGGGTGACCGCGGTGATCCCGCTGTACGCGGTGGGCCTGCTGTCCTCGTATCTCGCGTCGCGGCAGATCACCATCTGGCTCTACGGCCAGTCCGCGGGCACGTACGACCATTACTTCACGCTGTTCCTCCCGCCGGAGGACGTGCTGTGGTCCTTCGCCAAGGTGATCGTGTTCAGCGTGCTGGTGATCCTTTCCCATTGCTACTACGGCTATACCGCGTCCGGCGGGCCGGCCGGGGTGGGCATCGCGGTGGGCCGCGCGGTGCGGACGTCGATCGTGCTGATCTCGGTGCTGGACTTCTTCCTGAGCCTCGCGATCTGGGGCGCGAACACGACAGTGCGGATATCCGGATGAGCACCCGTCGAGAGTTGCGCAAACGGCTCCAGTACCAGCTGCTGGGGCTGGTGTTCCTGGTCGTGGCGGCGTTGTTCTTCACCACGACGATCGCCGCGTACCGCAAGGTGTTCACGCCGGTCACGATGGTGAAGCTGGAGACCGACCACGTCGGCAGCCAGCTGCGCGTCGGCGGCGACGTGAAGGTGCGCGGCATGCTGGTCGGCGAGATCCGCGACGTGCGGCCGGTCGGCGACCACGCGGAGCTCGAACTGGCGCTGCAGCCGGACAAGACCGACGTGATCCCGTCGAACGTTTCGGCGCGGCTGCTGCCGAAAACCCTGTTCGGCGAACGGTACGTCGCGCTCCAGTTGCCCGAGCGGCCGCAGCGGCCGATCAAGGCGGGCGACGTCATCCCGCAGGACCGCAGCAGCACCGCGATCGAACTGGAGCAGGTGCTCAACCACGTCATGCCGCTGTTGCAGGCGGTGCAGCCGGAAAAGCTGTCCAGCACGCTCAACGCCGTGTCCACCGCGCTGGACGGACGCGGCAAGAAGCTCGGCGAGACGCTGACCCAGCTGTCGGACTATCTCGGCAAGCTCAACCCGTCGCTGCCCGATCTCAAATCGGACATCACCGGGCTGGCCAACGTATCCGGCATCTACGACAAGGCCGCGCCGGACGCGCTGCAGGCATTGGCGGACCTCACCACGACGACGCAGACCATCGTGGAGAAACAGCGCGGCCTGACCGACCTGTACTCCTCGGTCGCCGGCACCGCCACCGACCTGACGCGCTTCCTGGAAGTGAACAAGGACAACATCATCCGCCTCACCACCGCCGTGCAGCCCACGCTCGACGTGCTCGCGAAGTACGCGCCGGAATACCCGTGCCTGCTCAAGCAGCTGGCCGGGACGGTGCCGAACGCGGAGCTGGCGTTCGGCAAGGGCACCGCGCATCCGGAGGTCAGCCGCGTGACGATCGAGTTCTCGGCGAGCCGCGGCAAGTACCTGCCCGGCGTCGACGAGCCGAAGTACGACGACAAACGCGGGCCGCGCTGCTATCCGCAGGTGCCCAAACCCGGGCGCTGGCCGCAGTATCCGCCGGACGGCGCGGTGAAGGACGGGGCCAGCAAGCCCGCGCCGCCGCACGATCCGGACGGGACGCTGCCCAGCGACTTCACGAACGGCCCGCTGCCCGGCGGGTCCGGGTCGACCGGCGGCGCGCCGAGCATCGTCGGGTCGGCCGACGAGCAGAAGCTGCTCGACCTGCTCGCCTCGCCGACGCT
The DNA here is from genome assembly GCF_004522315.1 of Amycolatopsis sp. CFH S0740. Lineage (NCBI taxonomy): Bacteria > Bacillati > Actinomycetota > Actinomycetes > Pseudonocardiales > Pseudonocardiaceae > Amycolatopsis > Amycolatopsis sp. CFH S0740. The sequence goes on along the minus strand of NZ_SDLS01000036.1, from coordinate 45,062 downwards.
GAACACCGCGCCGGAAAACGTGCCGGGCTGGTCGGCACTGCTGGTCGGGCCGCTGTACCGGGGCGCGGAGGTGGAGCTGAAATGAGGTCGTTCGTTCCCGCGCTGATCAAGATCGGCATTTTCGCCGTGGTCACCGTGCTGCTCACCGGGATCCTGGCCACCACGATCGCGAACACGAACTTCGGCAATACCGCCTCCTACGTCGCGAAGTTCACCGACGCGTCCGGCCTGCAAGCAGGCGACGACGTGCGGATCTCCGGCGTGAAGGTCGGCCAGGTCGAGACGATCGGGGTCGACCAGGGCGAGCAGAACTACGCCGAGGTGCGGTTCCTCGTCGAATCGGCCTACAAGCTGCCCTCGCTCGCGACCGCGACCATCAAGTACCGCAACCTCGTCGGCCAGCGCTACCTCTCGCTCGGCACCGACGTCAGCGGCGGCGACACGCTGTCTCCCGGCGACACCATCCCGCCGGAGCGCACGAAGCCGGCGCTGAACCTGACCGTGCTGTTCAACGGGTTCAAACCGCTGTTCAAGGCGCTGGACCCGAAGGAGGTCAACCAGCTTTCCGCGGAGATCGTGCAGGTGTTCCAGGGCGAGGGCGGCACGATCACCAGCCTGCTGTCGCACACCGCGTCGATCACGACGTCGATCGCGGGCAAGGACAAGGTGATCGGGCAGGTCATCGACAACCTCAACCAGGTGCTCAGCACGGTCAACGCGCGCGGCCCGCAGCTGGGCGACCTCGTCGACCAGACGCAGCGGCTGGTGAGCGGGCTGGCGCAGCAGCGCAAGCCGATCGGCGACGCGGTGGGCGCGCTCGGCGACCTCACCAACGCGACCGCGGGGCTGCTCGCCGACGCCCGTCCCGCCGTGCAGCAGGACGTGACCCAGCTCGGGAAGCTGGCGAACAACCTCAACGACGCGCAGCCGCTCGTCGAGCATCTGCTGCAGGTGCTGCCGGGGAACCTGGAGAAGTTCACCCGGACCCTGAGCTACGGCAGCTGGTTCAACTACTACCTGTGCGGGATCGAAGGCACCATCGGCATTTCCTCGCTGGACGTGACGCTGCCGATCGTGCCGATCCCCGGCACCGAACGCGCGCCGAGGTGTGGCCCGTGAAACGACTGAAGGACCGGAACCAGGCGAGCGTCGGCGCGGTCACGCTCGTGCTCATCGTGCTGGTGACCGCCGTGACGTACTTTTCCGACAGCATCCCGATGTTCGGCAGCGGCACCACCTACACTGCGGCGTTCGCCGAGTCCGCCGGGCTCGCGCCGGACAACGAGGTGCAGGTGGCCGGCGTCAAGGTCGGGCAGGTGACGTCGGTGGAACTGGGGCACAAGCAGGTGCTCGTGAAGTTCCGGGTGAAGGGCGTGCGGGTCGGCGACGCGTCCACGGCATCGATCGAGATCAAGACGCTGCTGGGGGAGAAGTACCTCGCGCTGGACACGAAGGGCGGCGGCACGCAGAAGCCCGGCGACACGATCCCGGTGCAGCGCACGCGGACGCCGTTCCAGTTGCAGGACGCGTTCAACCAGCTGTCCACCACGGTCGGCGACATCGATACGCAGCAGCTCGCGCAGAGCTTCACCGCGCTGTCGGATTCCCTCAAGGACAGTCCGAAGTACTTGAAGGACACGCTGTCCGGGCTGTCGGCGTTGTCGAAGACGGTGTCCTCGCGCGACGCCGATCTGCACGCGCTGCTGTCCAACACGAGCAAGATTTCGAAGACGCTGTCCGACCGGAACGCGCAGCTGCAGCAGGTGATCAGCGACGGCAACCTCCTGCTCAGCGAACTGCAGCAGCGCCGCGAGCAGATCAGCACGCTGCTCAAGGGCACGCAGGAAATCTCGAAGCAGCTGTCCGGGCTGGTCGCGGACAACCGCACCCAGATCGGGCCGACGCTCGCCGCGCTCGGGAAGGTGACCGACGTGTTGCAGCGCAACCAGGGCAACCTCGACCGGAGCTTGCAGCTGATGGCCCCGTTCGCCCGGGTCGGCGCGAACGCGACCGGCAACGGGCGCTGGTTCGAGGGGTACCTGTGCGGTCTGCTGCCGCCGACGATCACGGCGGGCGGGATCTCGATCAATCCGGAGGGCTGCACGCCGCCGATCTCCGCGCCTGACCAGGGGGTGGGTGGACGATGACTGTCGAGACTAAGGCCGGGCGGAGCCTCGTTACTTGGCTTGGCTTCGCTTGTGTGGCAGCGCTTTTGCTCACCGCGGGCATCTACCTGGTGCTGCGCGACACCGGCGGCACCAAAATCTCGGCGTACTTCGGGAAAACCGTCGGCCTGTACGCCGGATCGTCCGTGCGCGTGCTGGGCGTGGCGGTCGGCGAGGTCACCGCGGTGACGCCGCAAGGCCAAGCGGTGCGCGTGGACATGAAGGTGAACGACGACGTCCCGATCCCGAAGGACGTCGGCGCGGTCGTCGTGTCGCCGAGCCTGGTGAGCGACCGGTACGTCCAGCTGACCCCGGCGTACGACAGCGGCCCGACGCTCGCGAGCGGAACCGTGCTGGCGCGCGACAAAACCGCGACGCCGGTCGAACTGGACGACCTCTACGCGAGCCTCGACAAGCTGTCCACCGCGCTGGGACCCAACGGGGCCAACAAAAACGGCGCGTTCTCCGATCTGCTGGACACGGCCGCGGCCAACCTCAAGGGCAACGGCAAGGACCTGAACTCGACCGTCAGCAGGCTCGCCGAACTGGCCGGCACGCTCGACGATTCGAAGGACGACCTGTTCTCCACGGTGAAGAACCTGAACTCCTTCACCTCCGCACTGTCCCAAAGCGACAGTCAGCTGAACGAGTTCTACCAGCGGCTCGCGGACGTCAGCGGCTTCCTCGCCGACGATTCGCACGACGTCGGCGCCGCGCTCGAATCGCTGTCGACGTCGCTGCAGGACGTGAAACAGTTCGTGGCGGACAACAAGAACGGGCTTTCGTCCAATGTGGCCAAACTGGCGTCGCTGACGAAGGTGCTGGTGGACCAGCGCGCCGCGCTCGCCGAGGTGCTCGACATCGCGCCGACCGGGGCGACGAACTTCATCAACACCTACGACGCGGCGTCCGGCACGATCGCGGTGCGCGACAACCTGAACGAGATCACCAACCCGCCGATCCTCACGGTGTGCCGGCTGATCAGCGCGGGCACGCCGAAGCCGCTGCCGGACACGCTCGGCAACATCTGCAAGAAGCTCGCGCCGGTGCTCGACGGCACGCTCAAGCTGCCGTCCATCCCGCAGGCGCTGAACTCCCTGCAGAACGGCCAGTTGCCGCCGTTGCCGCTGCCGTTGTCGGACGTGCTGACGCAAAAACCCGGAGGTGGCAAGTGAAACGCCTCCGGAAACGGCTGGCGGGCGTGCTCGCCGGGGTGCTGGTGCTGGCCGGGTGCAGCGACGGCGGGTTCAACGGGCTGTACTCGACGCCGTTGCCGGGCGGCCCGGACGTCGGCGACCACCCGTACCACGTCACCGCGTTGTTCACCGACGTGCTGGACCTGGTTCCGCAGGCGAACGTGAAGGTGAACGACGTCGCGGTCGGCCGGATCGACCGGATCGCGCTCACCCCGGACACCCGGTCCGCGCTCGTGTCGATGACGGTGAACGGCGACGTCCAATTGCCCGCCAACGCGCACGCCGAACTGCGCCAGTCCAGTCTGCTCGGCGAGAAGTTCGTGCAGCTGAGCGCGCCGACCGCGGAGAAACCCGCGGGCAAACTCGCCGACGGCGCGCAGATCCCGCTCGGGCGCACGAACCGCAACCCGGAGATCGAAGAGGTGCTGGGCGCGTTGTCGTTGCTGCTCAACGGCGGCGGCGTCGACCAGTTGCAGAACATCAGCCACGAACTCAACGACGCGCTGTCGGGCAACGAACCGCAGATGCGCGCGCTGCTGTCCCGGGTGGACGAACTCGCCACCCAGCTCGACGGGCACAAGGGCGAGATCCTGCGCGCGATCGACGGGCTGGACAAGCTGTCCACGACGCTCGTCGGGCAGAAGCAGAACCTCGCCACCGCGCTGGACAAACTCGCGCCCGGGCTGAAGATCGTCGCCGACCAGCGCGACCAGCTGGTGGGGATGCTGAACGCGCTGAACAAGCTGTCCGGCGTCGCGGTGGACACGGTCAACCGCAGCCGCGACCAGCTCGTCGCGAACCTCAAGGCGCTGGAGCCGACGCTGCGCCAGCTCAGCGCGGCGGGCCAGGACCTGCCGAACGCGCTGCGGATCCTGCTGACCTACCCGTTCCCGGACTACGCGGGCAACGTGATCAAGGGCGACTACGCGAACGTCGACGCGCGGATCAACCTCGATCTCGACAAGCTCGTGCAGAACTTCACGAACTCGTCGCAGCCGCCGTTCCAGCTGCCGACGCCCTCGACGTCCGGCGCCGCCCCGCCCGTTGCCGGGCAAGGGATGCCGCAGCTGCCGTTGCCGCTGCCGAACACCCCGGCCACGGGCGGAGCGAAGCCAGGCTACGGCGGGGTGCTGGGCGGATTGCTCGGCGGTCTGGTGGGAGGCGGCTGATGAACACGCGCAAGGTCCGGATCCAGCTGCTGGTGTTCTTCGCGATCGCCGTCGTTTCGGTGGCGTACGCGGGCGGGCACTACGCCGGTCTCGACCGGATTTTCGGCAACCGGGGCTATCACGTGACGCTCCAGCTTCCCGACTCCGGCGGGGTTTTCGTGAACTCCGAGGTCGCGTACCGCGGCGTGACGGTCGGCCGGGTCGGGGCGATGACGCTCACGCCGCACGGCATCGACGTCCGGCTCGACATCGACTCCGGCGGCCCGGACATCCCGTCGGCGCTGCACGCGCAGGTCGCGAACCGGTCGGCGGTGGGCGAGCAGTTCGTGGACCTGCTGCCGGACCGCGAGACCGGGCCGTACCTGGAGGACGGCGCGGTGATCACGCAGGACCGCACGTCGCTGCCCGCGACGCCGGATTCGGTGCTGACGCATCTCGACGGACTGGTCGCGAGCGTCCATCCGGAATCGCTGAAGACCGTGGTGGACGAGACGTACGACGCGTTCGCCGGTTCCGGCCCGCAGCTGCAGAAACTGTTGGACAGCACCAGTTCGCTCACCGCGACGGCTGCCCAGTACGTGCCGGACACGCAGGGGTTGCTGGCGAATTCGCGCACGGTTTTCGCCACACAGGAGCGGCAGGCGCAGAACATCACGGCGTTCGCGTCCGGATTGAAGACGATCGCCGGGCAGCTGAAGTCGTCGGATCCGGCGGTGCGCAAGGTGATCGACGAGGCTCCTCAGCTGAGCCGGCAGATCAGCGACGTGCTCGCGACGTCCGGGACCGACCTCGGGGTGCTGTTCGCGAACTCGCTCACCACCGCGCAGGTTACGTCGATGCGGAAGGACGCGATCGAGGAGCTGCTGGTGGCGTACCCGGTGATCTCGGCGTTCTCGCCGTCGACCTCGCCGGACGGCACCGGGCACCTTGGCGTGGTGTTCAACTTCTTCGATCCGCATTCGTGCACGAAGGGGTACGAGGGCACGAAACAGCGTCCGGCCAACGACACGAGCGAAGCGCCGGTCAACATGAACGCCTACTGCGCGGAGCCGCCGGGCAGCCCGACTGAGGTGCGGGGTGCGCAGAACGCGCCGTACGCCGGGAAGCCGCCCGCGATTCCGGCCGCGCCCAAGGCTTCCGCGCCTTCGGACCAGGGTTCGCAGCAGCAGCTGCCGGGTCTGCTGGGCCAGCTGACCGCGCCGTTGAAGGGCGGGCTCGGGGCGTTGCTGGGCGGTTCGTGATGGCTGAGGACACCTTCCGGAACGGACGGGTGCTGACCGCGCTGGCCGTCGTCGCGGTGCTGGCCGCCGCGTGGTTCGGCTGGTCGTGGTGGAGCGCGGCGCAGGACGACAGCCTCGCCCGCGGCCGCGCGCGCGACGCCGTGCTGGCCGCCGCGAGCACGGAACTGGTCACGCTCAACACGATCGACTACCGAACGAGCGCGGTCGACGTGGACCGCTGGATCGCCGCGACGACCGGGCAGTACGGCAAGGACCTCTCCGGCGACCGGCAACTGCAGATCGACCGCGCCAAACGCACCAAAACCGTGTCGACGGCTTCCCTGGTGCAGGCCGCCGTCACCGACCTGAACCCCTCGGCAGGAACCGCCCGGCTGATCGCGGTCCTGAACGTCCGCGTGAGCACCGGCGACGGCGCGCCTTCGGCGAAACAGGCGCGCTTGGCCGTGGACTTCGCGCGAGACGGCGACGCGTGGAAAATCGGCGGCATCCAGGCGGTGGGCTCGTGAACCGGCGGACGATCGCCGCGGGAGTGACCGCAGTCGCGCTGGCGTGCGCGGTGTGGTTCGGCGTGCAGGCGTCGTTGCTGCAGCCTGAGGATGACGAGGCGATGGTCGATACGGAAGCGACGTCGCAGGTCACCGACCAGGTCAGTGCTGCGGTAAAGGCGCTTTTTTCCTACGACTACGCGAATTTGGACCGCACTGCGCGCGCGGCGGCTGACGTGCTGACTGGTTCGGCTGTGGGGCAGTATCAGAGCCAGTTCACCGCGGCTCGGCAGCGTGCGGCGACTGAGAAGCTCGTCCGGACCACGACGGTGCGGGCGATCGGGGTTCGTTCGTTGCACGGTGATGATGCGAGTTTGCTGCTTTTCCTGGATCAGCAGACGATCTTGCCGGGTGGTGGTGCGCCTCAGTCGTCGGTGGGGCAGTTGTCGGTGACTGCGCGTCGGACTGACGGGCGGTGGAAGATCACCGCGCTGGATCCGCTGTAGCGCTTCGGCCGAGCAGCCCGCTCACCTCGCGCGCGAGAGCCACTGACGCCTCGATCTCGACCTTCCGGATGGACACGCTCTCCACGAGAAACCCGAACGGCATCCCGAGCTTGCGGCAGAACGCAGCCAGTTCCCGGGCGTTCGCCAGGCACTGGTCATACGACTCGGCCAGGGTGTCGTCCGCGTGGCGCAGGGAATTCTCCAGCCACCGCGGGACATGCACGCCGAGCCACTTGAGGAACGCCAGCGTCTTCGCCGAACCGCAGACCGAGAGCGTGAACAGGACCGGTTTCGGCTCGAGGCCCTGCTCACGGCACGCGTAGAAGTAGTCGGAGACCATGCTCTTCGCCGCGTCGGCGCTGTAGATCACCTGCGAGATGAAGTACGCGCAGCCAGCTTGCTGTTTGGCGATCAGCCGCAGGTGCTCGTCGGGCCGTTCGGTGATCGCGACGCCGCCGAGCAGCAGGTCGGGGCGCACTTCCCGGCGCAACGCCTGTGCCTCGGACAGCCGGGTGTGCACCTCCTTGCCCTTCGACGAAGCCCCGACGAAGACCGACAGCACGCGGTCGGCGTCGGCGTTCCGCAGCCAGTCCCGCAGCTCGCCTTCGGGGTACTTGCCGACGCACCGGTAGATGACCGCCGGACGGTCCCACTCGCTGAGATAGTCCGCGTGGTAGCGCACCGGGTCGAGGGTCGGCAGGTAGGGGAACGGCCGCTCCTCGGGGTTGCGGTCGCTCTCGTCGTCGATGTCGTACAGGGCGAGGCCGTCGACGTCGAGGTCGCTCAGCCGCGCCAGGGTGGCGGCGGTGATCTCCCGGATCCGCTCGGGGGTGTTGCTGAGGCGGGGCGGCGTGATGCCGAACAGCAGGACGCCGCGATCGGGGTGGGTCAGCTGTGTCCGGAGAGTGTGGTCCGCCATGGTTCGAAAACTAGCAGCGCGCCTCAACCGGCGAAGGGACCGCCTGGTCCGAAGACCTGCTTGGCGAACCGTTCGCCCACGAACCGGTGCGTCGCCGCGTCCGGGTGCAGCGCGTCCGGCAGCGGGTGTGCGGCGAAATCCTCTTCCCCGTACAGCGAGAGTCCGTCCACGTAGGACAGTGCCGGATCCTCCCGGTCCCGGACGACCCGTGCCAGTTCCTCCCGGATCACCTTCAGCGTCAGCTTTCCCTCCGCGACGGCGGCGGGATCGCCGGTGGCCTTGAACCGGAGCGTTCCGGTGCTGAAATCCGGCGCTCCCGGACCCGGCGTGTCCTCGTGGATCGGGCACAGCAATGCGGAAACCACCACCAGCGGAACGTCCGGATGGCCCTCCCGGATCGTGTCCAGGAATCCGTGCACCGCCGGGCCGAAAGCACGCAACCGCATCAGGTCCGCGTTCACGATGTTGATTCCCAGCTTCACGCTGATCAGATCGGCGGGTGTGTCGCGAAGAGCCCGCGCGGTGAACGGGTCCAGCAGAGCGCTCCCGCTGAAACCCAGGTTGATCAGATCGACCCCGGCGGCAGCGGCGGCCAGCGCGGGCCATGTCTGCGACGGGCCTGCCGCGCCGGTGCCGTGGCTGACCGAGCTGCCATGGTGCAGCCAGACGCGCCGATCGCGCGGCAGCGGAGTGATCGGGCCGGTGGTGCGCAACGCGACCAGCCGGGTGGTTTCGTTGTGCGGCAACCAGATCTCGACGTCTTTGACGCCCGAAGGCAGGTCGGAGAACCGGACCGTGCCGGGCGGGCCGGGGCGGGTTTCGCCCTCGCCGGTCATCATGTCGAGGATCAGTTCGTCGCCGCCGGAGACGGTCGCGGAGCCTGCCGGACGCCCGTTCAGCACCAGGTCGTAGAGGCCGTCCGGCAAGGGCGGCACGCCCACGTAGCCGACCTTCGTGCGGTGGGTGTCCAGTTCGATCGCCGTCGACTCGGTGCGGAACGCCAGGCGCACGCCGGACGGCTGGGTCTCCGCCATCGCGAGCCTGCTGTCGGTGTTCTGCGCCCGCGCCCGCGCGGTCAGCCGGTGCGGCAGCAAGCCCTGCGGCGTGCGTTCCAGCTCGAGTGCACCGCGCACGAACTCTTCGCCGATCTCGGTGGTGATCCACTGCATGCCGCCGAGTCTGCCGTCCGCGGCCCCTCGCCGCCAACGGGATATCAGCCGTCCCAGACCCCGGGGCCCGCGCGCAGCACCGCGACCGGGGCGGCCCCGGCGGACGGCCACAGGTCCAGCACGTACCGGAAATGCTCGCCGAACTCGTGGTCGTGCCATTCCGCGTCCGGCGGGCCGCTCTCCACATAGGACACTCGGACCCGGTACCGCCCGGGCGGGACTGCGATCCGGTGTTCCTGGCGGGCGTAATCGGCGGGTCCGGCGAGCGTCGCCACGCCGCCGGGGACGTCGAGATCGGCTTCCACCACGTGGGACGCGTCCGGCAGCACCGGCGGCATCGCTGTGCTTACCGACACATCGACCTCGACCCAGTCGGAGCGCGCGGTCGCCACGGAGAGCGACGACGGCTCTACCGCGACGCGGTGCGCCGACACCGCCTCGTCGGTCCACCCGCCGTCGCCGGGACGCCAGGCGTCCTTGTCCTGCAAGGAGAACTGCCGCTGCTCGGCATGCACCAGGTACCGCACGGGCCCCACGCTAGCCCACGAGAGCCGGGGGTCACCCGAACTGGCTTGCGCTCGCGGTTTAGCGTGGTGGTATGACCACAGCTCCTGTCGATGTCGACACTGCCCGTCGCGACTACACCGCGCTGGTCGAGCGCGGACTGTCCCTGGACATCACCCGCGGCAAGCCGTCGCCCCGGCAGCTCGACCTCTCCGCGGATCTCCTGACGCTGCCGAACGGCCAGTACAAGGCCGAGGACGGCACCGACACCCGCAACTACGGCGGGCTCAAGGGGCTGCCGGAGCTGCGCCGCATCTTCGCCGACGCGCTGCAGGTGCCGGTCGAGCAGCTGTTCGCCGCGGGCAACTCGAGCCTGGAGCTGATGCACGACACGATCGCGCAGGCGATGCTCAGCACCCTGCCGGGCGCGCCGCGCCGCTGGGCCGACGAGCCCCGGATCGCGATGCTGTGCCCGGTGCCCGGCTACGACCGGCACTTCGCGCTCGCCGAGCGGTTCGGCATCGAACTGGTCCCGGTGCCGATGACCGAGACCGGCCCGGACATGGACGTCGTCGAGCGGCTGGTCGCCGAGGACGCCGCGGTCAAGGGCATCTGGTGCGTGCCGAAGTACTCCAACCCGACCGGCGTCACCTTCAGCGCCGAGGTCGCGGGCCGGCTCGCCGCGATGCCCACCGCCGCGCCGGACTTCCGGATCGTCTGGGACAACGCCTACGCGGTCCACCACCTCACCGAGGACGAGCCGGAGCTGGCCGACATCCTCGCGCTCTGCGCCGAGGCCGGGAACCCGGACCGCGCGTTCGTGTTCGGCTCCACCTCGAAGATCACCTTCGCCGGGGCCGGCGTCGGCTTCTTCGGCGCGTCCGAGGCGAACCTCGCCTGGTGGCAGAGCGTGCTGAGCAAGCGCACCATCGGCCCGGACAAGGTCAACCAGCTGCGCCACGCGCTGTTCCTCAAGGACGCCGACGGCGTCCGCGCGCTGATGCGCAAGCACGCCGAGCTGATCGCGCCCAAGTTCGCCGCCGTCGAGCGCATCCTCACCGAGGAGCTGAGCGACCTGGCGACCTGGACCAAGCCGACCGGCGGGTACTTCGTCTCGCTGACCGTGCCCGAGGGCACCGCGAAGGAGGTCGTGCGGCTGGCCAAGGAGGCGGGCGTCGCGCTGACCCCGGCCGGGGCCACCCACCCGCACGGCGACGACCCGGCCGACGCGGTCATCCGCATCGCGCCGACCTTCCCCGAGCTGGCCGAGGTGGAGGAGGCCGTCCGCGCCCTCGCCGTCTGCGTACGGCTCGCGGTCGCGCAGCGCGCCTGATCTTCGCTGGTCGCAAGCCGTGCGCGAAATGCGTGTTCAGGTCTGAGGGGATCTGATTCCCCTGCCAGGGACTTGGCCCGGGCGGTTCCGGCATGCTGACCGTCCACAAAGGACGCAATCAGGCGGCGAAATGACCGGTTTCCTACCCGGGTGACCGTTTCTGCTTGTCTGTGCGGCCTCCCTGAGGGAATCAGATTCCCTCAGGGAGGCCCTCACAGACGGCAAAACCTCGCCCCAGCGGCTCGCGATCGCGCAGCGCGCCTGATCTTCGCTGGTTCCGTGCCGCCGCCACCCGCTACGGTGGCGGCGGCACGGTCGTTTCCAGGGGGGGCACGATGCGGGTTTTGATCGCAGGCGGCGGAGTCGCGGGCACAGTCACGGCGATGGCGCTGCAGCGCGCCGGGCACGAGCCGGTCGTCTACGAGGCGCATCCCAGCGGGGGAGCGGACGCGGGCGCGTTCCTCGTCGTCATGCACAACGGCATGAACGCGTTGCGTGCGATCGACGCCGACACTCCGGTGATCGAGGCGTCCTTCCCCTCGACCGGCATGGAACTCGTCGGCCCGGACGGAACCACGCTCGGCGCGCACGAGTTCGACCGCGAACTCGACGGCCCGCGCACCCTCACCCGCGCCGCGCTTTACCGTGCGCTGCAACAGGAAGCGGAACGCCGCGGCGTCGAAATCGTCCACGGCAAGCGCTTGGTTTCCGCGACCGACGGCGTCACCGCGACATTCCAGGACGGCACCACCGCGTCCGGCGATGTGCTCGTCGGTGCGGACGGGCTGCATTCCGTCGTCCGCACGCTCATCGACCCGCAGGCCGAACCGCCGCGCTTCACCGGCCTCACCGTGGTCTACGGCTACACCCGCGCTGAAGGACTTCCTGCCGCGCAGGGCAGCTACCGGATGTTCCGCGGCAGCCGCGCCGCGTTCGGCTACACCACCGACCCGGACGGCGCGACGTTCTGGTTCGCCCGCGTCCCCGACTCCGAACGCTCGCGCGCCGAGATCGCCGCCGTCACCCCGGAAGGCTGGCGTGAGTTCACCCACGCCGCGTTCGCGGACGACCCGCTGCCGTGCGCCGCGATCGTGGCCGCGACCGGCGACGACGTGCACGGCGGCCATTCCTACGACCTGCCGACCACCCGCGTCTGGTCGACGCCGTCGATGGTGCTGGCCGGCGACGCCGCGCACGCGGCGTCCCCCGCAGCGGGACAGGGCGCGTCGATGGCGCTGGAAGACGCCGTGGTGCTCGGCCAGTGCCTGCGCGATCTGCCGGACGCGCCCGCGGCGTTCGCGGCCTACGACCGGCTGCGCCGCGCCCGGGTCGAGAAGCTCGTGGCGGCCAGCGCGGGCCAGGACGTCGGCGAGGAACGAGGCTGGGCATATCGGCATCATCTGGACTGGACCGCGCGAATCACAGCGTGAGCGGCCCGCCGACGATACGATCCGCGCATGACTCAAGCCGCGCCACCGCAGCAGTTCCCGATCCTGCTGTCGACCATGAACGATCTGCCCGGGTACCGCGTCGTCCGCGTGTTCGGCGAGGTCTTCGGGCTCACCGTCCGCAGCCGCAACATGTTCTCCAACATCGGTTCCGGGTTCAAGGCGATGGGAGGCGGCGAGCTCAAGGGCCTCACCAAGCTGCTGTCCGACTCGCGCCACGAAGCTCTTTTCCGGCTGTGCCAGGAGGCCATGCAGCACGGGGCCAACGCCGTGCTCGCGCTGCGCTTCGACTGCAACGAAATCGCCGGCACGGCCAGTGAGATCGCCGCCTACGGCACCGCGGTGTACGTGGTCCCGGACGGCACTCAGCAGCAACAGTCGCCGCAGCAACAGCAGCAGGCCGCCCCGCAGCAGCAGTACGCGCAGGCGCCGCAGCAGCAGTACCAGGCTCAGCCGCCGCAGGCCTGACTCCCGCAGCCTGGGCGACAGACGGAAAACGGGCCCGCGCCGGCGATCGGCGCGGGCCCGTTTTCGCGGGACCGGGTCACTTCCGGTACAGCGCCTCGATGTCGGAGGCGTAGTTCTTGTTCACCACGTTCCGCTTCAGCTTCAGGCTCGGCGTGATCTCGCCGCCGGCTTCGGTGAAGTCGTTCGCCAGCACGGTGAACTTCTTGATCGACTCCGCGTGCGACACCTGCTTGTTCGCCTCGTCGACCGCCGCCTGGATCTCGGCGCGCAGGTCCGCGTCCTCGGCCAGTTCCGACACCGTCGCCGCTTCCGGCTTGCCGTGCTGGGACTTCCAGGCCGGGAAGTACTCCTCGTCGATCGTCACCAGCGCGGCGATGAACGGCCGCTGGTCGCCGACCACCATCACCTGGCTCACCAGCGGCGAGGCCTTGATGGTGTCCTCGAGACCGGACGGGGCGACGTTCTTGCCGCCCGCCGTCACGATGATCTCCTTCTTGCGGCCGGTGATCTTGAGGAAGCCTTCCGCGTCCAGTTCGCCGAGGTCGCCGGTGTGGAACCAGCCGTCGGTGAGGGCTTCCGCGCTCGCCTCCGGGTTGTTGTAGTACCGGCCGAATACGACGTCGCCCTTGAGCAGGACCTCGCCGTCCTCCGCGATGCGCACCGAGGTGCCCGCGACCGGACGCCCGACGGTGCCGACGCGGAACGCCGCGCTGGTGTTCACGTTCGCCGCGGCCGACGTTTCGGTGAGGCCGTAGCCCTCGAACACCGGCACGCCGATGCCGCGGAAGAAGTGCGCCAGCCGCGCGCCCAGCGGGGCCCCGCCGGACACCGCGGCGATGCAGCGGCCGCCCAACGCGGCGCGGAGCTTGCCGTACACCAGCTTGTCGAACACCAGGTGCTTCGCGCGCAGACCCAGTCCGGCGCCGCCCTTTTCCTGCGCCTCGCTGTACGCGACCGCGGTGGCCTCGGCGGCGTCGAAGATCTTGCCCTTGCCGTCGGCGTGCGCCTTCTGCTTGGCGGTGTTGTAAACCTTCTCGAACACGCGCGGCACGGCGACCACGAACGTCGGCCGGAACGTGCCGAGGTCCGGGACCAGGTTCTTCACGTCCGGCGTGTGGCCCAGGGTGACCCGGGCGGTGAGCGCGGTGATGGCGATCGCGCGGGCGAGGATGTGCGCGAGAGGCAGGAAGCACAGCAGCGAGTTGCCCTGCTCCATCAGCTCCGGGAAGGCCTCGATGTCCGCGCGGATCTCGGCGAGCAGGTTCCGGTGGGTCAGCTCGACGCCCTTGGGCCGCCCGGTGGTGCCCGAGGTGTAGACGATGGTGGCCGTCTCGTTCGCGGTCACGCCGCGGCGGCGGGTGTGCAGGTCCTCGTCGGAGACCTCGGCGCCCAGCGCGGTCAGCTCGTCGACCGCGGGGGAGCCGCCCTCGATCTGCCAGATGTTCTCGAGCGCGCTGAGCCGCCCGCTGATCTCGTCGACCGCCTTGCGGTGCGCGCCGGTCTCCACGACGACGGCCTTGGCCGCCGAGTCGGAAAGGATCCAGTACACCTGTTCGGGCGACGAGGTCTCGTAGATCGGCACCGTGACCGCGCCCGCGGCCCAGATCGCGAAGTCGACCAGAGTCCACTCGTAACGGGTCTTGGACATCAGCGCGACGCGGTCGCCGTGCCCGACGCCCGCCGCGATCAGGCCCTTGGCCACGGCCGCGACCTGGTCGGCGAAGTCCTTCGCGGTGACGTCCAGCCAGGTGCCCTCGACCTGCCTCCGGAAGCTGACCACGTCGGAGAACCGCTCCGCGTTCGCCCAGACGACATCGGCCAGGTTCTCGTCGTCGGTCACCGGCTTCCCGGCGGGGGCGCTGTATTCGCGCACGTGGACCTCCGTGTTCGACGCGTGCGGTTACCCGCCAGTCAACTTAGCGTGCCGTAGACCTTAAGACCATGCTGGCACGGAGCGCGCGGCGAGGTCGTGACATCGTGTCCGGGTGCACGAACCGCCAGCTCTCGATCTTGTCGACGAGACCTTCCTCGTCGTGCCCCCGTCGACCGTCGCTGCCGCCTTCGCCGACCCGCGTTCGTGGCGGCGCTACTGGCCCGACCTGGAGTTGCGGGTCTACACCGACCGGGGGGACAAGGGCCTGCGCTGGACCGTCACGGGCGCCTTGATCGGTACCATGGAGGTCTGGCTGGAACCTGTTCTCGACGGCACGGTGCTGCACTACTTCCTGCGGGCCACGCCTGCCGGTCCCGGCGGCGTCCCGCGCGAGCTGAGCCCGCGCGAACTGCGCCGCGAATTCGACCGGCGGGCGCGCGCGGCGAAGGAAGTGGCGCTGGGACTGAAGGAGATCCTCGAGGACGGGCGCGAGCCGGGGATTCCGCCCCGGCCCGTCGAGTAGGAGGCTCTTGTGCGGGTTCACGTCGTTTCGGACGTGCACGGCAATGCCGACGCGCTGAAGCGGGCGGGGGACGGGGCGGACGCGCTGGTCGTGCTGGGCGACCTGCTCGACTTCGTCGACTACCACGACCACGACAAAGGCATCATGGGCGTGCTGTTCGGCGCGGAGAAGGTCGGCGAGTTCGCCCGCCTGCGCCGCGAAGGCACCAGGGACGAGACGGTCGCCTACTCGCGCACGCTGTGGGCCACCCTGGACGATCCGGCCGCCGCGGTCGACGAAGCGGTCCGCGAGCAGTACTCGACATTGTTCGCTTCGATGACCGCGCCGACGTACGCGATCCCCGGCAACGTCGACGCGCCTTCGGCGTGGCCGGAGTTCGCCGGCGAGGGCGTGCACCTGGTCGACGGCGAGGTCGTCACCATCGGCGGCCTGCGGTTCGGCTTCGCCGGCGGGGCGGTCCTGCCGGACGGCGTGCTTCCGCGTCCACGCAAGGGCGCGGCGTGGCGGCCGTACTTGCGAGCACGCGAGGAGTTCGACGCGGCGGTCTCGCTGCTGGACGAGGTCGACGTGCTGTGCACGCACATTCCGCCCGCGGTGCCCGAACTGACTTACGACGTGGTCGCGCGCCGCGCCGAAATCGGTTCGAAGGCGCTGCTGGACCTGATCCGGCGGCAGCGTCCGCGCTGGTCGGTGTTCGGGCACGTGCACCAGCCGCTGGCCGCGCGGCGCCGGGTCGCGCACACCGAGTGCCGTAACGTGGGTCACTTCAAGGAGACCGGGCAGCCCTACGTGCTGCGCTGGTGACTGTGCTGTCCGGCTACGCTTCGTCCCATGGCCGAGCAGTCCACGCAGTCCATCGAGGTCGACGCCGAGCCCGCGCGGGTCATGTCGGTGATCTCCGATTTCCCCGCGTACCCGGAGTGGGCCAAGGCGGTCCGCGAGACCGAGGTGCTCGCGACCGACGACGCGGGCCGGGCGAAACAGGTGAAGCTGACCCTCGACGCCGGGCCGATCAAGGACGTGTACACACTCGAATACGACTGGGACGATTCCGGTCTCGGCGTCAGCTGGCACCTGGTCAAGGGCCAGATGCAGAAGGCGCAGAACGGCCGGTACGCGCTCGAGCCGCTCGACGGCGGGCGCACCCGCGTCACCTACACGCTGTCGGTCGAGCTGGCGCTGCCGATGATCGGGCTGCTGCGGCGCAAGGCGGAGAAGATGGTCATGGACACCGCGCTCAAGGAGCTCAAGCGCAGGGCTGAGGGCTAGATGCGCATCCTGCTGTTCACCGGCAAGGGGGGTGTCGGGAAAACGACGCTCGCCGCGGCTACCGCGGCCGCGCTCGCCGGCCGCGGCAGGAAGACGCTCGTCGTGTCCACCGACCCGGCGCATTCGCTCGGCGACGCGTTCGGCACGCCGCTCGGCGCCGAACCCTCCGAAGTGGACCTCCGCCGCGACGGCACGCCTGCCGGTCTCTGGGCGGCGCAGGTCGACTCGCGGGCGTTGGCCGACCGCACCTGGCACGAGCTGCGCGGCGAACTGCGGAAAGTGCTGGCCGGAGCCGGTCTGGACGTCCTGGACGCGGAAGAGCTGACCGTGCTGCCCGGCGTCGACGAACTGC
This sequence comes from Amycolatopsis sp. CFH S0740, assembly GCF_004522315.1. Classification (NCBI taxonomy): domain Bacteria; kingdom Bacillati; phylum Actinomycetota; class Actinomycetes; order Pseudonocardiales; family Pseudonocardiaceae; genus Amycolatopsis; species Amycolatopsis sp. CFH S0740. The sequence goes on along the minus strand of NZ_SDLS01000036.1, from coordinate 28,442 downwards.
TCGCGCTGAGCGAGGTGCGGCGGCTGGCTTCGCAGGGGCCGTGGGATACCGTGGTGGTCGACTGCGGTCCGACCGCTGAGACGCTGCGCTTGCTTTCGCTGCCGGAAGCCGTGTCGGGCTACTTGGGCCGGGTGTTCGGCAACCGGCGCGTCGCGGCTTCGGTGCGTCGGCTCGGCGCGCATCTCGACGCGCTGCGCGAACTGCTCACCGACCCGCGCGTGACGACCGTGCGGCTGGTGCTGACGCCGGAACGAGTGGTGGTCGCCGAGGCGCGGCGCACGCTGACGTCGCTCGCGCTGCGCGGCATCGCGGTCGACGGACTGATCGCCAACCGGCTCATGCCCGCGCCCGGATTCTGGCGCGGATCGGCGGCGAAATGGCTGCGCACCCGACGGGACCAGCAGGACGCCGTGCTGGCGGAACTGGCCGAGGCCGGATTCGGCCCCGGCGAGCTGGCCCGCGTCGAGCACCGGGCGAGCGAACCGGTGGGCGCCGAGGCGCTCGCCGAACTGGCCCGCGAACTGTACGGCAGCCGGGATCCGTTGTCCGGCAACGGGAAACCGGTCACGCCGCTGCTGTCGGTGGCCGCCGACGGGGACGGTTTCCGGCTGCGGGTCGCGCTCCCGCTGGACCGCGATTCGGCGGTCGACCTCGCCCGCGTCGACGACGACCTGGCGATCACCGTGGACGGGTTCCGCCGCCTGGTCGCCCTGCCCGAGACACTGCGCCCGTGCCGGATCACCGGCGCGGAATCCGACGCCGACGGCCTGGTGGTCAGCCTGGCCGGGAACCGGGGAGCCGGATGAGCGAAGAACACGGCGACGACCACGCGGCGGGGTCTTCTTCGGACGGCCTGAAGCTGGCCGAGGAGATCCGGCTGCTGGTCGAGATGGTGATCGAACGGGCCGCGCCGTGGCTGGAAGGCGTCATGGCCGCCGGGCACGGCTCGCCGGAGGAACCGGGCGCGCCGGGCGGGTCCGGTGTGGAGGACAGCACTTCGGGATGCGGGTGGTGCCCGCTGTGTGCGATCGTCGCCGTCGTGCGCGGCGAGCGGCCTGAGTTCGTGGCGAGGGTCCTCGAACAGGCCGCCCAGCTCGTCGCGCTGCTGCGGGCGGTGCTCGCGGACCGGTGGGAGCCGGAGGAGGGCGTGCACATGCCCGGATTCCGGCCTGTCGCGCATCCGCCCGCGACCGCGGCGTCCTCTTCGGAGGCGGCGTCGCGGGTCCAGCACATCGCCGTCCGCAAGCGCGCGGACTGGCAGCCGGAGCGGGAGAACTGATTGCTGACCGTAGGGGTGGACGTCGGCGGCACCAGCGTGCGCGCCGGCGTCGTGGACGAGCGCGGCTCGCTGCTCGACACGGCGCGCGTCGGGACGCCGAGCGAGGAGAACGCGCTCGAAGACGCCATCGCCGGGGTCGTCGAAGACCTGCGCAACCGGCACGACGTCGCCGCGGTCGGCCTGGCCGTGGCCGGTTTCGTGACCCGCGACCGGCGCTCGGTGATGTTCGCGCCGCATCTCGCCTGGCGCAACGCTCCGGTGGCGGACCGGATCGCGAAGCGCGTCGGCCTCTCGGTGACGCTGGAGCACGACGTCAATTCGGCGGTCGTCGCCGAACACCGCTTCGGCGCCGCCCGCGGTGCGGGGGTGGCCGCGTTGGTCGCACTGGGCACCGGAATAGGCGCGGGTTTGCTGCTGGACGGTGAGATTTACCGGGGCGCCCACGGGGTCGCGCCGGAACTCGGCCACCTCACGGTGGTGCGCAACGGTCGCGCGTGCCCGTGCGGCAAGTACGGCTGCTGGGAGCGCTATTGCAGCGGCACCGCGCTGGCCGCGACCGCCGTCGAACTGCTCGCCCGGTACCCCGGCCGGTCGACTGTGCTGTCCCGGGAAATCGCCGGCGACCCCGGTTCGGTCACCGGCCGCCGAGTGGCCCGCGCGGCCCGTGACGGCGACCCGATCGCCTTGCGCGCCATGGCGGAACTGGCGAAATGGCTGGGCGAGGGACTGGCCCTGGTGGCGGACGTCTTCGACCCGGAGATCATCGTGATCGGCGGGGGAGTGTCGGAGTCCGCGCCGCTGTTCCTGGACGAGGCCCGGGAGCACTACTCCGGAGCGATCACGGGCGCACGGCATCGTCCGCTGGCCCGGATCCGGACCGCGCACCTGGGCGACGACACGGCGATCGTCGGGGCGGCGGCGTTGGCGATGGACACGTTGTGAGTGCGTACGCCGGTTAGAACCGGCCTAGGCGCGCACGAGGTTCCGCAGGGCTCGTGCGTGGCATTCACGGTTCTCACCGGGATTAACACGCACGACGTTCTGTGGAAGGCTGGGCCGGTGACGCCGATGACCGCCAACCGCTTCGTGCGGTGCTCCTGCGGCAGGCAGCACTGGGGCGCGTTCGGCGCGGCCGGCTTGTTGTTGTGCGATCCCAGCCGCGGGGTGCTGTTGCAGCAGCGCGCGTCGTGGGTGCACAACGGCGGCACGTGGGCCCTGCCCGGCGGCGCGCTCGAAGTCGGCGAGACCGTGCACGAGGCCGCTGCCCGCGAGGCGTGGGAAGAGGCCGCCATCCCCGCGTCCGCGTTCCGCGCGATGTCTGCCTCGGTGCTGGACCACGGCGAATGGCAGTACACGACGGTCCTCGGCCTGGCCGACAGTGCGTTGCAAGCCCAGGTCGCGAACGAGGAAAGCGCCGAGATGCGCTGGGTCCCGCCGGACGAGGTGGCCGCACTGGACCTCCACCGAGATTTCGCCGCCGCCTGGCCCGTGCTGCGCGAGCAGTTAGGCCGCGAACTGGTCCTGGTCGTCGACGCGGCGAACGTGATGGGCTCCCGCCCCGACGGCTGGTGGCGCGACCGCCACGGCGCCGCGGAACGACTGCGCGACCAGCTGACCGGTCCGGCCGAACAAGGTCTGCGCGACTCCGTAACCGGAATCGGCGCGGGCCCGGCGTGGTCCTGGTGGCCCCGGGTGGTGCTGGTGGTCGAGGGCAAGGCCAGAGGAGTCGAGCCGATCCCCGGAGTCGAGGTCGTCGCGGCGGAGACGGACGGCGATTCGAAGATCGTCGAGGTGACCGCCGCCGCCCGCCAACGCCCGGACGACCACGTCGTGGTGGTGACGGCCGACCGAGAACTGCGCGGCCGGGTCGGCGATCTAGGCGCGTTGGTGCTCGGACCGGGGACGCTGCTGCGGGAACTGGGCGGCTGAGCGGGGCTCGCTTGGCCGCGGCTGGTGTTTGGTGTGGCTTCGAGGATCACCTCCGTGGTGGTGGTTAGGCGCGAGTCGCGTGGCTGGGTCGGGAAATCCTGCTGCGGGAGCGGCGCTGTGAGCGAACGTCGCGGGGTCTCGGCCGCTGCTCAGCAGCGCTGCGGGGGATCACGCCTGTGGTGGCGGCTGCTCGCGAGCTGCGCGCCCGAGTCGGCGATCTTGCCGCGCGAGCTGAGCGGACGTCGCGCGGATGCAACTGCTGTCCGATGGGGCTTTGGGAGATCACCTCCGTGGTGGTGGTTGGTCGCGAGCCGCGTGGCCGGGTCGGGAATTCTGGTGCGGGAGCGGCATGATCGAGCGAACGCCGCACGCCCTCGTCCATAGCCCGGCAATGCTCCGCGTGATCCCGCCCGTCGCAGCCGATCGTGAATCGCGCGGCAAAGAAGCCCTCGCGAGGCATCGAGCAGCTAGCCGAGAGCGGTTACCTTCCGGCTCGTGTCGTGCCGTCGGCGACAAATCGCAAGCAGCCAAGTCAGCCATCCGCCCCGTCAGCGCTAGCCGTCACACGGTCTTCACCGAGCCTGCGTCCACCAGGTGGTCCGTCCCGGTGATGCTCGCAGCCAGCGGCGACGCCAGGTACGCGATCAACGTAGCCACCTCATCCGGTTCGATCAGCCGTCCGGTCAGCATTCCGGCACCGGCGGGCAGTGCGGCCAGCAGATCCTCGTGCGCCAACCCCATCGACGAAGCCAGCTCGGCACCGTAGCTGTCCGGGCCTTCCCACAGCGCGGTGCGCACCGGCCCAGGCGAGACCGTGTTGACTCGTACGCCTTGGGGGCCGAACTCCTCCGCCAACGCCTTCCCGAAAGCGGTCAGCGCGGCTTTCGCGGTGGTGTAAGCGATCGGGCCCGAATGCGGAATCCGCGCGCCGTTCGAGGACACCGTGACGATCGCGCCCCGGCGTTCGATCAGGTGGGGCAATGCGGCACGGGAAGCCCGGACAGCGGCGAGGAAATTCAGTTCCAGCAGGTCCGTCCACTGCTGGTCCGCGATCGACAGGAAACCACCGGCCTGTCCGCTGGCGCTGTCGCCGCCGCCGACGTTGTTCACCAGGACGTCCAATCCGCCGAGTTCCGCGACGGCTTGGTCGATCAACCGTCCGGGACCGTCGGGTGTGGAGAGGTCCACGGAGATCGGCACCGCGCCGGTTTCCTTGAGTTCCGGCGTGATCGTCCGGGCCGCGGCCACCACGCGCATTCCTTCGCCGAGCAGCGCGGAAACCGTGGCCAGGCCGATTCCCCGGCTCGCTCCGGTGACTACCGCGGTCTTGCCGGTCAACTGCAGGTCCATCGCGAAACCCCCAAAAAGTCGTGTCAAAGGCGATGCAGCTAAGCTAGCAGTTGCAACACCAGTGTCGCAACTATGAACCGAGTGGCAACCATGGCGTAAACTGGACAGCATGGAGAAACGGGCCCTGCGCGCGGACTCGGAACGGACGGCCCAGGCGATCCTCGAGGCGGCCGAACGGGTGCTCAGCGACAACCCGGCGGCGACCATGGAGCAGATCGCCGAGGCCGCGGGCGTCTCGCGGACCACGGTGCACCGCCGGTTCGCCAGCCGGGAGGCGCTGGTCGACGCGATGACCCTGTGGGCGACGCAGCAGTTCCACAACGCGCTCGCCAGCGTCCGGCCCGACGTCACGCCGCCGCTGGTCGCGCTCTACCAGGTCACCGCGAAGGTGCTGAGCGTCAAGCTCCGGTGGGGCTTCGCGATGAACGCGCACCCGGCCGAGGACGGCGTCCTGACCCCGGACGTGCTCGCCCAATGCGACGTTTTCTTCCGGCGGCTGGAGGAAAGCGGCGCGCTGCGGCCTGGCGTCGACCTGGTCTGGGCGCGCCGCGTCTACTGCGCGCTCATCCACGAAGCCGCGCAGGACCAGGACTCCGCCGACCCGGACGCGCTGGCCACCCGCGTCGTCGACACCGTGCTCGGCGGGTTCGGCAAACCCGGCGTCACGATCAGCTAGGGGAGCCCGTCCCCGGCGAGCTCGGCGACGATCTTCGCGATCCGCCGTTCCCGGGTTTCGGCGCGCTTGGCCGAGGTGACCGCTTCAGTCCGTTCCCGTTGGGCGGTAAAGGAAAGCTTGTCGAACGCCGCCCGCGCACCGGGCCTTGCCGCCAGCGCCGAAGCCAGCTCATCCGGCAGTTCGACGGTCCGCTCGGCGAGGTCGGCTTCGAGCGTGACCTCGACCGTCTCCCCGGCGGCGACCCCGGCCGCCTCCCGGTTCGCCGCGCTGAGCGGCAGCATGAAGTCGCCGGAATAGACCGCGACCGTGCTGCGGTAGGTGTGCGGGCCGATCGTCACCCGCACTTTCGGCCGCCGTCCCTGGCCGAGCGCCTCGACAACGTCGGCCGGGACCCGGAATCCGGTGGCGGTCTTGCCGTTGAGCTCGACAAGCGTGCTGAACGTATGCGACATCGCTGCCTCCCGGGCCACAGCTAAACGTGCGGGACGCCCTCGCGCATCTCGGTGACCAGCGCGGCGACCACGGCCTTCAAGGATCCGTTGTACTGCTTGGCGACCGCCCGCTGCCGCTGATAACTCGCGCCGACCTGGAGAATGTTCTCGACATCGCGCAGCTCGCGGACGCAGTCCAGCCGCTTGGCGACCGGTTCCAGCCGGTCCAGCAGTTCGGCGAGGTCTTCGGTGACGAGCCGTTCGCGTCCGGCGGCGTCGAGGATGACGATCGCGTCGAGGCCGTAGCGGGCGGCTCGCCACTTGTTCTCCTGCACGTGCCACGGCGGCAGCGCCGGCAGCGTCTCGCCCTTGTCGAGCCGGTCGCTGAAATCGTCCACCAAGCACTGGGTGAGCGCCGAGATCGCGCCGACCTCCTGCAGCGTCGGCAGTCCGTCGCACACGCGCATCTCGATGGTGCCGAAATGCGGGGCCGGGCGGATGTCCCAGCGGATCTCGGAAAAATGATCGATCACGCCGGTGGTGAACATGTCCTCGACGTAGCCTTCCAGCTCCGCCCATTCGCGGAACTGGAACGGCAGCCCGGCGGTCGGCAGCTGCTGGAACATCAGCGCCCGGTTCGAGGCGTACCCGGTGTCCTCGCCGGACCAGTACGGCGACGACGCGGACAGCGCCTGCAGATGGGGCGCGTACCGCAGCAGTCCGTCGAGCACCGGCAGCACCTTGTCCCGGTGGTCGAGCCCGACGTGGACGTGCACGCCGTAGATCAGCATCTGCCTGCCCCACCACTGGGTGCGGTCGATCAGCTTGGCGTAGCGCTCCTTGTCGGTCACCTTCTGCCGGTACCACGAGGAAAACGGGTGCGAGCCCGCGGAGAACAGTTCGACGCCCAGCGGGTCGGCGACGCGGTGCACCTCGTCGAGCGCCTCGGCGAGGTCGTGCTTCACCTCGCCGACCGTGCGGCAGACGCCGCTGACCACCTCGATGGTGTTGAGCAGCAGTTCCTGTTTGATCCGGGGATGCTCGGGCGCGCCGTCCGGCCGGACCGCGGCGAGCAGTTCCTCCGCGACCGATCGCAGTTCGCCGCTGCGCCGGTCCACCAGCGCGAGTTCCCATTCCGCGCCGACGGTGGAACGCCGGGACGCCCGGAAGTCGATCCGCATGCCCGTCCGGTCAGACCTGGGCGCCGTTGCTGGGGTCCGCGCCGGGCGGCGGGCCCTGGCGCACGCGCAGCAGGAGCAGCGCGATGCCGGTGGCGAGCGAGAGGATGCCGAGCGGGGTGGCGAGCGCCGGGCCGACCCCGATCAGGCTCGGCACGATCAGCAGCAGGAGTCCGACGACGAAGAACAGCAGCACGATGAACGCGCCCTTGCGCCAGCGCGGCAGCGGCGGCGGCTCCGGGGGCACGTAGTGCTCGTCGTCCTCGGCTGGGTCGCCGGAGAACATCGTGGTGTCCCAGTCGGTGCCGCCGGTGCGCCAGCCCTCCGAGGACGACACGGGGGGAGCGGCGGGCGGGTCCGCGGCGGGCTTCGGCTTGGTCTTGCCCGCTTCGGGTTCGGCTCCGGAGGACGCCTCGGGCTCGGCGGCCTTGGGACCGGCGCCGGAGAACGGGTCCTCGTCCAGGAACACGCCCACGCCCTCGGCCCGGAGGTCGGCCACGATCTCGGCGAACGTGGCGTCGACGTCCTCGGGCCCGTCCGCGCCTTTCCCCCGGTTCATCCGGCACCCACCTGTCCCGCCCGCAGCTGCCGGGCGAAGTCGACACTGCGGCTGAAGATCAGTTCCGCGTCGTGGTCCTGCGTCGCGACGTGGAAGCTGTTCTCCAGCACCACCTCGGTCACGTCCGTGCTCGAGATGCCGTCCAGAACGATCTGCGAGTTCTCGGGTTCGACGACGTGGTCGACCCGCGAGTGCAGCAGCAGCACCGGCTGCGTCACCTTCGGCAGGTCGGCGCGCACGATCTTCCACAGCCGGGCGAGGCTCGCGGCGGCCCGCACCGGGGTGCGCGGGTAGGCCAGTTCGACCTCGCCGGGCTTCGCGATGTCGTTGCCGATCGCGCGGATCGACGGGACCACGCGCGACAGCAGCGGCAGCACCTTGGCGTCCAGGCTCAGCCGGGTGACCGACGGGTTGACCAGCACGAGGCCGGAGATGTCCGCGCCGAACTCCTCGGCGAGGCGGAGGCTGAGCGTCCCGCCCATCGACATCCCGCCGACGAACACCTGGTCGCATTCCGCGCGCAGGGCCAGCAGCGCCTCGCGGACGGTGGCGTACCAGTCCTGCCAGGTCGTGCGGTTGAGGTCGCGCCAGTGCGTGCCGTGGCCGGGCAGCAGCGGGCAGCGCACCGCGAAGCCCTCGGCGGCCAAGTGCCCGCCCCAGGCGCGCATGCCGTCGGGCGTCGCGGTGAATCCGTGGCAGAGCAGGAAGCCGGCCCCGGAGGAACCCGGGTGGGAGAACGGTTCCGCGCCGGCGAGCACGCCCATCACGAACGCCCTTCCGAATCGAAGCGGTGGAGTCTCTCCATGCTCTCACGCCGAAGCCGGGTTGTGTGGCCTAGTCGCGGAAGCGAGGATCCGTCCGGTTCCGCTGTGAGATCGGTCGCTGCCCCCGGGTGACCGCCCGCTCTCGCGTTGTGCGGGCCGGTGCTTGTTCCGTACGCTGACCTGCCGGGGCCCGCGCGGGCAGGAAAGGACTGGAACCCGGTGCTGTACTGGCTGATGAAGTGGGTGTTCATCGGGCCGCTGCTGAAGACGCTGTGGCCCACGAAAGTCGTCGGCGCCGAAAACATCCCCGAGACGGGTGGCGCCATCCTCGCCGGCAACCACCTCGCGGTCGCGGATTCGTTCTTCATGCCGCTGCGGGTCAAGCGCAAGGTCACCTTCCCGGCGAAGTCGGAGTACTTCACCGAGCCCGGGTTCAAGGGCCTGCTCAAGAAGTGGTTCTTCACCGGCGTCGGCCAGTTCCCCATCGACCGCTCCGGCGGCAACGCCGCGCAGGCCGCGCTCGACACCGCGATCCGGCTGGTCAAGGACGGGCACCTGCTCGGCATCTACCCCGAGGGCACCCGCTCCCCGGACGGACGGCTGTACAAGGGCAAGACCGGCGTCGCCCGGATCGCGCTCGAATCGCGCGGCGTGGTGGTCCCGGTGGCGATGGTCGGCACGGACAAGGTCAACCCGATCGGTTCCAAGATGTGGTGGCCGCGGCGGCTCGAGGTGCGCTTCGGCAAGCCGCTCGACTTCTCCCGCTACGAGGGCTTGGCCGGCGACCGGTTCATCGAACGGTCCATCACCGACGAGATCATGTACGCGCTGATGGAGCTGTCCGGCCAGGAGTACGTGGACATTTACGCGGCCAAGGCCAAGGAACTGCTCGCCGCCGAGGCGGCCGGGGTGAAGCCCGCGGTGCCGGCCCAGCCGAGGGCGCTGGACGCCGATCGGGTGCCGGAGACGAAGGCCGGGTAGCGCCCCACTAGAGTTCCCCGGTGCGTTTTTTCTACGACACCGAGTTTATTGAGGACGGCGTGACGATTGACCTGGTGTCGATCGGTGTCGTTGACGAGCGCGGACGCGAGTTCTATGCCGTGTCCACTGATTTCGACCCCGGGAGGGCCGGGGCTTGGGTGCGGGAGAACGTGCTGCCCAAGCTGCCCTCGCCGGCGGATCCGGCTTGGCGGAGCCGGGAGCGGATCCGGGCGGATCTGCTGGAGTTCTTCGGGAAGCCGCCTGGGGGGATCGAGCTGTGGGCCTGGTTCGCGGCTTATGACCATGTGGCGTTGGCGCAGTTGTGGGGGCCGATGCCTGCGTTGCCTCGGCAGTTGCCCCGGTTCACCCGGGATTTGAGGCAGCGGTGGGAGGATGCGGGGAAGCCTAAGTTGCCTGCTGCGCCTGGGGATCAGCACGATGCGTTGGCTGATGCTCGGCATAATTTGCAGCGGTGGGGGGTTATTGAGGAGGCGTTTCGGCGGGGGCGTTGAAGGTCGTCGTTTCGGCTCGTCGCCTGGGGGCGACATTGCGCCCTGGCGTGCGTGGGGCACCCCGAAGTTTGATTGTGCTGACGGTTCGGGGGTGCTTGTCAAGGCGGGAAAGATGCCTTGACAAGCACCCCCGAACCGCAGGGGAGCTTCGTATCGGGGTTGGGGGAGGGCTGGGTGCCTCGCTCGTTGGGTGCACTGGCTGCGGGAGGAGCTGGGTGCCTCGATGTTTTGGGTGCACTGGCTGCGCTCGGGGGCTGGGTGCGCTGATCGTTGGGTGCATCGGTTGCGGGTTGGTTGGTGGTGGGGGCTTGCGCCCCAATGTGGCATTGGGTGCATCTGGCGCACCCAATGTGGCGTTCGGTGCATGTGACGCACCCAATGCCGCATTGGGGCGGTATCCCGAGCGGGCGCGANAATGTGGCGTTCGGTGCATGTGACGCACCCAATGCCGCATTGGGGCGGTATCCCGAGCGGGCGCGAGGCGAGCGGGCCGTGAAGGGCTCCTTGAGGGAATCCAAGTCCGTGAAGGGGTCCCTCACGTGCTTCGGCTGGTCGTGAGGGGAACCCTGAGGGAATCAGAGTCAATGAGGGTTCCCCTCACGACCAGCGGAGGGAGCGGGGCTGTGTCAGCCGCGGCGGGTGCGGACTGCGGTGGCCAGGGTGTCCAGCAGGTCTGCTGTCGTGTCCCAGTCCATGCAGGCGTCGGTGATCGACTGGCCGTAGGTCAGGTCCGCCGAGCGGCCCAGCACCAGGTCTTGGCGGCCGGCGGCCAGGTTGCTTTCCAGCATCAGGCCTGCGATGCCGCGTTCGCCCGAGGAGATTCGGGCGGCCAGGTCGCGGACTACTTCCGCCTGGCGGACGTGGTCCTTGTTGCTGTTGCCGTGGCTCGCGTCGATCACCAAGCGTTGCGGGAGGCCGGATTTCGCCAGGCGGGCCAGGGTTTCCTCGACTGACGCCGGGTCGTGGTTCGGGCCCGCGGAGCTGCCGCGCAGGATGACGTGGCAGTCCGGGTTTCCGGAGGTCGTCACCAGGGCGGCCAGGCCGTCCACGTTGATGCCGGGGAAGACGTGCGAGGCGGCGGCGGCGCGGGTCGCGTCCACGGCTACCTGGATGTCGCCTTCCGTCGAGTTCTTGATGCCGACCGGCATGGACAGGGCGCTGCACAGTTGCCGGTGGACCTGGCTCGCCGCGGTGCGGGCGCCGATCGAGCCCCAGGTGACGATGTCGGCGATGAACTGCGGGGTGATCGGGTCGAGGAATTCGCAGCCGACCGGGAGGCCCAGTCCGGAGACGTCCAGCAGGAGTTTCCTGGCCAGGCGCAGGCCCTTGTTGACGGCGAAGGTCCCGTCCAGATCCGGGTCGTTGATCAGGCCCTTCCAGCCCAGCGTCGTGCGCGGCTTTTCGAAGTACACCCGCATCACGATGTGCAGGTCTTCGCGCAGAGCCTCCGCCTTGGCGGCCAGGCGGCGGGCGTAGTCGAGGGCGGCTTCGGGGTCGTGGACCGAGCACGGGCCGACGATCACGGCGAGACGGTCGTCGCGGCCGTCGAGGATGTCGACGGTTTCCGTGCGGCCGTTTTCCACGACTTTCGCGACCGCGGCGTCCACGGGATGGTCTTCGCGCAGCAGCGCGGGCGAGATGAGGGGACTGACCGACGTCGTGCGGCGGTTGTCCAGCGTGCTCGCGTCGGCGGGGGCGGCGACGAGGCGGGTGCTCATGAGCGGGTGGTTCCTTCCTGGTGGACACCGACCCGCGGGGGATTCGCCGAGCCGGTTCGAGATCCGGCTCGGGGTGGAGGTCAGCGCAGGTTCACGCCGCCGTGCCCACCCGGGGCCGGCTTCGTAAACCAGAAATAGCGCTGCACGCCGCCACCGTAACACACCTCCGAGCCGCCCCGGCCCGGACCGGATTGGGCAGGTGGTCCGCCCTGCACCGATCCAGATGAAAGCCGCTACGCTGTCCGCGGACTGTGACTGCACTCTCCCTGCGAGGAAAGACGGAGGCAACAGATGCGTGTCGGTGTGCTGACGGGGGGCGGCGACTGCCCCGGCCTGAACGCGGTGATCCGCGCGGTGGTCCGCAAGGGCGTCGAAGTGCACGGCTGGGAGTTCGTCGGCTTCCGCAACGGCTGGCAGGGCCCGCTGACCGGCGACAGCCGGCCGCTCGGCCTCGCCGACGTCGAGGACATCCTCACCCGCGGGGGCACCATCCTGCGGTCGTCGCGGACGAACCCGTACAAGGTCGACGGCGGCGTCGACCAGATCCGCAAGGTGCTCGCCGACCAGGAGGTCGACGCGCTGATCGCGATCGGCGGCGAGGACACCCTCGGCGTCGCCAAGCGGCTGACCGACGACGGCATCGGCGTCGTCGGCGTGCCCAAGACGATCGACAACGACCTCGGGGCCACCGACTACACGTTCGGCTTCGACACCGCGGTCTCCATCGCCACCGAGGCGATCGACCGGCTGCACACCACAGCCGAATCGCACCACCGGGCGCTCGTCATCGAGGTCATGGGACGGCACGCGGGCTGGATCGCGCTGCACTCCGGCCTCGCCGGCGGCGCGAGCGTGATCCTGGTGCCGGAGCGGCAGTTCTCCGTCGACCAGGTCGTGCAGTGGGTCGAGCAGCGCTTCGAGAAGGAGTACGCGCCGATCATCGTCGTGGCCGAGGGCGCGCTGCCCGAGGGCGGCGAGGAGAAGCTGCTGACCGGCGAGAAGGACGCCTTCGGGCACGTCCGGCTCGGCGGCATCGGCAACTGGCTGGCCGACGAGATCTCCGAGCGCACCGGCAAGGAATCGCGCGCGGTCGTGCTCGGCCACGTCCAGCGCGGCGGCACCCCGACCGCCTACGACCGGGTCCTCGCGACGCGCTTCGGCCTGCACGCGGTGGACGCCGTCGCCGACGGCGACTTCGGCGTGATGGTGGCGCTCAAGGGCACCGAGATCGTGCGCGTGAAGCTGTCCGAGGCGACGGCCGAGCTGAAGACCGTTCCGCTGGAGCGGTACCAGGAAGCCGAAGTCTTCTTCGGCTGAGTTCTCCCGTGGTAGGGGCAACCCCACCACAGTGCCGGGGGCGCGCGGTATTCCGTGCGCCCCCGGCTTTTTTCTACCCTCGGCTCGTGCGAATCTTCCTGGCGGGCTTGGCGATTCTCTCGGTGGCCGCAGCCCCTCCTTCCACTGTGGACAGTGTCTGGCGGACGGACGGGTACGGGCAGCTGGTCCACGTGTCCGGCGGCAAGCTGACGACTTACGACGTCACCGAGGTCAGTTGCTTGCCCGGCACTCTTTCCGGAACTGGCGACGGCACAACGTTTTCCACGAACGAAGGCTCGGTCGTCACCATCCGGGCGGGCCGGATGAGTTTCGACGACAACCTCGGCGTGCGGTCGTTGCGTCGCGTCCCGGGTGGATTGCCGCCTGCGTGCCGGGCTTCGTCCGCGGACCTGTTCGACGTCTTCTGGCACACCTTCGCCGAGAATTATCCCTTCTTCCGGGCGAAAGGCGTCGACTGGAAGTCCGAAGGGGACGCTGCCCGCCGCGAGATCGCCGCGCATCCGGAGCGGCTCTTCGAAGTCCTTTGTGGACTGATCCGTCCGCTGCACGACGCTCATGTCGGTCTGCTCGCCGCAGGCCAGCACTGCTCTTTTCCGCGACCAGGCACTCCCGACCTGAAAACGACCGTCCCGCGCGCGATCGCCGTAGCCGACGCGAATCTCGGTGCGCTGATTCAGCATTGGGCCGACGGAGCCATCGCCTACGCAGATCTGCCCGAGGGTCGCGGATACCTGCGGATCAGCGGATTCCACGATTACGCCGACACTTTCGCCGCCAGCAGCAAGGTCCTGGCGAAAGCGCTGGACGAGATCTTCACCGCCGACCGGGTGCACAAGCTGCGCGGCCTGATCCTCGACCTGCGTGTCAACGGCGGAGGGGACGACCCGCTCGGCTTGCAAGTCGCCGCCCGGCTGACCGATGTCCCGCACTTCGCCTACGCCAAACGTGCCCGCAACGACCCGGACGACCCCACGCGATTCACTGTGCCGCAACCGTTCTTCGTGCAGCCAGCCGCGGCACCGCGTTACACCGGTTCGCTCACGGTCCTGACCGGCAGCCTGGACGTCTCAGCGGGAGAGACCTTCCTGCAAGCGCTGCTGAACCGGCATCCGCGTCCGGTCCTGATCGGACAGTCCACTCAGGGCGCCTTCTCGGACCTGCTGGAGCGGACGCTGCCTAAGCCGGGCTGGAAGGTGGCGTTGCCGAACGAGGAGTACCTCGACCCGCACGGCCGCACCTACGACGGCACCGGCATCAGCCCGGACCTGCAGGTCCCGGTCTTCGCCCCGGACGATCTCGCCGCCGGACGGGATCCGGCGCTGGCCGCGGCCCGCCGGTAAGGTGAGCGCATGGGGTCGGTCAAGCAGGTCCAGGTCACTTTCGATTGCGCGGAGCCCGAGCGCGTCGCCCGCTTCTGGTGCGAGGTGCTGGGCTACGTCGTGCCGCCACCGCCGGAAGGGTTCGCCGACTGGGCGGAGTTCGACCGTTCGCTGCCGGCCGAGCATCAGGGCTCGGCGTTCGCCTGCGTCGATCCGAACGGCGTCGGCCCGCGACTGTTCTTCCAGCGGGTGCCCGAGGGCCGCGTGGTGAAGAACCGGGTGCACCTCGACGTGCGCGCAGGCACCGGTCTGGTCGGCGAGGAACGGCTGGCGGCCCTGAAAGCCGAGGCCGATCGGCTGGTCGCGCTCGGCGCGTCCATCGTGCAGGTGCTGGAGGCGGACGGCGTGAACGAGTCCTGCATCCCGATGCAGGACGTCGAGGGCAACGAGTTCTGCCTGGACTGACGGAAACCGCCGTGCCGCGCGCGAGGCGACGGCACGGCGGCTGCCGGGTCAGGAAACGGAAACGTTGGCCGGAGCGGTGAACGAGCCGCCCGACACCTGGTAGATCTGCGACACGGTGAGGCTGCCGCCCGCCGGGATGCTGTCCTGTCCGGTGATCACGACGTGCCCGGTCGAGCTGGACGCGGTGCCCGGGTTCGTGTTCGACAGCGACTCGTTCGAAGCCAGGTCGAACGACAGCGTCCAGCCGTTAGACGCCGACGAGCCGCCGTTGGTGATCGTGAAGTGCGCGAAGGCGCCGAACCCGTAGTCGTAGTCTGTGGTGAACTTCGCGGTCAGCTTGCCCACCGGAGCCGTCGTGACGGTCCAGGTGAACGGAGCCTGCGCGGTCGCCCCGGCGGAGTCGGTGGCCGTCACGGTCACGTTGCTGGTGCCCGCGGCGCTGGGTGTGCCGGTGATGGAGCCGGTCTTGCCGTCGATGGCCAGTCCGGCGGGGAGGCCGTCCGCCGAGTAGGTGTAGGGCGAGGTGCCGCCCGACGCCGTGACCTTCAGCGAAACCGCCTTGCCCACCACGCTGTTCTGCTTGCCCGGGTTGCTGACGCTCAGCTTGCCGTTGGTACCGCCGCCGGGAGTCAGGCCAGTGACGCCGTGCGGGGTGCCGAGGCCGGTCGGGCCGTCCCAGCCGGTGCCGGCGTCGCAGATCACCGTGCCGCAGCTGCCGTTGCTGCCCGAGGTGACGTCGTTGAAGTCGCCGGTGTGCGCGTACGGGTAGGTCGCGGCGTTGTCGCCGTCCTTGGGCGTGCCGGCGAGCGCCCAGATGCCGGCGACGATCGGGGTGGCGAGGCTGGTGCCGCCGTACTGCGACTGCTGGCCGTTGACGTAGATCGTGATGCCGCTGTTGGGATCCGCGTCCGCCGAAATGTCCGAAGTGGCCCGATTGTCGCACGCGGTGCTGATCCCGTTCTGGAACGCGGGCTTGCTGAACTTGCTCGAACAGCCGCTGCCCGCCTTGCTCCAGGCGGTTTCGGAGTAGCCGCTGCCGGACGCGGTCAGCGTGGTGCCGCCGACCGCGACGACCTCGGGCGACGTGGCCGGGTATTCCGCCTGGGAACCGCTTTCGCTGCCCCAGTCGCCGGTGGCGCCGAGGATCGCGACGCCCGGGTGGTTGTAGTGCTGCTCGGCGTCCGAGGGGATCGCGCTCTCGTGGTCGGCGTAGCTGTTCGACACGATCTTCGCGCCGAGGCGGACCGCGCTGTCGACCGCCGCCGCGAGGTCGCTGTCCTCGTTGCTGTTGCCTTCCACCAGCAGGATCTTGCAGTCCGGGCAGAGCGCGCTGACCGCGTCGACGTCGATGGCCATCTCGGTCGCCCAGCCCGAGTCGGTCTTGGACGGCAGCGTGCTCGTGCCGTCCTGGCCGACGACGGTGAGGCAGCCGTTCGCCTTGGTGCAGGAGCCCAGGTTCCAGTGCGAGCGGTAGTCGTTCAGATCCTTCTCGATGCCGGGGTCGTCGAAGGCGTCGACGATCGCGACGGTGGTCCCGCCGCTCTTCATCCCGGCGACGCCGTAGGCCTTCTGCAGGTCGGCCGGGCTCATCGCGCTGGCCGGGCGGGCTCCGGACGAAACCAGTTGCACGGCCTGGCATTTCGCGTAGCCGGCGGGCGCGTTGGCACACGACGCCGGGCTCAGCTGGGGTCCGGCGTCCGCGGCCGGGGCCGACAGCGCCGCCACCCCCGCTCCGAGAGCGAGCGCGGCACCGGCGGCGGCCAGCCGTCTCAAGGTCATTCCTGCACGCATCATCGCGTCCTTCCTCGTACGCCGCTGCCCGGAAGACGGGCGAAAAGCGGTGCCGCCATTGGATTTCACCGAGGCGGTGCGGAACCAGGAACAACCGGCACAACCGGCTGTTGTGCCGGGAGGAGGAACCCGACCTTCGGAGGATGTCTCGCGCCCCGGCGCGAGCGACGATGGAGCGGCAGGAGGTGCGGGACATGCCGGACGGCGCTGCGGAAACGTTCGACCGGACACTGGTCCGGTTGCGCCGGGCAGCCGGGCTGACGCAGGAACAACTGGCCCAGCGCTGCGGGCTGAGCACGCGCGGCGTGGGGAATCTCGAACGCGGGCAACGGCATCCGCGGCGAGTCACCGTGCAACTCCTCGCCGACGGTCTCGCACTGCCCGAGGACAGCCGGGCCGAACTGCTCGCGGCCGCCCGGCGCGGCAGGCAACAGCCGTTGGACCACCCGGTTCCGCCGCCTCGTCCGGCGCCGGACCTCATCGGCCGCACCGAGGAACACGCCTTGCTGGACAAGCACATTTCCGGGACAGGAAGGCCGTTTCTGGTCTTCGCGGGACAAACCGGAATCGGCAAGACCCGGCTGCTCGCCGAAGCCGCGGCGCTGGCCGAGGCGCGGGGAACGGTGGTGCTCTCGACGGCGTGCTCGCGTTATGGCGGAGAGCCGTACGCGCCGCTCTCCGAAGCGTTCGCGCGGCACGTTTCCGAGCATCCCGCCGGACCCGGCCTGGCGTTCCTGCTTCCCGAACAACGCACGGCCGAACCGGCTCCGGCCCGCTGGCAGATGTTCGCCGAAGCAGCGCGGTTTCTCGACACCCTGGCGCGACGCCGCGGCGTGCTCGTGATCCTGGACGACCTGCAATGGGCCGGTCCGGACGGGCTGGCGCTGCTGGCTTCGCTCGTCCAAGACGCCCGGCCGGATCGCGTCCGCTTCCTCGCTGCCTACCGCGACACCGAGATCGCCGCGGCCGAGCCATTGGCCGACACGCTGCTCGATTTGTACCGGAAAGGCTTGGTGACACAGCATTCGCTGGCCCCGCTGGCGGACGAGGACGCGACGATGCTGTTGCACCACAGCGCCGGAACCGAGGTCGGGCAGTCCGCCCGCGACCGCGTGCTCCGACTGGCAGGCGGACTCCCGTTGTTCCTGGTCCAACTGGGACACGTACTGGGCAGATCCGGCAAACCGCCCGCGGAACTGCCGTGGGGACTTGCCCACGCGGTGCGGCGGCAGGTCGGTTCGCTGCCCGAACGGACGGTCGAAGTGCTCACGCTGCTGGCGGTGGGGCAGCAGCGGATGGACCCGGACGTCCTGGCCGCGGCTGCCGGGCTCGATCCGGCCGAATTGTCCGAAGTGCTCGCTCCCGCGCACACCGCACGGCTGCTGGACGAGAACGCCGAGGGCGTCCGGCTGACCCACGAACTGGTCGCCGAGGTAGTGAACGGCGACTTGCCACCAAGCCGTCGGCACGCACTGCACCGCAGACTCGCCGAAGCATTGGGCGGCGCGGCGGCGGCCTACCACTACACGCACGCACAGGACACTGAACGCGCCGCGCAGACCTTAAGGCACGCAGCGGAAAAAGCCAGCAGACAAGCCGCGCACGACACGGCCGCCCAGCATCTGGGTGCGTTGGTCGACCTGCTGGACCGCACCGGTTCCCAGGCCGCCGTCGCCGAAGCCGCCGAAGCCTGGGCGGACGCGCTTGCCGCAGCCGGCCGGTACGACGCCGCGCTCGCCGCTGCTGAACGCGCGCTTTTGGTGTACCGCAAGGAAGGTGACGAGGAACGGCAACGCCTCGTTATCGCGAGGATCGGGTACCTGCACTACCAACGCGGCACTCCGCGCGAAGGCTTGGCCCGGATCGCGCCGACCCTGACCGAGGATCGCCCCGGCGGATCGTCCGTGCGGCTGCGGCTGGCTCGCGCCGCGAACCTCTACCAGAGCACGCGCTACCGGGAATCCGTCGAGGTTTCCACGGCCGCGATCGTCGCGGCGGAGTCGGTGGGGGACGAGCATGGCCTAGCGGGCGGCCACCTGCGCCGCGGCCTCGCGTTGCGCCTGCTCGGCCGCAACGAGGAAGCACTGGCCGATCTGCACACCGCCGCGGCCACCGCGGAACTGTGCGGCGACCGGGACATCGTCGTCCGCGCGCTGACCGGGGTCGCCGTGCTGCACCACTACCGCGGCGAACTGACCCGGGCGGACCGGCAGTTCGAGCGAATCCTCCGGCTGGCCGAAGAACTGGGCGACCGGGAGCTGCTCAGCCGAGCCGTCTGCAACGTCGGCGCGAGCGCGGTCTACGTCGGCCGTTGGGGCGCCGCGCTGCGCCGGTTCAGCCAGGCACTGGAACTGGCGGGACACGGCCGCTCGCCCATGTGCGGCGCGATGGCCCTCATCGGCCGGGGCGCACTGTGGTCAGCCTGCGGCCGCTACGACGTGGCGGCCGACGACCTGACTCAAGTGATCCGGCTGGGCGAAGAGAGCGACAATGCGGACATCATCTGCAACGCGTCCGCACAGCTGGCGGAGAACGACGTCCGCGCGGGCCGTCCTGAGCGAGGAGTGCGCCGGTTGCTGCCTTTGCTTGCGCTGCAAGGGGAACGGAGCTGGCAGATGACCGACGCACTGCCGTTCCTCGCCGAAGCACAACTGGCGGCCGGGGACCCGGTTGCTGCCGGGGAGACTGCTGCGGAGGCTGTTGCCTGCACTGAGCACATCGAGCACATCCTCGCCCGCACGGACGCGTTTCGGGTGCAGGGTCTGGCTTTTCTTCGGCGCGGGGACTTTTCGGCGGCGGGGGAGAGTTTGGAGGAGGCGGGTGCGCTGGCTGAGCGGGTGGGTTCGCCTTACTTGCACGCACGGGTGAGTGCGGCGAATGCTGTTCTGTCGGATTGGCGCGGCGATTGCCTTGCTGCGGCCCGGGATCGGGGGCGGGCGGAGGAGTTGTTCACGGCTTTGCGGCGGGACGCTTTGGCGGAGGACTGAGTCTGCGTGGAAACTCGAGTGCCTCGGCTGTCTTCGGTTTCTACACTCGCTGGCATGGAAGCGGACCTCCTGAACGTGGTCGACGTCGAGGCGACCTGCTGGGAGAAACAGCCGCCGCCCGGCCAGGCCAGCGAGATCATCGAGATCGGATTGACGGTCGTCGATCTGCGCGCGGGCGAGCGGGTGGCCAAGCACCGGATACTGGTCCGTCCGGCCCGGTCGGAAGTGAGCCCGTTCTGCACGGAGCTGACCGGCTTGACCCAGTCCGAAGTGGACGGCGGCTTGTCGTTCCAGGAGGCCTGCCGGACGCTGGCGGTGCGGCATCGCACGGCGGAGTTGCCGTGGGCCAGCTGGGGAGACTACGACCGCAATCAATTCGCTCGGCAATGCCGCCACACCGGCACCGAGTACCCGTTCACTGGACAGCACACCAACGCGAAGGTCGCGTTCACCGCGGCCTGCGGTCTGCGTCGCCGCCCCGGAATGGCGCAAGCGCTTGCCGTCGCGGGCCTCCCGCTCGAAGGCCGCCACCATCGCGGCGACGACGACGCGTGGAACATCGCCGCGCTGGTGCTGGAGATCGCGAAGCGCGGAGCGTGGCCCCGCGGCTGAATCCGTATCGCCGGGGTTCAGATCCGCGCCAGCTCGTCCAGAACTCCGGCTGCCTTGGCGATGTCCTCAGTCAACGGCCGATCCTCCAACCGCTCGTCCAACACCTCCACCGCGGCCGCGTACGCCGCCCGCACCGGGAGGTCCACCAGCTCGGCCTTCCGAATCCGCAACGCCCGCACCGCCGCGACCAGTTCGCAAGCCAGCACCTGTCGGTAAGCCCCAGCAGCCGCAGTAGCCGCCCGTGCGGCCTGGGTCGAGAAGCTCGCGTGGTCTTCGATCCCGCGCGACACCACGGCGGTCCCGAGCGTCGCGGGCAACGCCGCCTGCCGCAGTTCGGTCAGCGCGTCGTGCGCCACGTACTCCAGGATCATCACCCCGGAACTTCCCGGCGGACCGACCGCGAGGAACGGCCGCAACCCGGTGAACTCCGGTTCCACCAAGTCTCCCAACCGGGCCACGGACAGCTCTGCGACCTGATGCACTGTCGCGCGGGCTTGGTCGAGCGCAGTCGAGACATACGCAGTGTGGAAGTGCGCGTGGTGGTACGCATCGCCATGCACGGTGGAGATCATCGGATTCTCCGTGCTGGCATTGATCTCCACGGCGAGCACATCGCGCAAATAGTGGATCGCGTCCAGCGCGGGACCCTGCACCTGAGGAAAAGCGCGCAGCCCGAAGGGATCCTGAAGCCGCCGACCCGGCTTAGGCGTGCCGTGCATGCCCAACAGCCGACGCATCTCAGCCGCGCACGCCACCTGTCCGGCGTGCGGACGCGCTTCGTGCACAGGCGTCGCGTACGCCTCGGGGTTGCCGTCGAGAGCCACGTACGTGAGCGCGGCGACGGCGTGGCTCGCACGGGTGAGCGTGTCCAGGCTCATCGCGGCGAGGGTCGCTTCGGCGAGCGTCGCGGCGTTGCTGCTCATGAACGCCAATGCGTCGCCCGTGTGCACCGGAACCGGCGGCACCGTGCCGATCGCCCACTCGCGTTCCCCAGCCAACGCGAGAGCGGTCTCCGCGAGGGGAGCGAGGTCGCCGGTGCCGATCGCGCCCAGGCGGTGCACGACGGGCAAGGCGCCGGTGCGCACGGCTTCGGCGAGCGCACTGATCAGCTCGGGGCTGATTCCGGAGCGTCCGGCCAGCAGTTGGTTGAGCCGGATCAGCAGCATCGCGCGGATCTGGCCGTCGGGCAGCAGTTCGCCACTGCCGCCGGCGTGGCTGCGCAGCAGGCGAAGGCCGTGTTCGGCGGGCTCGTCCACCGCGTCGTCCTTGTTCGCGCCGACGCCGGTGGTGCGGCCGTAGACCACTCGCCGGGTGCTCAGGTCCTCGGCCAGCTTCCACGAGTGCTCGGCGGCGCGCAGCGCGGCGATGGACACGTCGATCGCCAGCGGGCCGTCGGTGTGCGCCGCCGTGACCACGTCGGCGCACCGCAGGGTCCGGCCGTCCACTCGGATCACGACGTGCTCCTCACTCGGTTTCGTCCAGCCGCTGTTCGAGCGCGTCGAGCCGCTCGGCCCAGAACTGCCGGTACGGCGCGAGCCACGCGTCCACTTCGGCCAGCGGCTCGGCGCGCAGCCGGTAGCAGCGGCGCTGTGCGGACACCCGCACGGTCACCAGCCCCGCCTCGCGCAGGACGCGCAGGTGCTTGGACACGGCGGGCTGGCTGAGCCGCAGTTCGGCCACCAGTTCGCCGACCGACCGCTCGCCCTCGAGCAGCAGGTCGAGCAGCGCGCGGCGGCGGGGTTCGGCCAGCACGTCGAAGGTCTGCATCACCCCGGAAATCTGCCTCGCGGCGCATATGCCTGTCAAGGAATGCGCGTACCGCCGAATGTCCGTTTTATGGTCTAAACCATTGACCTGGTGGTCTAGTCCACTTACGGTGCATTTGTCCCCGCCGTCACTGCCTCGTCACCGACGGTGACTCCTGAAGGGAGCAACGATGCTTCGCTTGCGCAGAACCCGCCTGCTGGCCTTGGCGACCGCGGCGTTCGCCGCCGCGGCCGCGCTCGTCCCCGCCGCCTCGGCCGCGGCCCCCGCGAGAACCGAGGCCGCGTCCGGCAAGGTCGTCGGCTACTTCACCGACTGGGGCATCTACGACCGCAACTACCACGTGAAGAACATCGAGACGTCCGGCTCGGCGAACAAGCTCACGCACATCAACTTCGCCTTCGGCAACGTCACGAACGGCGGCTGCGCGATCGGCGACGCGTGGGCCGACTACCAGAAGACCTACGACGCGGCGGGCAGCGTCGACGGTGTCGCCGACACCTGGGACCAGCCGCTCGCGGGCAGTTTCAACCAGCTCAAGAAGCTGAAGGCCAAGCACCCCGGGCTGAAGATCATCTGGTCCTTCGGCGGCTGGACCTGGTCCGGCGGCTTCGGCCAGGCCGCGAAGAACCCGGAAGCCTTCGCGAATTCCTGCTACAACCTGGTCAATGACAAGCGCTGGGCCGGGCTGTTCGACGGCATCGACCTCGACTGGGAGTATCCGAACGCGTGCGGTCTCACCTGTGACACGAGCGGTCCCGACGCGTTGAAGAAGCTTCTCGCCGCGGTACGGGGGAAGTTCGGTTCGTCGAAGCTCGTCACCGCCGCGATCACCGCGGACGGCAGCAACGGCGGCAAGCTCGACGTCACCGATTACGCGGGCGCCGCGCAGTACGTCGACTGGTACAACGTGATGACGTACGACTTCTTCGGCGGCTGGGCCGCGCAAGGCCCGACCGCGCCGCACTCGCCGCTGACGTCGTACAACGGCCTGCCGACGCAGGGCTTCTACTCGGACGCGGCCATCCAGAAGCTCAAGAGCAAGGGCGTCCCGGCCTCGAAGCTGTTGCTGGGCATCGGTTTCTACGGCCGCGGCTGGACCGGCGTCACGCAGAGCGCGCCGGGCGGCACCGCGACCGGACCGGCCCCTGGCAAGTACGAGCAGGGCATCGAGGACTACAAGATCCTCAAGACGAGCTGCCCGGCGACCGGAACCGTCGCGGGCACCGCGTACGCCAAGTGCGGTTCGAACTGGTGGAGCTACGACACCCCGTCGACCATCGCGGGCAAGACCTCCTACGCGAGGTCCCAGGGCCTCGGCGGCACCTTCTTCTGGGAGCTGTCCGGCGACACCTCGAACGGCGAGCTGATCACGGCACTCGCCAAGTAACCCCGTTCGATGCAGCCGGGGCGCCGATTCTGTCGGTGCCCCGGTTTATCGTGCTGCGGGTGAAGTTCAGCGGATTCGGGGAGCACGCCGTCGAGTTCTACGACGGGCTGCTCGCGGACAACACCAAGGCCTACTGGGACGACCACGTGGCGCTCTACAAGGAGCACGTGCGGGCTCCGATGGAGGCGCTGCTGGCCGAACTGGAGCCGGAGTTCGGCGCGGGCTTCGGCGAGGCGAAGGTGTTCCGGCCCTATCGCGACGTCCGGTTCGCCAAGGACAAGACGCCGTACAAGACGCACTGCGGCGGCGTGATCGAGGCCGGCCGCGGCGGGGGAGCGTATTACGTCGAGGTCGGCCCGGCCGGGCTGCGCGTCGGCGGCGGCTGCTTCCACCTGGCCTCGGACCAGCTGGCCCGGTACCGCACGGCGGTCGACACCGAACTGCACGGGCCCGCGCTGGAGAAGATCCTGGCGAGCCTGCGGAAGGCGGGCTGGGAAATTCTCGGTGACCGGCTGAAGTCCAAACCGCGCGGGTTCGCCGAGGACCACCCGCGCCTCGACCTGCTGCGGCACCGCTCGGTGTACGCCGTCCGAGCCTGGGAGCCGGACGACTTCCTGCACGAGCGCGAGGCACTCGACCGGGTGCGGAAATCGTGGCGCCAGCTGCGGAAGTTCAACGAATGGGCCCGCGACCACGTGGGTCCGAGCGAGAAACCGCGGCGCTGAACCCGGCCTCCCCCGTTCGGGTGATTCCTCGTGCCCCCGTGCGGCGCGGCGGCCCAGCGCACGCCGGTGCCCGGAACTGAATCCTTCCCGCGTTCTCCGGCCGGAGTTTCGGGATCGGTACAGACGCGAGCGGCCCGAGCGACTAGGCTCTCCGGACGTGAGCCGACGCGCGAAGATCGTTTGTACATTGGGTCCCGCGACCTCCACGCCGGAGAAGATGCGGGCACTCGTCGACGCCGGGATGGACGTCGCGAGGATGAACTTCAGCCACGGCAGCCACAGCGACCACAAGCAGGTCTACGACCTGGTCCGGTCCGCGGCCGCCGAAACCGGCCGGGCGGTGGGGATTCTCGCCGACCTGCAGGGACCGAAGATCCGGCTGGGCACGTTCGCCAGCGGATCGGCGGAATGGCACACCGGCGACGTCGTCCGGATCACCGTCGAGGACGTCGCGGGCACCCACGACCGGGTCTCGACCACCTACAAGGGCCTCGCCAAGGACGCCAAGCCGGGCGACCGGCTGCTGGTCGACGACGGCAAGGTCGGCCTGGTGGTCAAGGACGTCGAGGGCCCGGACGTCGTGTGCGAGGTGACCGAGGGCGGTCCGGTCAGCAACAACAAGGGCGTGTCGCTGCCCGGGATGGACGTCTCGGTGCCGGCGCTGTCCGACAAGGACATCGAGGACCTGGAGTTCGCGCTGCACCTGGGCGTCGACTTCATCGCGCTGTCCTTCGTGCGCTCGCCCGCCGACATCGACCTCGTGCACCAGGTGATGGACCGCGTCGGCAAGGGCAGGCTGCCGGTCGTCGCGAAGATCGAGAAGCCCGAGGCGGTCTACAACCTCGAGGCCATCGTGCTGGCCTTCGACGCGGTGATGGTCGCCCGCGGCGACCTCGGCGTCGAGCTGCCGCTCGAGCAGGTCCCGCTGGTGCAGAAGCGCGCCATCCAGATCTGCCGCGAGAACGCGAAGCCGGTCATCGTCGCCACCCAGATGCTGGAGTCGATGATCAGCAACTCCCGCCCGACCCGCGCCGAGGCGTCCGACGTCGCGAACGCGGTCCTCGACGGCGCCGACGCGGTGATGCTGTCCGGCGAGACGAGCGTCGGCCGGTACCCGATCGAGACGGTCCAGACGATGGGCCGGATCGTCGAGGCCGTCGAGACGGATTCGCCGGTCGTGCCGCCGCTGTCGCATGTGCCGCGCACCAAGCGGGGCGTGATCTCCTACGCCGCCCGCGACATCGGCGAGCGGCTCAACGCCAAGGCGCTGGTCGCGTTCACCCAGTCCGGAGACACCGTGCGCCGCCTCGCGCGGCTGCACACGCGGCTGCCGCTGATGGCGTTCACGCCGGAGCAGAGCGTCCGCAGCCAGCTGGCGCTGACCTGGGGCACCACGACGCAGATCGTGCCGCGCGTGGACTCCACCGACCAGATGATCCAGCAGGTCGACCACGCGATGCTCGAAATGGGCAAGTACCAGCGCGGCGACCTCGTGGTGATCGTCGCGGGCTCCCCGCCCGGGACCGTCGGGTCGACCAACCTGATCCACGTCCACCGGCTCGGTGAAGACGACCACGCATAAGGGACATGCCGGAACCCTGTTGCATAGGCTCCGCCTTCCTCCCCTCCGCCACCCTCAACGGAGGCGCTGGGCGCCGCTGTAAATTTTTGGCATGACTGAGATGGCCAGGAAGGCCGCCACCGGACTCGACTCCAACCCCGGTGGCGGCGGGCAGCCCGTGCTGGACAAGCTCGTCGCGCTGCTCGACCTGGAGAAGATCGAAGAGAACATCTACCGCGGCGTTTCGCCCGCGCACTCGTCGGTGCGGGTGTTCGGCGGGCAGGTCGCCGGGCAGGCGCTCGTCGCGGCGGGCCGGACCGTTCCGGAGGAGCGGCGGGTCCATTCGCTGCACGCGTACTTCATCCGCGGCGGCGACCCGAGCGTCCCGATCGTGTACGAAGTGGACCGCATCCGCGACGGCCGCTCGTTCACCACCCGGCGCGTGGTCGCCGTCCAGCACGGCAAGGCGATCTTCTCGCTGTCCGCGTCGTTCCAGAAGGACGAACCGGGCATCGACCACGCCGAGACGATGCCGCCGGACGTGCCCGATCCCGAGTCGCTGCCGACCTTTCCCGAGCTGACCGCGGGCTACGGCCTGCGCTTCAGCGAGATCCCGCGGCCGATCGACATCCGCTACGTCGGCGAGCCGCCGTGGGTCACCCGCACGACCGGCGAACGCCCGACCCATCACCGGGTCTGGATGCGGGCCGACGGCACCCTCGCCGACAACCAGCTGCTGCACGTCTGCGTGCTCACCTACGCCTCGGACATGACCCTGCTCGACTCGGTCCTCGCGCGGCACGGCGTGTACTGGGACGTCGACAAGGTGCTCGGCGCGAGCCTCGACCACGCGCTCTGGTTCCACCGTCCGTTCCGGGCAGACGAGTGGTTCCTCTACGACAGCACGTCGCCGAGCGCCTCGGGCGCCCGCGGGCTGGCCACCGGACGGTTCTTCACCCGCGACGGCCTGCACGTCGCCACCGTGGTCCAAGAAGGACTGCTGCGGGTCCGATAAGGACGGCTGCCCCGGCGATGACCACTCAGAGTGGCTGTCTGCAGAGGAAAACGTCGGAAACTGTCACTCTCCCGTGGCGAAATTGCGCGGGAATACTCGTCTGAGTAATGCCGTGAAGCAAAGGAAGGTGCCCGGGACCGGTCGGGGGGCGGCCCCGGACACCGTGGTCGTCCGCTTTACCGCGGTGTCCGCGAATAGCCGGGGACGGCCGTCGTCTACGCTGCTCAGGGCCGTCGACGCGGCTGGATTCGCGTCTCGGCCCGCAGGATGCCAGAGTACAAGCGCACTCTGCACAATGCAGGTCGAGAGCAGATCGGAACCAGTGATGGCGGGCTCCCGCCGCGACAGTGGGAATTCGCCGGTGTTATTACTCCACTGACAAGTCGATCACCTGGTTAGATATGCAGTGCGGGCAACAATACGAACCGGAGGTGCTGCCGTGGCGAGAGGCCAGGGACCGACTGTTCGCCGCAGGCGCCTCGCGAGCGAGCTGCGGAGGCTGCGCGAAGCCGCCGATCTGACCATCGACGAGGTCGGCGAAAAGCTGGAGTGCTCGGCGTCGAAAGTGAGCCGCATCGAGACCGGCCA
Organism: Amycolatopsis sp. CFH S0740; assembly: GCF_004522315.1. Lineage (NCBI taxonomy): Bacteria > Bacillati > Actinomycetota > Actinomycetes > Pseudonocardiales > Pseudonocardiaceae > Amycolatopsis > Amycolatopsis sp. CFH S0740. Next base: position 1,510 of record NZ_SDLS01000036.1, on the reverse strand, counting down.
CGTCGGCGTCACCCCGCGCGACGCACGCGACATGCTCGCGCTGTACGGCATCACCGGCGACGAGCAGGAAGCGCTCGTCCAGCTCGCGCGTGAAGCACGCAAACGCGGCTGGTGGCACGCGTACAACGAAGTCTTCACCGGCACCTTCGTCGGCCTCGAAGCCGACGCGAGCTCGCTGCGCGCGTTCCAGGCGCTGCTGGTCCCGGGCTTGCTGCAGACCGAGCGCTACGCGTTCTCGGTGATCCGCGCGCTGCGCCCGGACGCCGAAGAGTCCGAGACCCGCCGCCGGGTCGCCGCGCGGATGGCGCGCCAGCAGCTGCTGACCGACGACCCGCCGGTCGAGTACTGGGCGGTGATCGACGAGGCGGTGCTGCACCGCGTGGTCGACAGCCCCGAGGTGATGGCCGAGCAGCTGTACCGGATCACCGCGATGGCGGAAAAGCCGAACGTGACCGTCCAGGTGGTGCCGTTCGGCGCCGGGGCGCACCCCGGCATGGAGGGACCGTTCCTCATCATGGGCTTCCCCGAGCAGGCCGATCCCGACGTGGTCTACGTCGACGACAGCACTTCCAGCGGCCTGTACCTCGAACAGCCCGACGACGTCCGGCGCTACGCGCTGATGTTCGACCACCTGCGCGCAGCAGCGCTGAAACCGGACGATTCGGTGGCGCTGATCACCGACGCGGCCGGCCGGTTCGCCGAACAGGCCGCCGTGGTTCAGGAACCGAGGAACACCGACCCGAGACAGTGAGGATGTGGGGACCATGATGGCCGACCTTTCCGGTGCCCAGTGGCGCAAGAGCAGCTACAGCGGCGGCGGCAACGACTGCGTCGAGGTCGCCTTCGTCGCAGGCGGCGCCGCGGTGCGCGATTCCAAAGACCCGGAAGGCGGGGCGTTCCGCCTGCCCGCCGCCGGCTGGCAGGCGCTCCTGGACGCGGTGCGCGGCCAGGGGCAGGCTTGACCCGTTCGCCCGGCTGATCGCTCAGCTGAGACCCCTTACCCCGCTCGACCTGGACTTCCCTGGTCGAAGCCGCGGGTAAGGGGTCTTTTCGCGTCCCGGTGTAGGCGATCACCCGATGCCCGGGGCGGCCCCTCAGCACGAAAGTGGTCTTCGGCAGACAACGAGACCCGCTGGGGAGAAGAAAATGAGCGACTACAACTGGGACGCCACCCGCGCCGAGGTCGACTACCGGATGACCGAACTGCGCCGCGCCGCCCGCCAGGCCCGCCTGAGCCGGGGCAACCGGGTGGTCCGCTGGGTGCGCACCCACCGCATCACGAACGTCGAGGTGCCCCGCCAGGAAAGGCGCACGGCGACGGTACCGGAGGCCAGGGCGCGACATAGCGCATGAGCCTCAGGGTGTCGGGGACGGTAAGGGGGTCGGGCGGGGCGGCCGAGCCGGGACGGGGGTTCCGGGGCCGCTCCGCCCGCCGGACGCACCCGGCCCCCGCCCGCGCGAAGCTCCCGCAGAGGTCCGTGAAGACATCCCTGGGTTTTGTTTGTCAAGC